>CAYPMA010000013.1:0-19085 GCA_964411685.1 uncultured bacterium
TATGGGATTTTTATCAAACATTACTCCTTTTTTTGAAATTTTGATAATTGCATTTTTTATCAATTATCTTCTTTCATTTTTTTGGAATACAAAGTCTATGGACCTGGTATGGGGGTTTTTAGCTTTTTTTATACTATTTGCTTTCTCGTATTGGCTAAAGCTTCCGGTTCTACATAAGATACTTGTATTACTAGGCAACACTGCTGTTATAGCTATACTGGTTATTTTCCAGCCCGAATTAAGAGTAGCCCTTTCAAGGCTAAGCTTAAAGGGAAGAAGATTTAAGGAAATATCCGAGTTTGACAAGTATCTAGATCACTTAGCAACTTCATGTTACAGATTAGCGGAAAAAAGAGTTGGAGCATTAATTGTACTAGAACATGAAGATTCATTGGATGAGTATGCTCAAAAAGCAGTAAAGCTAAATGCCATTTTTTCTTCAGAACTTTTAGAAACAATCTTTGCAACGACGACTCCTCTGCATGATGGTGCAGTGCTAATAAGATCCCAAACTATTCTTGCTGCTGCAGTAATACTTCCCTTGGCAGAAGACAGCCTGCAGCTCACGAAATCAATGGGAACAAGACATAGGGCGGGCCTTGGCCTTAGTCATATTACAGATGCTCTTGTTATAGTTATTTCTGAGGAAACAGGAAAAGTATCAATAGCAAGAGACGGAATAATGACAAGAGGAGTGAAAATAGACCGTTTTAAAGGTATAATAAGAAGCATATTCAACCCTCCTAATAAAATGCCTTTCCAGGAAAAATTTAAATTGCGCGAGTGGATAAAACAATGAGGACATGGTTAAAGAGAATATTTATAGATAACTGGCCAAGGAAAGTTGTATCCCTTGTTCTTGGCATGATTATATGGATAGTTGTAAATCATTCACTTACATCACAAAAAACATTTTCCGAAGTACCGGTAAAAGTTATTAATATCCCTTCAGGAAAAACTATTGAAGGCCTTCAGCCAAATGGCATTTTACAAAAAAGAATAACCCTGTCTCTTACAGGGAATTCGAACTTAATGAATTCATTAAACAGCACTGATCTTGAAGTGATAATTGATGCCGAAGGAAAAGTAAGTGAATGGATAGCAGATATATCCAAGAAAAATATCATTTCATTAAATAAGGACATCGACCTATCAAAAGGAATAACAAAAATCTCTCATAAAGACTTTATAATCAAACTCACAAAGTTCGTAACTGAAAGGATACCCATACTTGTAACTAAGCCTATAGGAGAAGCCCCAGCAGGATATCAGTTTTTAGATATATGGCCCTACCATCTCTACATTACAGTAAGCGGACCAGAACCAATAGTTAAGGATTTAAAAACTAAAGGCTTAAAGCTAACATTTAATTTGAATGACATTTCAAAGGCAGAACTTAATTCTCTTCAATCCACCAAGCAAAAAGATGAGATAAGCTTTTATGTCCCTGCATCATGGAAGAGAATAAACATAAGCTCAATATCTAATTCGCCTTTAGAAATAGATGATCCTCAGGCAAAAGCTTTAAGAATTGATTTTTCCATGACTGATCTAATACCTATAAATGCACCTATTCCCGTGTCGGTTTTTTATCCCGTTAAATATAGCAAAACACTAAATCCTGACACCTGCAAAATAGAGACAAATGATTTTGTGCAGAATAAAAGCGGAATAAGAATGATAACACAGCCTCTACTTGCAAAAGGAGTAAGCCGTTTATTTTTAGATATTGTAAAAGACATGGTACAAATTGTTGTTATTGCAGCTCCAAAAAGTGAAAGAGATACATTATTTTGGAACATGCAGTTTGTATATCCTCATGAGCTTGAAAACTTATATGTTGCAAAAACATTATCTGAATCATCTGAAAATGATATGAAAGGACTTCAGCAGCAGCATCAAGAAGAATATTTAAGGAATAGATTCAGAGGATACATGAACAGATTTAGACTATATACACCAAACGATGAAAAACTATATATAAAAATAGAGCTAATAAATAATAATATTGTTATTACACAACAATCTAAAATTGAATAATGCCAAAAAAAATTCTTATTTTATTAAATAAATTCCACACATTAGGTGGATTAGAAAAAAATGCTTGGCGCATATCTTTAGCGTTAAGAGATAAAGGATATGAAGTATTTATATTATGTGCTTCAAATCATTTGTCAATAGAAGAGAACAACATTATTTTCCTTGAATCAAAAACAATTAAATGGCCTCCTTCAGCAAGACTTCACCACTTTGATAAAAAGGCAATAAAGTTTCAGAAATCAAATGATTTCTCTCTAGTATTAGGTCTTGATAAAACATCAATGCAAACACATTTTAGAGCAGGCAATGGATGTCATAAAGAATATTTAAAGAAAAGAATGAAAATTGAAAATTTTTTTAAAAAAATCTTAATTTCTATTAACCCTTATCATAAAACAATTTTACGCATTCAGAAAAAAGCATTTGAAAACCCTGCATTAAAGAAAATAATAGTAAATTCCAACATGGTAAAAAAAGAAATATTGAAATATTTCAAAACTCCTGAAGATAAGATATCTGTTATTCATAACGGGGTTGAATGGAATGAAAAACAAAATGATTTTGAATTATGGAAAGCTGAAAAAGATAATTTTATAAAAATAAATAACATACAAAATAATCTTTTCCATTTTTTATTCATAGGAAGCGGATACAAAAGAAAAGGACTTATTCAGTTAATAAACGCATTGGAAGTAATAAAAAATGAAAATTTTTTATTATCCATTGTAGGAAAAGATAAAAATCAAAAATTCTTTAAAAAGCATGTGAAAAAAAAGGGATTAGAAAAAAAAGTTATGTTTCATTCATTTACTGATAATCCCATTTCATTTTATCAATTAGCTGACTGTGTTGTAATTCCTTCCATTTATGACCCTTTTGCAAACGTAACATTAGAAGCTCTTTCCATGGGCAATTTTGTTATTACATCTTCATCAAACGGAGCTTGGGAAATATTAAACCATAAAAACGGTATGGTTATAGAAGATATTTTTAATAAAACTAAATTCTCCCAAGCATTATTATTTGCTATGAATAAAAAGAAAAAAACTAAAAAATCTTCTGAAGCTATAAGAAATTCAGTTAAAGATTATGATTTTTCAAAACATCTAAACGAAGTAATAAAAGTTTTAATAGATGAATAGGCAAACACTTTTTTATATATTTTTAAGAATCATTACATTTCCTTTTGCCTTTATGCCTTATAAATTAATTCATATTTTTGGAAATATTTTAGGATATCTCTCTTATTATGTTTTAAAAGATTACAGAAAAAGATCTTTAAGCAATTTAGCTTTGGCAACTGATTTAAAGCTTACTTATAAACAGCAAATAAAAATTGCAAAAAAATCTTTTCAAAATCTTGCAATTAATATGCTTGAATATCCTAGATTTGCAAGAGAGAAGAATTTTGATAAAGTGATTGTGTGCGACAATCCTCAAAAGGCCTATGAAATATATAACAAGAATAAAGGAATAATTTTCTTTTGCGGACATCAGTCAAATTGGGAAGTTTTATTTTTAGACGGAACAAGGCATATGAAAGGTATTGCTATAGGTAAGCCTACAAAGAATAAGCAATTGTATAAATGGATAGTATCTATAAGAGAAAAATTCGGAGGAAGGATAATAATTCCAAGAAATGCAGTAAGAGAGGGATTAAGGAACTTAAAAAAAGGAATCTTTATGGGAATTGTAGGAGACCAGGGAATGCCTGACAGCGGCTATTCTTTTCCTTTTTTAGGAAGAAGGGCATGGAACTCCCCTGCACCGGCATTACTGGCATACAAGACAAATAGCCCAATAATAGTTGCTATGACAAGACGTGTTGTCGGAGGCTATAGAATAAAATATTCTGATCCTATATGGCCAAATTTAGAAAATAGCTTAGACATTGAATGCCCCAGATTAATGAATAAGGCATTGACCCTATTACAGGATAGCATTAAAGAAAGGCCGGGAGAATGGCTATGGCAGCACAATAGATGGAAACAGCAAACTCCAAAAGTTCTGTATAAGCAATTTAGAAAAGATTCAATTTGCATAATTTTACCTGAAGAAAAAACTGAATTTTTAAAAATTTATCCTCATCTTGTTGATTTGAAGAGAATTTATTCTAAGGACTTTTTATTTTTATTCGTTCCAAAAAAATACAAGGATTATGAATTTATTGAATCTGATGAAATTATATATTATGAAAAAACAAAAGATCTTTTTATAAAAGATTTTAGGTTCAAATTAGTATTCAATTTCACTTCAAACAAAAAATTATCAAAGCATTATTTAAAGTTAGCTGCATTCGATGTTTTATCAATTCAAAAATTAAAAAAAATTGCTTCTCCATCTTTAAAAGAAGAAGAGAAAAACAACCTCTCTTTTATTTTTAAAGAAGCTCTTTGCAGAAAAGGTTCCATAATAGAAAACTATGGAGAGTTAAATGCCAAATGACCGTTTTTTTATTCCTGATATTTTTGAAAATGAAAAAAAGCTAACAATAGATGGAGATGAGTTTTTCCATCTTCATAAAGTAATGAGAAAAAAAATAAATGACACTATTGAATTAATTAATGGCAAAAATCAACTGGCAAAAGCACATATAGTAGAATTTTCAGATAAACATGCTATTGTTAATATCGATGAAATCCTTGAAAAAGAAAAAAGTAAATTTGAAATAATATTGTGTCAGGCTTTCTGCAAGCAAAACAGACTTGAAAACATACTTGAAAAGGCAACAGAATTAGGAGTTTCTTCATTCATGCTTTTTCATTCAAAATTGTCAGAAAAAATCATATTATCAGATAATAGAAAAAACAGATTCAATCATATTATACTTTCAGCTGTAAAGCAGTGTGCAAGGCTTGATATTCCTAAAATTGATGAGATAAAGGATATTTCATCTTTTAATATAAAAAACAAATCAAACTGCTTTTTCGGAGATATTAAAGAAAGCGCACCTCTTTTTATAAAAGAAAACATTGATACAACCAATTATAAAATAATAATATTTATAGGTCCTGAAAAAGGTTTTACAGAAGAAGAAATAAAATTACTTGAGAATTCTTATAATGCAAAAGGAATAAAGCTGCATGATAACATTTTGCGTACAGATACAGCAGCTATATTCGCAGCAGGATTAATTTATCAAAAACTATATTATGCTTGATGAGGATGAGTATTACCATTAATTAACTCAATAAGATCGCTTTCTCTTCTTGATAAAGGGCCAGTTGCATCTTCTAAGGTTACTATTACACCGTCATCAACACCTTCTTGAAATGCTTGTAATTTAGCACAATCAATAATCTTTTTTCCTTCTTTATCCTCAATTTGTTTTTTCACTTGTCTATATTGAAAATAATTATATGTAGTCATCAAAGAACCTAAACTTAATATAGACGCACAAACAATAAAATTAGGAATAAAAAAGCCTCCGGCTATAAGGGCTATACCAATGGCCATATTTCTTAAAGACTTTGATCTGTTTTCATAAAGAGAACTATCTTTTAAAATATTTTCAAAATTATTCTTTCCAACTATTGAGTTTAAAGCTGCATAAGTATCTTCTCGAAATGTTAGAGTGTATGCCTTTCCCATAACTATCTTCCTCCAAATTTGGTTACTAATAGTAACAAAATAGTATAAGTTAATTATATTAATTTGTCAATTAATATTTTTATATAACTAACTAATAATTAATTTGTAAGAAATTATTTTAATTTGACTAACGACTCAAAACCATTATAAACAAGGAAGTTGTGTTTATCTTGTTGGTTTTTCAGGATAAATATAACAGTTAGAAGGATCAATTATTACCCTCTCTCCCTCTTTCAAAAGAGTGTTAGCATTATCTGCACCGGTAATGATTGGTATATTATTTTCCTTTGCGAACTTTTCGGCTTTTTCCTCTGCTTTAAGGTCAGAGTAGTCATTCTGCAAGATAATGCCGCTTACATTTTTTAAAATAGGATAATAGCTCTCATCACATTTAACCATTACAACTATCTTATTCTTTAATAGTTCTGCATCAGCACCCTCAGGAGAATGCAATATAGCTATCCTGCCTTCTGCCTTCTCTCCAAAGCCACCTTTTCCCCGCACCAATACATGTCCTATACTATCAACTATTAAAAGATTTGTAGAACCTTTTCTACCAAAAGGTGTTCCGGCAGTCATCACTATAAGATCTCCAAAAGAAACAAGCTTATTTTCAATAGCAAATTTACTCATTATGGAAAAAGCTTCCTTTTCATCTTTACATTTTAAAGTATGAACAGGGATAACACCCCACAGAAATGATAATTGATGATAGGTGTTCATGTTTGTAGTAAGTACAATAATAGTTTTGTCAGGTCTCCACCTTGATAATAACCTGGCCGTAAACCCACTGGAGGAATAAATAAAAATTGCTTTTGCTTCAGTATTATAAGAACACTTAACAGCAGCAAGAGCAACAGAAGATGATGTATCATTCACCTTATTGCCTTTATGTTTAGACATAAATTCCTGATAATCAAAATCTTCTTCTGTCTTTTTCACAACATTTTTCATTATACGCACAGTTTCTATAGGATATTTTCCTTTAGCAGTCTCCCCTGACAGCATTACACATGATGCGCTTTCATAAATTGCATTTGCGACATCAGACACTTCAGCCCTTGTTGGCCTTGGATTGTTGATCATCGATTCTAGCATTTGAGTAGCAATTATTACGGGCTTATATTTTTCATGACATTTTCTCAAAATTGATTTCTGTAATTTTGGAATTACAGATAAATCTACCTCGACTCCTAAATCTCCTCTAGCCACCATTATTCCGTCAGCCACATCCAATATATAATCAAAATTATCTATTCCTTCAGAATTCTCTATTTTAGCAATTACAGGTATATCAGGCCTTCCTTCCTGTGAAAGCAATTGTTTTATTGCTAAAACATGCTCCGGAGATCTAATAAACGATGCTGCTACTATATCAATATTGTTGCTGCATCCAAATTTTAAATCCTCAATATCATCATCAGTTAAAGCAGGTAAATTTAATGATACATGAGGTATATTAATTGAGTTTCCTTCACTGATTGTTCCATTATTTTCAATTTCTACAACAACTTTATTTTCTGTTTTCTCAACAACTGTTGAAGAGACAAATCCGTCATTAAATAAAATTTTATTTCCTTTTTCTACTGTTTCTGAGACTGAAAAAGGATGCATCTGTATTTCATCATCATTTTTTGGCTCATCCTTTATCAATGAAATTTTTTGTTTTGCATCAACAGATACTGATTTATTTTTAACTTTATGAACCCTTATTTCAGGGCCTTTGGTATCAAGCATTATTGCAATAGGCTGCTTAGTTATTTCCCTTGCTTTCTTCAATCTTATAATCGTTTCTCTATGAGAATCATGTGTTCCATGGCTAAAGTTCAATCTAGCGACATCCATCCCAGCAGAAATTAATTCAATTATTTTTTCTAATGAATCTACAGGAGGACCTATAGTACAGATAATTTTTGTATGTGTTCTCATTAACAGCCTTGCAGGTTAATATTGCATGATTACAATCAAGCAATTATACTTATAAGTGTTTAGCAACTATCTTAACAATTAAAAAAAAATTGAATAATCGTCAAATAGTTTTAAAGAAAATTAAAGTGCACAACCTCAAAGAGGTTGACTTGTGCTTGGATAAAAATAAGCTGATAGTATTTACAGGTGTCTCAGGCTCAGGTAAATCATCACTTGCTTTTGATACAATATATGTTGAAGGTCAGAGAAGATATATTGAATCACTTCCTCATGGGGCAAAAAGGTACTTGGGTGAATTGAAAAAACCCCAAGCAGAAATGATATCAGGATTATCACCAACTATTGCAATAGAACAAAAATCTTCTATGAGAAACCCAAGATCTACTATAGGAACGATCACCGGAATCTATGATTACATGAGGGTATTATTTGCAAGAATAGGGATTTTCCATTGCCCAATTAGCAATGAACCTGTACAAGCACAGAGTAGAGAAAAAATCATTTCTAAATTGCAAAATCTTAAAGACAATAAAAAAATAATAATTTTAGCTCCTTATGCCAAAAATAAAAAAGGATCTTTTAAAGAAAGTTTTTTAGAAATATTAAAACAGGGTTTCATGAGAGTTCGCGTCGATGGAAAAATTGAAGACTTATCAGAAATATCAGAACTAGATCCTAAGACAGCACATGATGTAGATATAGTAATTGATAGATTAACAACATCAAAAGAGAACCAGCCAAGATTAAAAGAAGCAATAGATACAGCGCTAAATATTGGGAAGGGATATTTCAGTGTGCTTGATGTAGATTCTCAGAATGAGGAATTTATATCCCAATATGCCTATTCACATAAATCTAAAAAATCATATGGTCCACTTGAACCAAGTAATTTTTCATTTAACCATCCTTCAGGCATGTGTCCTGAATGCCAAGGTCTTGGTGAAATAAAAACATTTGATTTAGATAAAATAATAAATCCAAAATTAAGCATAAAAGATAACTGCTGTTTAATAGCAAGCCATTATGAAACCATAAGATACGGAAATATCTATGATAATCTAGCTGAAATGTATAATTTTGATGTAAATACAAAATGGGAAAAACTCTCACAAAAAGCTAAAAATGTATACTTGTATGGTACAGATAAAAAATGGACCTTAATGAATTTTTATCATCCTAGAAAGAAATTCTCATGGGAAGAATACGTTCAATGGAAAGGAGTAATACACGAAGCAAAAAAAAGGCTTCAAGAAGCAAAAAGCGAGATATACCGTAATAAAATAGAACAATTGATGACAGAATCCGTATGTCCTTTATGCCATGGCTCAAAATTACAAAATTATCCTGCGGCAACTACTGTAAATGATAAAAAGATACATGAGATATCTGCAATGACAGCACAGGAAGCTTTGTTTTTTTTCAAAAACATCTTTTTGTCTGAAGAAGATTCTTTAATAGCAAAAGATTTAATAACTGAAATAAAAAAAAGAATACAGTTTTTATTAGATGTAGGTCTTCATTATATAACACTTGACAGATCCTCTCCCTCATTGAGCGGAGGAGAAGCGCAAAGAGTAAAACTTGCATCTCAAATAGGATGTGGACTTATTGGAACGACATACATACTAGACGAGCCATCAATAGGATTACATCCGTCGGACCATTTAAAACTTATAAATACTCTCAAGTCTCTAAGAGATAACGGCAATACAATAATCGTTGTTGAACATGACAGAGACACAATGCAAAATGCTGATATGATAGTCGATATTGGGCCAAAAGCTGGAATACATGGTGGAGAAATTATTGCTGCTGGAACTTTAGAAGACATTAAAAAGAATAAAAATTCTTTAACTGGGCAATATTTAACAAAGCAATTTGAAATTGTCTCACCTAAAAAGACAAGAAAAGCATCTAAAAACAAAAGTTTTAAACTCCTTGGCGCATCTCATAACAATTTAAGAAATGTAGATCTTGAAATTTTTACAAATGTAATAACTTGCATAACAGGCGTATCAGGTTCAGGCAAATCTTCATTAATTTCAGATACATTATATCCTGCTTTGTCAAATCAATTACTTAAGACAGATAAAAAAACAGGAAAATACGACAAACTAATTAATAAACTTATTGATAAAGTTATTTTTGTAGATCAGTCTCCTATTGGAAGAACGCCAAGATCAAATCCTTCAACATACACAAAATTATTAGATGAAATAAGAACATTATTATCATCATTAAAAGAAAGTAAGATAAGAGGATATCTTCCTGGGCATTTTAGCTTTAACGTTAAAGAAGGATCATGCTCATATTGCAAGGGAATGGGCCAAATCAAAATTGATATGGATTTCTTGGAAGATGAATACGCTACCTGCCCTCAATGCGGCGGCAAAAAATATGACCATGAGATATTGTCCATTTATTATAAGGATAAAAATATTTACGATATCCTTGAGATGTCAGTTGAAGAAGCTTTTTTATTTTTTGAAAATATTCCTTCTTTAAGAAAAAAGCTGCAGGTTTTATCAGACGTTGGCCTTGGATATATTCACTTAGGTCAGCCGGCAACAACACTTTCAGGCGGAGAAGCTCAAAGAATTAAATTAGCAAAAGAATTAATGCGTCCCGATACTGGTAAAACATTATACATTTTAGATGAGCCTACAACTGGGCTTCACCCATATGACATCCAGCATTTGATCAACCTGCTTAATAAACTTGTAGATAAAAATAATTCAGTATTAGTAATAGAACATAATCTTGATTTTATTAAATGCGCTGACTGGATAATTGACTTAGGACCTTTTGCAGGTGATTGCGGAGGAAAAATAATAGCTCAAAACAGCCCTGAATTATTTATTAAAGAAGATACCCTTACTGCAAAATTTTTAAAAAAAGAATTTTCAAATCACCAAGAAAAAACAGTAAAAACAACGCCGCCAATAATTCAAGACAAGTATATTGAGATAAAAAATGCACATCAAAACAATTTAAAAAACATATTTACAGAGATACCATTAAACAAAATATCAGTTTTTACTGGACCTTCAGGATCCGGTAAAAGTTCTTTAGCTTTTGATACTATTTATTCTGAGGGACAAAGAAGATATATAGATGCCCTTCCGGTGTATGTAAGGCAGTTTGTTAAACAAATGCCTAAATCTCAGGTTGAGAACATAAACAACCTTTCACCATGTATAGCAATTGAACAAAAAGGTCATCTTCAGAACCCTAGATCAACTGTAGGGACAATGACAGAAATCTACGATCTTTTAAGGATATTATTCTCCCATATGGGACAGGCGTACTGCCCTGAGACACATGAAAAAATAAAACCAATCAGCAAGGATTACGTAGTTGAGAAAATTTTATCATATCCTGAAGGTGAAAAAATTTATGTTTTATCACCTATTACTTTTTATAAAAGTGAAACATTTGAAGATTTAAAAGAACGCCTAAAAAGGCAAGGATATCTGCGCATAAGACTTAATGACAAATATTATGAACTGGAAGAAGAAATTCCTTTCGATATAAAAAGAAAAAACGATCTTTTTCTAGTTATAGACAGACTTATAACAAATTCAAAAATAAAGAATCGTTTATATGAAGCAGTACAAACAGCTGCTACTTTTTCAAATAATAAAATTGTCATTGCCAAAGAACAAGAAGATGTCTTTTTTAATTTATCATTTGCAGTGGAGAGCACCGGCAAATCTTATCCGACTATTACACCTCAGACTTTTTCATTTAATTCAGAAAAAGGAATGTGTACAGAGTGTCAAGGCATAGGATCTATTTATGGCTCAAAACTATCTGATGACAATGATTTTTTAAGTTTATCGATCGAAGAAATTTGTTATTTTATATTTAAGGATTATAAAAATAGATCATTTAAACTTTTATCTAAGTATTTTTCTAAATTAAAAATTAATACAAAAAAAGAATTAGCTGATTTAACTGACAAAGAAAAAACAGTTTTTTTTAACGGCTCAGACAAAAAAATAAAAATTGATAATTTATATTTTCAATGGCAGGGGCTTAATACTATTCTTTCTTTTGCAGCCAAGCATGCAAAAGCTTTTTACCGTCTTCCTTTAATACATCTTATGGATGAAAGAACATGTCCCTATTGTGAAGGAACAAGGCTAAATCCTTTAGCCAGAAATGTAAAAATCAATAATTATTCAATCGATGATATTTGTAACATGGAAATATCAAATGTTAAAGAAATTATAACTTCAATTGATATTAGCCAATATGAAAAATACTTAGAAGAAACAATAAAGCAAATAACTCAAAGGCTAAGCTTCTTATGTGAAATAGGTCTAGGCTATCTTTCATTAAACAGGTCATCCCCTTCATTAAGCGGAGGAGAATTGCAAAGAATACGGCTAGCAAGACAATTAGGAACAGATCTTTCATCCTGCATCTATGTATTAGATGAGCCAACAATAGGCCTTCATCCTTACAATACTGACCTATTAATAAAAGCTTTAAAAAGATTAAACAATTTGGACAATACCTTAATATTGGTAGAACATGAGAAAATGATAATTGAAGCTTCAGATTATATTTTTGATTTTGGCCCATTTGCCGGAGAAAAAGGAGGAACAATTACAGCTAAAGGAACAGTAAAAGAGATAATTGAAAACCCCAATTCATTGACAGGACAATACTTAAGCAATAAAAAAACTATACCATCACCTGAAAAAACAAGAAAACTAAAGTTTGATATCTCAATAAAAAATGCATCGCTCCATAACTTAAAGAATCTATCTGTCAAACTTCCTACAAGTGCCATAACATGCATAACAGGTGTTTCAGGATCCGGAAAATCAACTTTAGCACATGATATATTGAAAAACGCTTCTGAAAAAGCAATTAAAACACGAGTTAATAATATTAAATTGGACCATGCTCAAATAGATGGTCTAAAAACCATTGAAAAAATCATATCAATTGATCAAAGCCCTATAGGTCAAACGATTAGAGCAGATGTCAGCACATATACTGAGATTCACCCTATATTAAGACATTATTATGCATCGCTGCAAAGCGCAAAAATAAAAGGACTATTACCTAGACACTTCAGTTATAACCATAGAAAAGGGATGTGTAAAACATGTTATGGGCTAGGATATAGAAATGTTAACTTACAATTTCTTCCTCCTGTAAAAGTAAAATGTGAGTCATGTAATGGTCAAAAACTTAATTCCATCAGCCTTGACATAAAATTTAAAGGTAAAAATATCGCTGAAGTTCTTGAAATGACCGTTTCTCAGGCAATTGAATTTTTTGAATTTATTCCTAAAATACTAAAAAAACTTAAAACTATTGAATCTGTAGGATTGGAATACTTGAAACTTGGACAAGAAATATCAACCTTATCCGGTGGAGAAGCTCAACGTATCAGACTATCAAAAGAACTCTCAAAAAGATCTTTGAAAAATACCTTGTATATTTTTGATGAACCTACAATAGGACTTCATAATTGTGACATAGAAAAATTATTATCCATTTTCCATCGTCTTGCAGACAAAGGAAATACACTTATTATAATAGAGCATAATCTTGATATCATCAAAAATGCTGACTATATAATAGACTTAGGGCCTGATGCCGGAAATAAAGGAGGAGAAATAATTGCTAAAGGGACCCCTGATGAAATCATAAAAATAAAAAATTCTCATACTGCAAAATATTTAAATAAGATCATCTCTAGCAAAGAAAATCGATTTTTATAATAATATAATTAAGGCAACTAATAATAAGGAGCTACTTTTATGGCTAAACAAATTATGTCACGTAAAAAATCACATGCTATTGCAACAGCAATTTTCTTGGTCGGACTAGCTATAATAACATACATTCACTCATGGTGGCCTTCTATCATGCTTGTAATTGGTCTTGCTGTTGCAGTAAGGCAATATCTTTTAGGCAAACATTTTGATATGATTATATCAATAATTGTATTCTTAGGGGTTTTTATCACAGTCCAGTTCAATATTAACTGGGAAGTTGTTCTTCCGGTTTTATTTATCGTAGGAGCAATATATATATTCTTTAGAGAGTTCTTTATGAAAGAACCGGTTTCTGAAGAGGAAAGAGAAGAAAACATTACTAAAGAAATTGAAGAAGAAGAACATAGAACCCATCATAAAGATTTAAAATAGTCTATTTGCATAGCCTGTTTTACTTCTTCCATGGTTTCTTTAGCGCATTCTGAAGCTTTTTGAGTTCCTTTTTTTAATACGTCTAAAACATAATCCTTATTTTGTTCATATTCCTTTCTTTTTTTCCTAACAGGGTCTAAAAAGTTTTCAAGAACATCTAAAAGACGTTTTTTTACTATAACGTCTCCAAGCCCGCCTTTCATATAATGAGCTTTCATTTCCTCTACTTTTTCTTTATCCGGATCAAAAACATCTAAATAGGTAAATACAGGATTACCTTCAACTTTTCCGGGATCTTCAACACGTAAATGACTTGGATCAGTGTACATGCTTCTTACCTTTTTCATAACAACATCAGAAGTATCAGATAAGAAGATTGCATTATTTAATGTCTTTCCCATTTTTGCCTGCCCATCAATCCCGGGAAGACGTGCAACAGCCGGTGTAATTACTTTAGGCTCAATTAATACTTTTGATTTATAGGTACGGTTGAATTTTCTTACTATTTCTTTTGTTAATTCAATCATTGGATATTGATCTTCGCCCACCGGAACAAAATATGCCTTAAATATAGCAATATCTGCTGCTTGTGATACAGGATATGTCATAAATCCTGCAGAAACATCATCTTCCATTCCCTTTTGTCTTATTTCAGTTTTTACAGTAGGATTATGTTTTAACCTGTTCCATGTAACCAAATTTAAGAAAAACACCGTAAGCTCAAACAGCTCCGGTATAGCTGATTGTATGAAAATAGTAGTTTTTTCAGGGTCTATTCCAACAGATAAATAATCATAGGCAACTTGCAGAATATTGTTTTTTACTACTTCAGGCCTGTCAGCATGATCTGTAAGAGCCTGTGCATCTGCAATCATTACAAATTGATTATATTTATCCTGTAAATCAACTCTATTTATTAAAGATCCAACATAATGTCCTAAATGCAAAGGACCCGTTGGACGATCTCCCGTTAAAATGTTTTTCATTTTTTCCATGAGTACTAGTATAATTTTTTATTATTAAGATTTCACATTAAAAACTTTATATTCAAGACAAATTATCAATATTTAAAAGGGATCTCTATTTCAAGAGGATCTTTATCCTCCATACCTGTCATAGATTCCAAATTGCATAATCCTAAAGTAACAACCTGAGCAGTTCCTGACACGCAATATAATGCCGCATAAACAGCGTTTTCCAAAGCTTCATTAGACATACATTCTAAAAGTTCATAAACTTGTTTATTATCTTTTGATCCTACACAATAAAAAAATGGAGAAATAAATTTTCCGATTAATCCAAAAGCCAGACTTGATGCACATTCCGGTGCTGAAATAACAGTCCTTACAAATGCAGGAGCCATGCCCGCTATAAATTCCCTATCACAAGTTTCAGGCGCTATTATTAATGCTGTTAAAGCCATATTATTATCTCCTTATTAAGTAATATTTAATTTTCTTCCATGTTAAAAAAAGGATTTGAGGTTATTACCCGAATCCTTCTAAGACCATTATAAGCATCTTCCAAGGGGCCAGGAACTATCGCATCACCAGGCATAATTGTTCTAAAGCAGCATCCCTAATAATATGTAAATTCCTACCATCTATTCCCAGCTTTTCGTTAATTTTTCTTTCTAAATCCTTACAATTAATTTTTCCAAAAGTTAATAAATGAGCCCCGCCGGATAAAAAACTAGTTACAGATCTTGCTGCAAATTCTAAAGATTTTGAACCATTTTCAATAGCCATTCTTTTCATAAGATTACGTGGAAAATATCTTCTTGTGCTTAAAAGTAAAAGTCCATTTCTATCTGCATCTGTTATAAATTGGTCATCATAACCAATAATACTACAAAAACCATATCCAACACTACAAAGAGCTTTTAGTGCAGAACCTACAGCATATGTCGGAGATAACAAAACTGCCATTTTACCGGCATCGCACACTCCGCCTAAAAAGCTTCTATGTGAAGATTCAATATTTATAGCCATAATTTGCATATCCTTGCTTATTAATATTTAAAGTGAAATAAATTATAAAATATTACAATTAAAGACAATAAATACTAAGCTTTTTGGCACTTAAAACCTAAGGTAAAAAAATGAACGCTGCTTATAAAAAAAACATATGAGCTTTGAATTGTCATTTGAAACATTTTTGTAGAAAAATATTCAAAAAATTCTGATGCGTTATCACAATCAATTAAATAAAGAACATAAGCAACACTTTTAAAAATAATATTTAATGCCAAAGACATTATAATCTCAACTGATGCAAAAGACATCTCTATGAAGGAAGGAAGAATTCCAATAATTGGTTTTTTAATTTTTTCTGAGTGAAGATGTATTAATCCTGAAATAGTTCTTAATCCAGACTCTGAAGAAGTTCCTTCTAAATCAATGGCATTAAAAAATAAGTTTAAAGGATCTATAGAAACAGGCCTATCATACATATATTTAAAATATTTTTTATGTTTTTCTTTCTAAATTATACTACAAAAAACTTCTTCTAACAATTAAATTAATTATTTTAATAATAATTAAAGAAACGCTTTACAACCATTAAAAAGCAATATTTTAATAAAAATTATTTTAAATAAAACTATTATGTTTTAATTATTTAATTAACAAAAGTATTACTATAGCATAAAAAGCTTTTTTGACTTTCATATCAAAGAGTGATATATTTTTTACTAAAAGACTATTTATTATGACAGAACTATCAAAATCATATAATCCTAAAGAAGTTGAAGAAAAATGGTATAAATTCTGGAAAGAAAACAGCTTTTTTAAAGCTGATCCAAAATCTTCAAAAAAACCATACTGCATAGTTATACCCCCTCCCAACGTTACTGGAGTACTTCATATGGGGCACGCTTTAGTTGAAACCCTTCAGGATGTAATGATACGTTATCATAAAATGATGGGCTATGAAACCCTATGGGTTCCTGGAACCGATCATGCCGGAATATCCACACAAACTGTAGTAGAAAAACATCTGTTTAAAACTACAAATAAAAGAAGAAAAGATTTTAAAAGAGAAGAGTTTTTAAAACACATTTGGGAATGGAAAGAAGACAAAGAAAAAAATATACTGAATCAACTAGAAAAACTTGGATGCTCATGTGACTGGTCAAGACTTAGATTTACAATGGATCAGAAGAATAATGAAGCAGTAAGACATGTATTCAAAAAAATGTTCGATGAAGGGCTTATTTATCAGGGAGATTACCTTGTAAACTGGGATCCTGTGACTCAAACAGCACTTGCTGATGATGAAGTAGAATATGAAGAAATAGATTCAAGCCTGTGGTTCTTTAAATACCCTATTGTTGGAGAAGATAACTCATTTGTTATCATAGCTACTACAAGGCCTGAAACAATGCTTGGCGATACAGCAATAGCAGTTTCTCCAAAAGATAAAAGATACAAATCATTAGTCGGGAAAAAAGTTCTGCTGCCTTTTGTTAATAGGGAAATTCCAATTATTGAAGATCATTATGTAGATCCATCTTTTGGGTCAGGAATGGTAAAAATTACTCCAGCCCATGACCATAATGATTACAACATCGGTATAGATCATAATCTTCCTATGATAAATATTATGACTCCAAGCGGAAAAATAAATGAAAATGGGGGACAATTTAAAGGAATGACAATGCTGCAGGCAAGGGATGAGATTGTTAAGCAGATGGAAAATCTAAACCTTTTAGACAAAATTGAGCCCTATAAATTAAGAATAGGCCTCTCATACCGCTCAAAAGCCATTATAGAGCCCTTTTTATCAAAACAGTGGTTTGTAAAAATGACTTCCTTTAAAGACAAACTTATAAGCGCTGTAAAAGAAAAAAGAGTTAAGATAATACCAAAACACTGGGAAAATGTTTATTTTCACTGGATAGAAAATTTAAGGGACTGGTGTATATCAAGGCAATTATGGTGGGGACATAGGATTCCGATATGGTATAACAAAAAAGATCCTAATAAAATTATTTGCTTTGAAAAAGACGACCTTCCTGAAGAGGTTAAAAAAGATCCTGATAACTGGTATCAGGATGAAGATGTTTTAGACACATGGTTTTCTTCAGCTCTTTGGCCGTTTAGCGTTCTTGGCTGGCCTGATAACACAGAAGAATTAAAAAAGTTTTATCCTACATCCGTTCTAATAACAGCTCATGACATATTATTCTTCTGGGTAGCAAGGATGATATTAATGGGCGAATACATTATGAATGAAGTTCCTTTTCATGAAACATTTATTCATGGGCTTATATATGGAAAATCATATTGGAGAAAAGATGAAGACGGATCTATTACATATGTAGAATATGAAGAAAAAGCAAAATATGATCTTGGAGAACCATTACCAAAAGATGTTTATTCAAAATGGGAAAAAATGTCTAAATCCAAGGGAAACATTATTGATCCATTAGAAATAATAAACACATATGGAACAGATGCTATAAGAATGGCCTTATGCTCTAGCGTAACAGATGCAAGACAGATTGATTTAGATAGAAGACGCTTTGATGAATTTAAAAACTTTACCAATAAAATATGGAATGGAGCAAGGTTTGTCCTTCAGAACATTGCTGGAAACGATCCCTTAACAAAAGAAGCCTTTCAAAAAGGTTTAGACAGATCTTTATTTACTTTAGAAGATTTTTGGATATTATCGAGAGTAAATAGGGCTATTAGCCATATTAATGAGTCGCTAAAAAAATATGATTTCGATCAGGCAGCAATAAGCTCTTATGAATTTTTCTGGAATGATTTTTGTTCTTATTATTTAGAAATTATTAAACCAACATTATTTGGGAAAACATCGACTAAAGAAGCAAGAGAAAACAAGCAAAAATTACTTTTAATTATATTACTTGATGCAATAAGGATGATGCATCCTTTTGCACCATTTATCACTGAAGAATTATTTCAAAAAGTAAAAGAGATATTTTCAGGCATTGCTATAGATGAGGACGCCGATTTATATACACAAAAAACAATAAATGCACTTAATAAAGAAGCATGTATTGTAGCACCTTTCCCACAACTTCTTTACGAAAAGGACATTTCACCAAGAATTGAAAAAGATTTTTCAAAGATACAGGAAGTAATATATACGATACGAAATATTCGCGGAGAAATGAAAGTAACTCCAGCTGAGAAAATTGATCTTTTTTTAATATCTAAAAAAGAAGATGACCTAAAATGGCTTAAGGAAAACATTCATATTATTGAGTCATTAATAAGAGTAAATAATATTACTTATTCAACAAAAGAAGAACAAACTATAGGCTCTTCTGCTCTCATTGGAAAGCTAAAAATATTCATCCCGATACCAAAAGAATTGATA
>CAYPMA010000014.1:0-18901 GCA_964411685.1 uncultured bacterium
TAGTAAGTAATTATAAAAATTTTTTTAATTTTTTTTTGTTCTTATAATTAATAGGCGTAGAACTAATAAGGATTTCTTGTTAAAATGTATTTGTTTTAATAGGTAATTTTTATGCCTCCAAATGTAAGTGGTGTCACAGATAGTATTATTGAAAGGCAAACGCCTTCTTCTTGTGGTCAAACAACTTGTCAATTGCCAGATGAAGTTATCGCTCATATTTTTTCATATCTACCTATTAAAGATGTTAGACGTTGCGCTCTTGTAAGTAGAAGATTTAGAAATATTTCTGATGATAATGTTATTAATAGAAATCTTTTTATCAATGCCAATGGTAAATCAGCAGCGGAAGATTTTTGTCATGTTGTTAATTCTCAGATTATTACTTGGAAAGAAGCTTGTAAATATTCAGAAATAGCTTCATTTTTCTCAAGCATTGAAAAAAAAGAATGTGTAAGAAAAGGAAATTATAAATTTTCCATATGTGGTAATACAATAAAAATACAATCTCCTGAAAAAGAAAGTATTTTAGATCTAGAAGATGGGTATATTATTACTCATATTGATGCAGATGATAATTTTTTATTTGTTATGAGAAATGATTGGGTAATTGTTAAATTTGATTATAGAAAATCACAAATTGTTGGATATGTTAACTCAGCGTTTTCTAAAAGAGATACACAATTAGATTTTCAAGGATATGTTGGTGGCAATCCTGTTTGTAATGATTTTTGTGTTAATGAAGGCTATATCGTAATTAGATATAACCATTCTTTGGACAATGCATTTGAATTAATACCTATTAATGATCCAGAAAAAAATACTTTATTTGGCAAAGTAAAAATTGTAGATTTTGTAGTAAAGAATAACGACGTGTATTTTCTTTATCATAACTATATTGAGGTTATTAATATTATAAATGGAACCCGTAAAAGAGTTTATCTTCCCATTAATAGCTATAATCCTGAAATGAAATTAAATATTATAGGAGATTTTTGCTTAATAAGCGTTTCATCAAGAAATCTCATATATGCAATAAATTTAAAAAATCCTGATCAATATTTTTGTTTGTCATGCTCTTTAGATATAGAAAACTTATCAATTCAAGGTAATTTAATTTTATTATATGGATATAACACAGCTTCTGAAGCAAATGAAAAAAGCATAATAATAATTGATATCTATACAGGGGATATTGTAAAAAAATTTGATAATATTTCTACTTTTGACCATGAATTATTTAATGAACTCGTTAAAGTTGTTCATAATAATAGTTCTTCATTTAGGTTTTCTCAAGATGTTGAGGAAAAGACTTTTTCATTTAGGCTCTATAGAATATTTGAGTGTTTTTTAGGAAGTTTTTTAACTTATAGAATAGGACTATAGTCCTTAATAATAATGTTTTTTTACATCATCATTAATTAGTTAACAATATATTCAATTTGTGTCATATAAAAAATATGGGATATAACCATATGTATTTATAAAGCAACGATTTAACATAGCTTGGTGTTGATGGTGATGTGATTCTTATAATTGGCAATAAAAAAAATTATTATGTAATAGGTCATTATAGGAATTTTTATATTGTATAATGCTATATCAAGCCCGGATGGAATGTTTATTAAAATATTTAAATATTCATATGTAAAATAGCTGTTAACAGAGTGTAAAAAGTCTGAAATAAACGGAATTAATGAAGATATAAAAAAAAGCATCATTGAGATAATGATTAATGGGGGAATTATTAAATTAAAAATAAAGCTCAAAAAAGTGAAGTAATTAAAATTATATATTATTAAAGGCAATATGATCAGATTTATGGAAAATGATAATGATATTCCCTCTCTTAGAAAGTTTAAAATTAATTGAATGCCTTTTTCATTAAACTTTAGGTTATTAAGATTTCTGGAAGGTATGAACAATAGCATTTTTTTCTGAACAAGAGGATATATTAAAAATATTGCAATGACGCTTAGATAGCTTAGCTGAAATCCAATATTTAAAACATTCATGGGCCTTGTTGCCATTTCAATCAAAGCACTTATTCCAAGGGCATTTAATGCAAAATATCTTTTATTTAGAAGTATTGATAAAAGATATAGCTCTGTCATTGTCCACGCTCTTTGTATTGAAGGAAATGACCCTATATATAAAAAGTAGATATTTGTGATTATTAATAAAAATATTATTTTTTTATATGGGGATATGAAAAATCCAAGCACATATGAAAAAAATAATGTTATTATTGCAAAGTGAAATCCGGATATTGCTAAAACATGCTGAAGCCCTGTTTTTGAAAATATATGTTTCAAGAAAGCGCTTGCTCCTTCTGCAGTTATAAGAACTGAGAAAAAACTCTGAACTATTGGAATTTTAATTTTATTTCTTATGTATTTTCTTATCTTTTTTTTCGTCTTATAACGAAGATTTACAAGATTAATTTTTCTTTTATTTTTCTCCCATGAAAGTTTATCTGTTTTTAAAAATAAATAGTTCTCTTTTATTGACAGTTTGCCTTTTACATAATATGAATATGAAGCATTTTTCTGTTTTCCTTTGTCAATTACCGTGCATGGAAAAGATGATAAATAGTATTTTTTATTTTCTGTTTGAAATTCTTTTAATGACGCCTGGTATATTGTTTTTTTGTTAAATGTTCTTGAGTCTTTAATTGATTTTAGGACTATATGTGCTTTCCCAGTTAGTTCTATGTCGTTAATTTTTGGTATAAATATAAGACCATAACATATGCCAAGAACATAAAAGAGAAAAATTACAAAGAACATCCTTTTTGAATAAAATATTACGCCTGACAATAAGATTATAAAAAAAATACATGGCCAATAACTTGTTAAATATTCGAACAAACCAATAAAAAATGATAATGAATAGAAAAAAAATGGCGATGACTTAAAATTATTAAATAGTGTGAAATAAAATGATTTAAGGATGTATGTGTATAATAATTTCATAACAGTATTTTCTTAAATAATGAGACATTGTAAATTTTTTTTCTTTTAATAAAGCAAGTTTTTTTATTAAACTATCTAGTAAGACAAAGCTTAATAAAGAAAATAAATGAACCCTTCAGTTTTTAAATACTACAATAATACAAATGAAATTGAAGGGATAAAAGATCCTTTTCATGAAATAATTTATATTGAAGATAGAAATGATCTGTCATGGGAAAAAATTCATGAAATTGCCCCGTCTTTTCCAAAAGGATGGTTTGAACTATCAAAGCTGTCATGTGAGGATAGGATAGAATTCACTAAAGAGTTCTGGTTAAATATTCTACCTTATAGGCCTCATGTTAATGAGTTTATAGAATGGTTTTTTTCAAGCCTCGATGATGTCGGAATTTTTATGACCAAGGATTTGAAAACAAGTCCTTATATTGTCGAAATGGTATATAGCATAAAAAATAGAAATATGTTTTTTAGGGGACAGCCTCCTTGTGATGAAGAAATGATAAGAGAGATAAAAAAAACTTTTAAAAACATTTTGCCTTATGACTATCTGTCATTTTTACATATTCATAATGGATTTTGTAAAAATGAAGATACAGGACTAATTCATGCAGAAATGTTAAGAGATGTTTATAATAATTTTGTTAATTCGATTTATCATGAAGGGAAAATAATTTATTGTAAAAAAAGACCTGTTGACCCTAAAACATTAATTCCTTTTTATCAATGCTTTGGAAGAAATGCTTTTCAGTGTTTTTATATTGACTGGTATCCGGCAAGTGAAATGGGCAATGTTAATTATTCAGGAGTTGATAATACTATATCTAATTATCACGGAGTTGAGGGCTATACTGAACATTTATCTTTTTCAAGTTTCTTAGATTGGTTGATTTTTTATTTGGAAGAAGTCAAAATATAACCTGGTGATTACATGTATTTGATTGATAATTTATATTCTCAGCATAAAAGAACTCTAGGTCTTGAATTATTAGCTGGAGAAAAAGGACTTAATAGACCCATTAAAAGGCCGGAAGTAAATAGGCCTGGGTTAAGCTTGACCGGAAATATTAAAAATTATGCAGCAATGCGTATTTTAATATTCGGTAAAGTTGAGATAGAATATTTAAAGGAATTATCAAAAGAAGTTAGGATTAAACGCCTTAAGTCTATTTTAACTGCTTCTACCCCTGCGGTTATCGTTGCAAGAAGATATAAACCGCCAAAAGACTTAGTTGATATTTGTCAGGCTAATGCTATTCCTTTGTTTTCTTCAAACCTTGTGACTATGAGCCTTGTTAGCAAGATATTAATAATATTAAATGATGAATTTGCTCCAAGTATGGTTTTACATGGATCTTTAGTAGAAGTTTTTGGTGTAGGCGTCTTGATACAAGGGGAGTCTTCTGTAGGTAAAAGTGAGGCAGCCCTTGGTCTGATAGAAAGAGGGCATAGACTAATATCAGATGATATTGTGCATGTTAACAAGAAAGATGATAGTTACTTGATCGGATCAGGACCGGAGCTTACAAGGCATTTAATGGAAATAAGAGGGATCGGGATAATAAACGTTGCCCATTTATACGGAGCTGTTTGTGTTAGAAGAGAAAAAGTATTAGACATTATTGTTCAGTTAGAAGAATGGGATGATAATCATTTCTATGATCGCGTGGGATTACATGAGAAATATAGAGATATTTTAGGTACTAACATTCCTCTTCATATTCTTCCTGTTAAACCTGGAAGAGATGTGATTTTATTAATAGAGACTATTGCTTTAAATCATAGATTGAAAAGCATGGGATATAATTCTGCAAAAGAGTTTAATAAAAAATTATTGGAAACTATTTCTAAAAGAAAAAAAAGAATGCCAGATGAAATTAATAAATAGAGTAAAAATTAAAAATAAATTAGGGCTTCATATTAGGCCCGCGACGTCTATAGTTAAGTTGCTTCAGTCAAGTAAGTCTTCTGTTTTTTTTATTTATAAAAAAGATAAAGTAAATGCACGCAGTATAATGAGCCTTTTAGTTTTAGCAGCAAAAAAGAATTCTTATATTACAATTTGTGTTGAAGGTGAAGATGCAAAGAAAACAATGAATCAGTTAATTTCTGCTTTTGAAAATAAGTTTGGTGAAGACTAATGGCTGTAATGGAAAAAGAAATAATAATAGAAGGATTAAATATTAGCGGAGGAATAGCTATCGGCTATCCTTATTTTCTTACTGAATATGATAATAAAATCCATGAGATTTTTTTATCTAATGATGAAATAGAAAAAGAAATCAAAAGATATCATCTAGCAATAAAAAAGAGCTCTTTAGAACTTAAATTCTTACAAAAAAGATTTCAACATGAAGGAACAACGACAGTAGTAGATATATTAGAGGCTCATATAACAATGCTGAATGATCCTGTATTGATTAAAATGATAGAGAGTAAAATACGAAAAACAAAAAGAAACACTGAATATGTATTTAAAAATGTAGTAGATGAATATAACCATAGGTTTTCTAAAATTTCAGATGAAAATTTTAAAGAAAGACTGCAGGATGTTAAGGATGTAGCAATCAGAATATTGGACAAATTAAATTATCCATCAATAAAAAGAATTAGAAGTATTCCTGAAAGCTCAATTGTAATAGCAAAAGAAATTTTTCCTTCTGACATTTTTGATGTCGATCTATCTAAGATTTCAGGATTTGTAACTTTAAAGGGTGGCCCGGCATCACATGCTGCAATAATTGCACGAGCAAAAAATATACCTTATATTGCCCGTCTTGATATTGATTCCTTAAAATTAATGGATATTAAACTATTAATTATCGATTCTGATGAAAAGAAATTAATTGTTAATCCTACAGAAGAAACTTTAGAGAAATATCAAAAAAAGAAAAATAAAAATAAGTCATTGGAAAAACAGTCTTTAAATGATTCAATAACAAAGGATAACAAAAAAATATATGTTAATATAACACTTGATATTCCCTCCGACTTAAATTTAATACATTCCCAAATTGAAGGTATAGGACTATGCAGGACAGAATATTTCTTTTTATCAAACAATGAATTTCCAACTGAAAACGATCAATATGAAACATATAAAAGCATTACTCATTTTACTAAAGATAAGCCGATAATAATAAGATTATTTGACTTCGGGGCCGATAAGAATCATTTGCTTTCTTATTTAAAAAATGAAGACACTTTTTCAATTTTTAATGATAAAGAAATGAATCCTATGCTTGGATGTAGGGCTATAAGGTTTTTATTAAAAAATACAAATATATTGAAAGAACAAATAAAAGCAATATATAGGGCAAGTATTTTTGGAAATTTTCATATTCTTATACCTTTTGTAACAGATATTTATGAGCTAGATAAGGTTAAAGAAGTTATTAATCAGGTAAAAAAAGAACTAGATAAAGAGGGATGCAAATATTCTAAGAATGTTCCTTTGGGGTGTATGATTGAAGTCCCTTCGACGGCAATAATTGCTGATAAGTTTATAAAAGAAGTTGATTTCTTAACTGTCGGCACAAATGACTTGTCTCAATATATGCTTGCAGTAGAGAGAGAAAATTTATATTTTGATGATGTTTTTACTCCTTCACATCCTGGAATGATCAAATTATTTGATATATTTTTCTCTTTAATAAAAAGTCATGATAAGAAGGTTTATATTTGCGGTGAAATGGCTTCTAATCCCAAATTTATTCCTCTTTTCTTAATGTATGGAGCAAGGTATTTTTCTATAGGGCCATGCTATAGTAAGGATTTTATTGAATTAATACATAAAATTGATATTTCAAAACTTAAAAAAATGAAACAAGAAATTTTAAAGTTTAGCTCATCAAAAGAGGTAGATGATTATTTGTCTAATTTTCTTGAAGAAATAAGCAATTAGTTATCTTCATTTTTAATTATACCATTTAGTTCAACTGAAGTGAATCTCATCAATGTATCATAATGTGATTGAGGCATTGTTTTTTCATCATTATGAAGGGATTTTTCATGATTTTCTTTTGGTTGTTCTAATGAGAAAGGTATTTCTTCTAATTCTACCGGTTGTTTTGGTTTTGGAGTTTGGATTTCTTCAGGAATAAAAGGTTTTTCTTTTTGTATTTTCTCTAATTCACATAGACGTTTAACCAATGAAGCTATAGGTATTCTTGTCTTACTTCTTATTATTTTTATAAGGATCATTTCAAGTGTTATTTTCTTGCATGAGCTTCTTTGGAAATTTTGTTGCGACTGAATAATAAAATCTAATATGTATAAACATTGTTCTTCAGTATATAATTTTGCAGACTGTACGTATTTTTCTATTACAGATTCAGATAGGTGATTTAGTTTTTCGTTGTTTTCCTGTATTTTTATCAAAATAAGATATCTATAATGCTCTATTAGCTCTTCCATAAAATATGATAAGTCTTTTCCTGATTTAAAGATCATATCAACGAAGTCAAAGGCAAATGATAGTATGCCTTCAGACATAGCGTTATCGAGATCGAAAAATACATCTTTTGGCAAAAATCCTAATATCTTATATATAACAGCTTCTGTAATTGCTTCTGTTTCATAGCATGTTATCTGATCAAATAATGACTCTGCATCTCTTAAGCTTCCTTCTGAATAGTGTGCAATTAACTGAAGGGCTTCTTTTTCTACTTCTCTTGTAATATCTTTTGCAATTGATGATAATTTTTTAATTATTCTTGTATTTGATATCCTTTGTAAATCGAACCGCTGGCATCTGCTTAAGATGGTAGGAGGAATTTTGTGAGGTTCTGTAGTTGCAAAGAAGAATTTTATTGTAGATGGCGGTTCTTCTAATGTTTTCAAAAGGGCATTAAAAGCCTCTTTTGTCAACATATGAACTTCGTCAATTATGTATATCTTATATTTGCCGGATGTAGGGGAATATCCAATAGACTCATTAATTTGCCTGATATCATCTATTCCTCTATTTGAGGCTCCGTCAATTTCTATTACATCTAATGAACAAGAAGACGTTATTTCCAGACATGAGCTGCACTTATTGCATGGTTCTATCTCATCTGTTGGATTTTGGCAGTTAAGTGCCTTTGCGAAAAGACGGGCCATCGTTGTTTTACCTACTCCTCTAAGGCCTGAGAAAAGGTATGCATGTGAAGCTTTTTTATATTTTATGGCATTTTTAAGTGTTGTTACAACGGCTTCTTGTCCTATTACTTCAGCAAAGCTTTGAGGTCTGTATTTTCTTGCAAAATTTTGATATTTTTCTTCCATGCCAATTCCATAATTGCAGATATTTTTTGATTATAAAAAAAGTATATTTATTTAAAAAGCTTATTAAGAAGAATAAAGATGTTTAAGTTTTTTTGGATAGATATGTTATAATTGATGTATAAAGAAATTAAGAAGAATATTATAGGTAATATTAGAAGAGGGCAGGTATTATTTAATGGTGACTACAAAGAAAAATGTTAACAAATTAAAAAAACGTCTTACTAAGAATTATCTTTCATGGAAAATTTTTGTTGGGGTAATAGCTCTTTTATTCCTTTTTTTATTTTTGCAGATAAGAGATACAAAAATTGATATTCCTCAATTAAATTCTACTGCAAATAAATATGTTATAAGTGCATTGGATTTTGATTTTTATGATGAAGAAGAGAATTTATTGATAAAACAGAACGCTATTCAGGATATAGGAAATGTTTATCAAATTGATTTTGATAAAATGAAAAACAATTTAAAGGGAAAAGAAAATAAGATATTTAATAATGATAAGACCTCGCATGCTTCATCCGCTATAGAAGAGATTTTAAAAGAAATTAAATTTTCAGATGAAAATACCATTAGAAAGCTTCAGAACTATAATGATTTTGGAAGATATTTTCTAAAGGTCAATAATTCTGAATTTGATGCTCAAAAAATATTTTTAAAGGACTATTTCTATAATATTAAAAAATTCGTTAAAGATAGATTTGATAACCTTTCAGATGATTCTACAAATTTTGCAATTCAAAATTTTATCAATTACGAAGTTCCTTTAAAGAAAGATTTAAAAACTAAAAAATTGCTGCATGATAAAATAATTAAATCCCTTCCCAAAAAATATACAAGAATAAGAGAAGGGACAAAGATAATAGATAAAAATGAAAGGGTAACAACCAGGCATATATCAATGCTTCAGGCAATGAAAGATGCCTTAATGAGCAATCAAAATATATGGTCTTGGGATAAAATAACAGGCAATTTCATTTTGTCTTTGGTTTTGATTATAATTAGTGCCATATATCTATTTTTTGAAAATAAAACTGTATTCAGGTCAATACAGAAGCTTTCTTTACTTGTCTCAATATTCATTATTACTTTATGTCTTTCTAAATTGATAGAACTTCTAGTAGTTAAGAATTCAGCTGATTTCATTGAGTTTAGTAAATATCCTTTGATAGTTCCTTTTGCAGCAATACTTATTAGTATATTGATAAATTCAAAAGTAGCTTTATATATAGTTTCATTTTTAACAATTTTACTGGGAGTATCATTAACAGTAGATAATAGCAGATTCTTAATTATTAATTTCTTTTCTTCATTAATTGTGATTACTTCTGCTAAGTCATTAAGAAAAAGAAAGCAGGTCTTTAAGGTATTTGGCAAAAGTCTTTTTGCTGTTATTCCTTTGGTAATTTCTTTCTATTTTGTAACTTCTCAATTTTGGACATATAATTTATTGATTGATATTGCAATGAGCATTGGATTCATTATAGCAACGGCAATATTAGCTGTGGGATTACTGCCTATTTTTGAGACATTATTTAATATAATGACTGATATTACGTTAGTTGAATACATGGATCCGAATAATGAGATTTTAAGAAGGCTAACCCTTGAAGTTCCCGGCACATATCAGCATTCCTTGATTTTAGGTAATTTAGCTGAGTCGGCAGCTCAGGCAATAGGTGCTAATGCTCTATTGTGCAAAGTAGCAACCCTTTATCATGACATAGGAAAATTGAACAATGCTCATTATTTTACAGAAAATCAACAGAGCGGGGTAAATATACACCAATTATTGACTCCCACAGAATCTGCACATGTAATAATATCTCATATTAAAGACGGCGAAATGATAGCTAAAAAGAACCGTCTTCCTCAAGCTTTTATAGATATAATAAAAGAACATCATGGAACTACACTGGTTTATTATTTTTATTGTAAAGAAGTAGAGCTAAAAGGTGGAAACCTTGATGAAGTGGATGAATCAAAATTTAGATATCCGGGGCCTAAGCCTCATAGTAAGGAAGCTGCAATAATTATGATCGCCGATGCCGTTGAAGCTACATCGCGTTCTTTAGATGAGCTTTCAGAAGATACACTGAAAGAAATGGTGGACAGGGTAGTTGATGATAAGGCTGAAGATGGTCAATTTGATGAGTGCGAGCTAACATTTAAAGAACTTGGAATAGTTAAAGAAGCTCTTATTAAGACATTGATGATCACAGGTCATGTAAGGGTAAAATATCCTGAGAAAGTAAAGTAGTTTTTTTATATGTCTTTATAAGTATTTTATAACCTAAATTTGATAAATATTCTAATTCTTCATTGAATGTCATTGAGCAAATAATATTCGATCTCCTTATGTTGTTTCTTTCTTTTTCTGTTAATTTCAAATAGTTAGTTGTTAGAAAATAGCTTGATAATAATTTAGAATGATAAAGGACCGTTAATCTAAATAAAGCTTGTGGGTGAAGATTATAGTTATTCATATTATAAATAGTTATTTTATATCCTGATATATTAAGTGAAGATTTTAAAAACTCTTCTGAATGAAGTTGGTTCTTATATCGTGTAATATTAAAACGTTTTACAGTAGGTGTTGAAGCCATAAATTCCTTAAAAAAAAGGAAATAGGATAAACAAAAAGTAACAAAATTATCAATTAAGATATGTGATTTTTCATGGCTTCAATAAAATCATTTATTCTTTGATCGCATTTTTTTATTTCAATATCTACATCTTTGACATTTTGTTCGGATACATGAACATATAATTTTATTTTGGGCTCTGTGCCAGAGGGACGGATTATAATTTTTGTATTATCAGATAATATAAATCTTAAAACATCAGATTTTGGCAGGAATAATTCAAATTTTTCTTTGGTTTCCACATTTATTCCACTTTTTATCTTGTAATCTTCAATTTGTTTTATTGAACAATTAGCGATAGCTTTAGGAGTATTTTTTCTTAAATTGTCCATTATAGATGTAATTTTTTTCATTCCTTCTTCACCTTCAGAAAATGAAAAAGAAAAAGTTTTTTCTCTATAGACGCCATGTTGTTTGTATATATCATACATAATGTCGACTAGTGTCTTATTATTCTCTTTTGCAATATATGCGGCCTCTAATATTAAGCATGTTGTACTTATAGCATCTTTATCACGCGCATAAGTTCCTCTTAGATATCCATAAGATTCTTCTGCACCAAATATGAACTGATAGGAATTTGGTTCGTTTTCCCATTGTTTTATCTTTTCTGCAATGTACTTAAATCCTGTTAAAACATTTGAGCTCGATATATTATACGTCTTGCATATGTCGTTAAAAAGATCTGTTGTTACGATGGATTTTACACATGCTGCTTTTGGTGGCAGAAGAGCATTTTTTGAAAGGGATTTACATATGTGGTCCAATAAAATGCATGCAAGCTGGTTCCCTGATAATATGTAGGAAGAATTATTATGACTTACAACTACTCCCATCCTATCTGCATCGGGATCAGTTGCAACGAATAGATCTGCTTTTTTTTCTATTAATAATTTTATTCCTAATTCTAATGCTTTTTTCTCTTCGGGATTTGGCTTTTTTGCATAGGTAAAATTTTCATCACAGGGTTTTTGTTCTTCAACATATGTTATATTTGTAAAACCCCAGTCTTTAGTTGCCTTTGGTATTAGAGTTATGCCGGTGCCATGTAGGTTGGAGTATATAAAATGAACTTTTTTCCCTTCTGATAATGTCTTTGAGGCAAAGTTCTTTAAAGATGATATGGCTTTAATATATTCATCATCAATTGTTTCTGTAAGCCATTCAATATTTTTATTAGGTTCATTTACTATTTTTATCTCTGATAGATCTTGTATCTTAGCAACTTCATCTATTATTCCTTTATCATGAGGGGGAAGAACTTGTCCTCCATCATCCCAGTATACCTTATATCCATTGTATTCAGGTGGGTTATGAGAAGCTGTTATCATTACACCTGCTGAAGCTTTTTTGAACCTGCATGTAAAAGAAACAAGAGGCGTAGGCCGCAATTGGTTGAAAATATATGCCTTAATGTCGTTTGCAGCCAATACTTTAGCTGTTTCAATAGCAAAAGATCTTGAGTTTTTCCTGTTGTCATAGCCTATAACGACGGAGATTGAAGAGTCTTTATTGTTAATTTTTTTTAAATAATTGCTAAGGGCTTGAGTCATAGATCTAATAGTATAAATATTTAATCTATTGGTACCAATGCCCATTATGCCTCTTGCCCCTGCTGTTCCAAAGGATAAATTCTTGAAAAAGGCATCTTTTAATTTTTCAGGATCAGTTTTGATTAAAGATTTAATTTCTTCTTTTGCTTCTTTGTCATAGGGGCCATTTAGCCAGCTCTCTATGTTTTTTTTAGTAGTATTGTCAAAATTATTTAGGTCCATAAGAATACTGTGTTTTTTATTGAATCTAATTGATTATGAAAAATTTTGTAAATAATCATTTAAATTTTTTTGAATTGTATCGTAATCAACAGTTTCTTCTGTTTCATGAGATCCTTTACAGTAATTCTTTATTTCATCGAATTCTTTTTTTGATTCAAGTAAATATGGCCAGAAGGGGAATGTTTTACATTGAACCGGCCTATTTTTATAAATTCTGCACTTATTATCCTGTAAGAATATGCAATCATAAGTTTTTGTCATTTCCTTTAATGATAAATTTCCATTAACAAGCCTGCAATATTTGTTTATAACTTCTTTTATGGATATCTTTAGAATATAAGCTATATTTTTAAGGTCTTTTTCAGATAAAAAAACATATCCAGGAGATCCGGTGCAGCACCTTCCGCATTGTTTACATTTAAATTTTAGGCCGTTTTTATACCAGACGTTTTTCATATCAAAGACCTTTGAAATGGAACTCTTTAATTTTTTTCCAATTAGTGTTGTCACATTGGAAAACATCAATATCACAGGACTCTTGTTGAAGGTTTAATAAATTCCATCTTCCTTTTTCTTTGTGTGAAATGCATCCGCTGTCAAGAACTATGGACAAATGATTCTCTCTAAGGTCTGCGACAATATGTGAATGAGTATGTCCATGCAAATAAAATTTGATATTATCATTATTTTGAATGATTTTTCTTAAAGCATGAGACCTGACTAGTTTTTTTCTTGGGCTTTCATGCTCAAAAAAAGGAAAATGATTTACTAGTATTATTTTGTCTGATGGTGAAAATTTTTTTAATGTGTTTTTTAGTTTTTTCTCTAAGTTTTTTGAAAAATATCCTCTTGATGAAATTATTGAAGTCGAAATAGCTGTGTCTAATAAAACTGCATACCAATTATCTATTATGGGATGTACTTCAATATTATCATTTTTTAATGAATAATCCTTAAAAGGATAGACATTCTCTTCTTTATCGTTTTCAAATGTTTTATAAAAAATTTTTTTCTTGTCAGTTTTTTTTGTATATATATCATGATTTCCGGGGATTACCAGTACTCGGATATTGTTTTCTTTTAATTTGTCTATGAATGATTTTGCAAACAGGTATTCATCTTTTAGGCTGGTGGATGACAGATCTCCAGTTATTATCACCATATTGATATTTTCTTTTTTAAATATATCAATCAACTTGAAGACCTGGTCAAAACAAAATATCTTTCTTCTTGAGAAAATCAAATTTAGCATCCCAACCCATCTTTTTGAAAATAAATGAATTGGATTAAAACTAATTTTTGACAAATGAAGGTCTGATATATGGGCTATTCTTATAGAGTTCATATATCATAGTTTATTAATTGCTTACATAAAATTAAAGAACTATGATTTTAATGTTTTTGATTTTCTTGATCTGTTTTTAATATTAGCTGCTCTATTTCTTATTACAGGATTTCTTTTTTTCATTATTTTGTTTCTTTCTTCCGGTGTAGGATCAGATGGAATATGTTTTTCTCTTTCTTTTTTTTGTTCAATTTTTTTCTTTTTTCTTTTCTGCTCTTTTGATTCTTCTACATGTTTATCTTTTTTCAATAGCTCTTCTTCTTTATTTTCAATAGATTCATTTACATCTTCGTTTTTCTTATTGAACTTTCTTAATAACTGAACCATATGGTGAGGTGAGTCTTTCATCGCATGCCTCTTGTTTGTTGCGTGTAATATAATAATATATCAAATTATAATTACATTTCAATTATAACTTATAATATTAGTAATAATTTAATATTGTTTAGTTTATTAATTAAATAAATACACATCATGTTTATAATTATTATTTAAATGTTTGGTGTTTAATCTGATAAAGAAGAAATTAATTGATGTAAACTATTCATAACCTTATTTGTAGTAATAAAAAATTTCCAATATTTCCTTTTAACCCTTAGGAATTTAAAATTTGGTATCCATTTAGGGGGGAAAACAATATTAGGCTCCATCCATCCAGGTTTCCACAATTGCATATGTTTAATGTCTTGAGAAACAAGAAGATGTGGTATTTGAAAGTATGAAGCAATATGCCCACCGATAGAATCATTCCCAACAAAAAGACTGCTTTCATAAATATATGAAAAGAAGTCGCTTAATGATGAAATATCTGGAAGTAAACAGTTAATATTTTCAACAATTTTCCAATTATTTTTATCTTCTTTATTAATTAAAAAAATAGGGTCTAACCCTTCCTTTTTTAGCTTATTAGCTAAAGATATATATTTAAATTTATTCCAATCCTTAGAAATAGAGGAGCTTACAGGGCTTATTGCAATTCTGTTTTTATATTTCTTATATTTAAGAAAATCCGGGGGGGTCATTCCATTGTCTAAAGAAACATTTTTCATTTTCAATTTTTCAATAAAGAAATAGTATACATTGGATACCATTGTCTTTGTCCTGTCGAAAACATAATCTAAAGGCTGTAAAAGTCCGTGCTTGCTGTATTTGTAAGATGAAAATAATACACTCGATTGAGGAAGTTTATTTCTTATTTTAATTAGATCTTGTGTCCTTTTGGAATGATCGTTTTGTATTATTAAATAATCAAAAGATGAAAACGTTTGAGTTATTGATTTTTTATTAGGAAATGTATTTATTTTAAAAAATTTAAACCAATCTTTTAAAATTATTGACTTATCATGGAAAATCTCAACTTCATATCCATTTTGATAAAGATTATGGGCAGCGATCATAAAAATTATACAATCGCCTATGCCGGAAGATGGAATTATTGCTGCTCTTTTTTTCATAGGTTAAAAAAAATAACATGAATGCGAAAAATTGTCAGGAATTATTTTTGTGCTGTAGGCCTTGGCCTAAACAATACTGCTTTTGTGCTATAAGGTTCTAAATCAAGAATAAATTGTGATGAAGCAAAATCTTTTTCTTCTGCTTTACCTTCAACAATATTTATTGCGTTGCAGTTAGAAAAAGGATTAAATGTAATTTTCTCATTTGTTTTTTTGTTACCAAAATTTATTGCTACAAGAAGTAAATTGTCTGCATTAGGAAGAGAATATATTATTGCAAAAATGCTTTTGTCCTTTACAAAAGGCATTTTCATAAAATTACCTAAATGAACGTTATATGTTTTTCTGGCTTTTAATATTTTTTTTAACTGGCTTGCAAATGATTTTGGATCTTTCATTTGTTTTGGAAGTGGTCCATATAATTCTTCAGCTTTTGGTATTCTATAAAAAGATTGAGCTGCTTGTGGGTTTTCTCCCATCAAATCATATGAGCCTCTATTTATCCATCTATTATCACCATCTTTAGTTAATGATTTTACTTCATCTCTTTTTAATGGATATGCTCCAACAATATCCCAGCCTGATAATGCAAAGACACCGGGCTGCATTGCATTATAAAAAGCTAAAAGCAAATGAAGCTTTTTAACTTTCTCTTTTTCAATATCTGTCATTGAAAATATGTCTTTAATTCCTAATGCTGAAGCACATATTCCAACCATAGTTGTGCAGGGGCCATTTCCGCTTTTGACATTGTATCCAGATCCAATATCACCGAAAAGGATATGATAATCATTTTTAATTATTGTTTTTTTTAGGGCATCTCCAGATATAAAATGATTATGATAATAATAACTGTCTTCACTGTTAGATGTTAGATGAACTAGCTCATAATTTATTTCATCATGATTTTGAAGTGCATGAATTAATCCTATAGGGGATACATTATATTTATACATAAGATTGGTCATTATGCGTAAGAACTCAGTGTCCTTTTCAAGTATTGAGTTAACATATGCAGACCTCGTTATAAAGTCATAAGATAAATCAGGGCCTATCATTGAAAATAGTTTAATATCTGCAATAGGCATGTTTAATTCCTGAAAAGTATATCCTCCGAATTTTCTTGTCATCATGGCAAGCTGATTGGTTACAGAAAAAGAAAGCGGATGATCTTGTGACCATGCTTTTTTTGATCCGGGTATCTTTTCGATTCCTAAGAATGGATTTGCATCAATTCTAAGAACTGTATTTTTCATATTAAAGATTGAATTGATGATGTCAGCAGCTGTTAATCTATTGGCAGCAAATGAAGGATCAAGCCAGTTTAGAGTTGGCTGTCCATCCTTAAAATAATGTAAATATACCCATCTTCTTGTTTTTCCATCGACGCCTTTTATTTTTTCAGTAGCAGACCAATTTGATATCTTGCTTTCAGGGTCATAAAAAATAATGTTTTGAAGCTCTCCTACAATATATCCTTTTTTTCTAAGCTGATCGACTGTTGATGGTGGAAGGTTAATTGTTAATTCATCTTTTTTTGGCTCAGGTAAAAGGTCCCAGTCTTTTTCATCTATTTCTACCATGTGATATAGCCCGGAATAGTCTTCATATTTTTTTATAGCCAATAAGAAATCAAATCCTCTTCCAGTGTGTCCTGGTATTATGTCTCCAATTATTATTGAATTATGCTGTTTTACTATATCGATAAATTTATGATATTGGTCTAAAGTTCCAAATTGAGGGTCTAAAGAAAGGCTAATGGGGTCAAATCCTCCATCTACAGATGGAGTATACCTGTGTTTAATAATACCGCCTGCAATCTCCATTGGTCCGGTGTGAATAGCCGATATTCCAATATCTTCTAATATATTCCATAATTTTTCTGATCCGATTGTTTCAATTACTGATTTGTCTTTTGCGGTTATTGTTGAGAAGCTATAAGAAGTAAACCAGTTAGGAGCAAGTGAGCATATTTTTTCTGATTCGGGGAATCCATATTGATGCTGCCATTGAATCTTATTTCCTGAATACTGATCTTCTAATATGGAAGCCTGATATAATATGGAATTTTTCTTTAACCATTCAATATCTGGTGCATCTTGATTTGCATACATTGATATAACTCCTAAAAGCATTATAATCTTTCTCATATTGCCTCCTATAATGCACAATAGTTGCTATCAAGTGGAATAGTCAAGATTTTTCTTCTTCTGCTATCAATACCTCTGACAAAATGATAATAGATGCTATCGATACTGCATTTATAACTGCGTTTTTAACAACTTTTACAGGATCAATAATTTTTGCTTTAACTAGATCTTCAACTTTTTCAGAAAAAACATTAAATCCCATGCTCTTTTTTTTGTCATTTTCAATTTGATTTATAATAATTCCAGGTTCATGGCCTGAATTTTCTATAAGTTGCTTGCATGGAGCTTTTAACGCCTCAATAAGAATGGAAGCTCCAATTTTCTCATCCTTTTTATATTTTTTTGTTTTAATTGCTTGTGAAGCTTTTATGAAAGATACAGCTCCTCCAACAATTATTCCTTCTTCTAGTGCTGAATGAGCTGAATTCAAACTGTCTTCATATAACTGTTTTTTCTGTTTCGCTTCAGATTCTGTTGGAGCACCAACCTTTATTATTGCAGCCTTTGTTAAAAGCTTGGCTTTTCTTTCTTTTAATTTGTTTATATCATATTCATCATCAATTGCTTTTATAGCATTTTCAATTTCTAAGATTCTATCTTTTAGTCTTTTGTTGTTTTTCATGTCATTTATCAATACTGTATTTTCTTTATTGATTTCAATTTTTTCACATTTGCCTAAATCGTCAATAGTAACATTTTGTAATGAAAGGCCCTTATCTTCAGAAATAAATGTGCCATTTGTAAAAATGGCTATGTCTTCTAAAATAGACTTTCGTTGTTCTCCAAAAGAAGGATATTTTACAATTGCAACCTTTAATATTTTTTGCATTTTATTGATTATAAGAGTTGATAAAGCTTCAGGTTCTACATCATTTGCTATAATTAGAAGTTCTTTTTGAGTAGACGCAAAGTCTTTTAAAAGAGGTAAAAGTTCATGAATTGATGCAATCTTTTTATCAGTTATCAAAACATATGCCGATTCCATTTCAATATTCATTTTTTCAGGATTCGTGCATAAATAAGGGCTTATATATCCTCTGTCTAATGAAAAACCCTCAGATGTTTCAATATAGGTTGTAGATTTATTTCCCAGCTCAATAGAAACGATGTTTGATGAATCTATATTTTCTAATGCAGAAGAAATATTTTGACCTATTTCTTTATTAACTGAGGAAGCTATTGTTGCAATGTTTAATAGGTCTTCGGTTTTTATGTCTTTTTTCATTTTTTCAATTTCTTCCAAAAAATAAAAAAGGGCTTTTTCCATACCCCTTTTTAAAATAACCGGGCTATTG
>CAYPMA010000015.1:0-18467 GCA_964411685.1 uncultured bacterium
CGATTGCTTTAGCAATAGCATTTGCATTACTTGGATCAAAAGGTGATATTAATAATTGTCTTGATTCTGGGACAGTAATATTGGCAACATCACGCAGCCTCATGCCTGTTCCATATACTTCTACGGTAACTCTATCTAATAAAGCAGGGTTAGCCCTATTAGTTCTTAGTCCTTTTAATTCTTCTTTCAAGCGATTAATAGATTTATCCATCGCAGATTTTACTTCTTTTTCAACAGCCATAAAAACAATCTCCAAATAATTATTTATGAATAAAACCTTATTGACCTATTTTCCAGCGCCAAAAATTATGGATTTTTAATGACTTATTATTTTTTTTGCCGAATGATTCAACATATTGAGATACTGTTTGATCTGTATCTTTAATAAATTTTTGATCCACAAGACAAACTTGATCAAAATAAGCTTTCATTTTTCCCTGAACAATTTTCTCAATAATATTTTCCGGTTTATTCTTTATTTGTGAGCTTGCAATTTCCTTTTCTCTTAAAATTACTTCTTCAGGTATTTGTTCTTGATTTAAATATTCAGGATCTTCTGCAGCAACGTGCATTGCTATATCTCTTGCGAGATCTTCTTCATCGTCTGCTCCTTCAATAGCAACAATACATACAATTTTACCGCCCATATGTGAATATATGCCGTATGAAGTATTCTTAATTTTAGGGATTACCTTAACTCTTTTTACCTGTATGTTTTCCCCTATTGCCTGAATAAGAAGATTTCTTTTTTGTTCAATAGTTAAAGAACTGTCTGATTTCATTTTCTTTTCACTGAACTCTTCAACAGTCTGAGGTCTTGTTTCAACTGCAACTTCAGCTACCTCATGAACGAAATCGGCAAATGTTTCATTTTTTGTAACAAAATCTGTTTCAGCATTTATTTCTACCAATGCAATATCCTCTTTAGATGCCGCATATCCTATTAATCCTTCTTTAGTTGCTCTTCCTTCTTTTTTTACAGATGAGGTCATTCCTGCTTTTCTTAAGTGCTCAATAGCTTTTTCAAGGTCTCCTTCAGATAAAACAAGAGCTTCTTTACATTTGCTCATGCCAACGCCTGTTTTATGTCTTAAGTCTTTAATCATTTCAGCAGTAATACTTTTACTCATTATTTCACCTCGTTATCTTTTTCTTCATCGACATCAACCTCTTCATTTTCATCGACAGACCTTTCAAGATGACCTTTTTCTTTTTTATCGACTATATTAACAGCTATTTTTAACTCTTTTTTCTTTTCAAGAATTGTCTTTGTCAAGTCTGATAAAATTAATTTTATGCTTTTTAGAGCATCATCATTACATGCGATAACATAATCAATTGGATCTGGATCACAATTTGTATCAATTAAAGACATAATAGGGATATTTAATTTTTTTGCTTCAGCAACCGCTATATGTTCACATCCTGGATCAACAACAATTAACAGGCCCGGAACTTTTCTCATTCCCCTAATACCTGATAAGTTTCTGTCTAGTTTTCCCTGTTTCTTTGAAAGTTCTGATATTTCTTTTTTTGTAAGACCTTCTCCGCCAGAAGCTATACGCTTTTCTATTCTTTCCAAAGTCTTTATTGATTGTCTAATAGTAGCTAAATTAGTAAGGGTACCACCTAACCATCTTTCGCTAACGTAAAATTCTCCAGAATCCTCAGCACTTTGACGAATGATAGATTTTGCCTGTTTTTTTGTCCCCACAAACAATATAGATTTTTTTTGAGTAACAACATCCTCTATTGCTTTCTTTGCATTTCTTATCTGCTGCATCGTCTTTGCAAGGTCAATAATATAGATTCCGTTTCTTTCTTCAAAAATGAAGCGTCTCATTTTTGGGTTCCATTTTTGCCTTTGATGCCCGAAATGAGCTCCGCATGCAAGTAAATTTTTGATTGTCACTTCTTTATTTATATCTTTGGTAGCCAAGCGTTTATCCCTCATAATTTTAAAGTTTACAATGAGCGCCTGATCAGAATCGAACTGACACTCGTAGCTTGGAAGGCTACTGTTCTACCATTGAACTACAGGCGCAAAACTCATCCAAATGTGTTTTTACATAAAGATGAAAATACATTTTTACTTTAATTTCCTATTTTTTTCAATTACAATTCTTCAATATTTATCTTTTGTCGCCTATTTATTTTGATATTATTTTTTATAAAACGAAACTCTTCAATTTAAAATATAATTATTATTTAAAAACATGCTAATGATTTGCATGAAATATTATAATTAAAAGTTATAATATTTCATGCCGTGGATCAAAATATTTTCATAAAGAATTTTTAAATTTTTTCTTTAACGTAAATATGTAAAATAACTTCGTTCGAATCAACTTCTTCCCACTCAAAACAGCTAACTTTAGGTAATGATTTAAGAAAGTTTTCTAAAGAAGATAATCTATATACATTATGATAAAGTACACATCCTCTATCAATTGATTTATTAATTACATCTCTTTGAATATTTTCTCTTGGTTTAATAAAAAAAATAATTAATGCTTCATTTTTTGCAACACGGCAGAGCTCTTTAATTGCTGTATGGTAAGTATCTAAATGTTCCAAAATATGCCGGGCATAAGTGACATCAAATGAATTATCATCAAATGGAATATTTTCTATTGATCCCACATAAGATTTAATATTCATTTCCTTAGCTCTATTAATTAACTTGGGGGTAATATCAAGCCCCGTATAATCAATAATTATTCCGTATTTCTTCAAACCCCAATAATCTACACAAAGGCCGCATGGCACATCTAATATTGATTGATACTCTTTTGATAATAAATATTTATATAAACAGACTCTCGAATTGGCATCTTCATCGCCTAACCATTTAGCAAATTGATTCCATTCTATTGTTTGTCCTAATGATTTTTCCCACCAAATTTCATGTTCTTTTGCAATAAAAGAATTTGAATAATTATCTATGCATAGAAAAAACAATGTAATAAACAAAAGAAATCTCATCTTAATACCCCTATAAAAAAAGGAAAAATTGTATTTGTAAATTATTATTTATGTAAATAACTATTTCAATTTGCAAAAACTTAGCAAAAAAAATTACATACTAGAAAACCTCTTTAAATATTTTTCCCACAAATCCGGATGTACAAACCTAATATTTATATCTGCTTTTTCAAGGTCCTCTTGAGATAGACTATTTGAATAGTAGATGGCTTTATTTCCTTTAGTTATTGTTTTTCTTGATTGAGCGTTATAAAGATTTAATTCGTTTTCCACATGAGAATAATACTGTTCCATAAAACTATTTATAATAGCTTCATCTACATTTAAAAAATTACATAGTTTTCTTAATGTTGATTTAATGTCCGAAATAAGATCTTCATAATAAATTAATATTTTATTTTCTGAAGGCCATTCGTCAAATATTCTGATATTATCAAAATATACACTAAACTCATTTTGTATGTGAGATACAGAAAAAAAGTTTTCTTTATCTATATTAAAAAGGCCTGGGTGATTACGGATTAACACTTCTATAGGGTTACGAACTATAAATATTAGCTTTTCTCGAACAGGATTATAGGTTTTCAATCGAAGAATATCATTTCTATTATGAACCTTCCAAATAGGATCTTTTGTCATATCTGTTTGTAAAACATCAAAAACATATCCTAAAGGACCATTGGCAAAAGGAATCTTTTGTATATAATCCGGATAAAGATAAGCTGTCGGTCTTTTTGTAATGTACTCTAAACAATACCTTGACCAACTATTTCCTGAAATTGGATATGATAATAGATATGTTCTTGGTCCTGTTGAGTTATAAATTATAGTTAATTTTTCATCATTAACAGAATAATGACTTATTTGACAAAAAATAATGCATGGTAAAACAACAAATAAAAATATAATATTTTTCATTAAACATCCTCGTCTTAAAAAAATTTAATGAAAAATACTATTTTTTAAATTAAATGAATGTCAATTATTTTTTTATAATTCTATTTTTGGAAATGTAAATTTCTTGGCCTTTGTTTAATTGATTGAAGTCTGCTTTTATTAGTAATGTCAAAATTTTCAACATCAAAATTATTATCATCATGATCATATTCAACAGAAGCTTTTCGTATTTTTCCTCTTATAGCCATCTTTTTTGTGTTTATAGATGCTTTTAAATTATTTCTAATTCTAATTGAACTATCAGCTACCCCGACATTCCCAAAAGAAACATTTAAATTATATTTGGAAATTATGCTTTTAACTTGATTTTTAGTTATTACATAAGGTGAATAGGCAATATACTGCTGAATTTCATTTTTCTTAGCTAATTCTATCCATTTTTCCTTCGGATTATAAGAAATCTTAGCTGATTTTCCCTGTTTTGGCTTTACAGCGACAGGAATAATATCGTCATATAAAGATATCACCTGTTCTTTAGGAATATTTTTTGATTGTTTAGTCTCAACATTTGGAAGTACAGCAACATCAATTTCTGATATCCCGCTTGTTGAAGAAGACTTGCCCGCAATCAAATTAACATTTATATTTTTATCATAGGTAGAATAGTCCAAAATAGTTTTGCCGACGCGTTCTTCATCTCCTTTTATTGTTCCATCAATAACACTTTGATCAGACGTAAACACAAATACATCACTAAGCTTTCCTCCTTTAAGAGTATCAACATCTTCAAAAGCTACTTCGTTTACCTTACCTGCATTATGGCCGGTTATCTCCCAAATATTTGAATCATCTTTACCAATAATAACATCATCCGCTTTTCCACCTTTTACAAGCTCAATATTATCTACATTATGCAGGTCTATAGTCTGAGAAGATTCGCATGATGAATAATCCAAAATACTTTTTTCTTTTCCTCCTCCGTCAATCTTTTCAAATTTCGCCCCATCGTTAATACAGAATACATCTTCTTTAATGCCGCCTTTCAATGACTGAATATTTTTATAATGAACAATGTTTTCAATGTAACCTTCATTTACTCCTGTAAGGAGCCATTTATTATCATTATTTGGAGCCTGCAATAAATTAAAGCCATTGTTTCCATCTAGCCTGCCGTCCAAGGAACCTTTGTCCTTAAAAATAAAAATATCGTTCTGGTCACCACTTATAATGTTCTCAATATTTTCAAATAATAATCCTTCTGATGAGCCTGTATTTTTAGCATATATTTCCCACGTACTTGGTTTTTCAGGCCCAATAATAGTATCAATATTTTTCCCACCAATAATTTTTGATATATTTTTAATTTTATGCAGGTCAATAATCCTTGAATTCAAACATGTTGAAAAATCTAAAGTATTATTTCCATTCTTGCCGTCAATAATCCCCGTTATTTCACCTTCGGATGAAAAAATAAATATATCATCCAAATCCCCACCATTTAAATTTTGAATATTTGAAAATTGCATAGTATTGTTAAATGTCACTTTGTTTTTCCCTATTATGTTCCAGTTTCCACCGCAAAGAGCTCTTACTGTATTATTTCCACCTTGAGAATCAATATGAAGATTATTATCACTGGAATGTAAAATAAAAAGATCGTCCATATAAAGAGAAGTAATAATATTTTGTATATTTTCAAAACTTAAAGATGAATCTATATCCCCTTTATTATTAGAAAAAATATTTACAATATTATTATCGTCTTTCAAAACAATTGTATTCTCGCCTCCCATGCCGTTAAGGCATCCATTTATTGGACAATTGATATTGAAAATATCATTATTTTTCCCTCCGGATATATACAATTCTTCAGAAACAGGCTCTCTTTTTATCATCAATCGTCCTCTGAAATTTTTACCAATAGAGATATTTACTTTTTTAGCATCAATATCTCCTTCTGAAAAAATTGAATCATTTCCTGTAATATTAATGGAATTCTTAGCTGATAATAATGATCTTGAAGACAAGAAAATGCCAAACGAACCGGATTCATTCCCATTTACATCTATTGTCCCTTCACTTGCCTGAATTTTACCGCTATTAATAAAAACTCCTCTTGAATTTGTTCCGCTTGCGGTTCCATTAATTATTACATTTCCCTTATTGGAAAGTATTTTACCATCAATAATTGTTCCGTGATTATATTCCTGAGTTCCAAATGAAGTGCCATTTAAATAAATGTTTTTTTTAGATATTATTTCTCCTTTATCTATAAATACACCGCTATTATTTTTTTCACCCTTACCGGATATTCCATTTAATGAGATGTCAGCATTTGAAGCTATAACACCAGATAGTCTAATGCCGTAATTATTATCTAAAGTATTCCCCCCATTTCCTTTTAATAAAATTTTTCCTTCATCTGTTGATATTATACAGTTCTTATCGATTACAATGCCTGAATAATTTCCATTGTAGTTTTTAGCAGTAAACTCAATAGCGTTAAATGGCATGTTATATTTATTTTGAACAACAGCATTTTTATTAATTATAATATTTTTAGCATTAATATTAAAAAGGTTAGAATCCGACCAAATGACATTACAATATTCGTCAAAAACAGCTGAATTATCAGTAGAAATAATTACATTTGCACTTCCAAGTATTGATGAAATTGATTTATCAATTAATGAATTAGTCTTTTTTGCTGGGCCAATAGATACTTTATCTAAATTAAGGTTAACAGTTCCGTTTTTAAAATCTTTTGATTTTAGATTAATATCTGCATCAATTAATGCATTATTTTTTGAACTTATTTCAATATATCCCGGCATGCCTTCTTCTAATGCTTGGGCAGAAATAAATCCTTTGCACTCAACTAGGTCTTTTGCATTTATATAAATTTTACCCGCATTTTTATTATCTATAGTATCTGCCTTGATCTTTGATCCGTAATCAATTAAAACCTTTTTTGCTAATGCATCATTATTGTTTCTATCTATACCTATTGTTATCTCCGCATCCTTTGCATATGATGCATTAAGAATAGCTTTTGACTTAATGTTGATTTCATCAGCAAAAACATCTATTTTTTTTGCTGATAAAACTCCCGACACATTTATAGCTGAATCTTCAGCACATAAGAATATTTTTCCTTCTTTCTCATAAAACCCTGCAGCATCAATTATTCCCTCTTGATTAATAACTATGGAATAGGGGTTGTCTCCGGCTGCTTTTATTTCTGTTTCAATAGAATGGATAGCCCCTGTATTTTCAATATAGTTATTATCTGCTTTAAGAAGTATTTTTGGATTATCTCCATCTATAAGAAGTATTTCTCTGCCAACAGTTAATTTTGTTTTACCCTCGGATATTATCTCCCCTGCATTTTTTATTTTTTTACCAATAAAAAAAACATTTCCAAGACTTGTTTTTATTTGTCCGTAATTTTCCAACAAGCAATCTGAATCGCCTGAAAATTTTAAGTCTTTAGCATATAAAAATTCTTCATTTGCAATATTTAATGTAGAAGCAATAAACCCAAAAGTATCAATAGTTGCATTTTTTCCAACTAAAATGCCGTTTTGATTAATTAAAAAAACCTTACCGTTTGATTCAAGTTTTCCTAAAATTTTTGAAGGATTGGAAGATATCACACGATTTAATATAGAAGAATCCTTTGACGGCAATATACATTTTGTAATTTCATTCTTTGAAATGGAAAAATCATTCCAGTCAATTATTGCCTTTTTTGATTTCTGAATTATATTTAATGCGTTTTTACTTTTATCAATTTCTATTTTTCCTGAAATAATTTTTTCACCCGATGGATTTGAAAAAATACAAGAAAAACAACAGATAAATATTAGTTTTATTACTTTATTAATCATTATATTACCTATATTGATAAAGTTATCCCAAGGTGTGCCCGTGAGTCACCTGATAGTCCGGTTATCCTTCCATGAACACTTTTTAGCTGCCATCCATAATCAAATCTGGCATTTAAATTTTCTCTGATTTTATATCTGGCCCCAGGTCCTATTGACCAAAGAATAGCAGATTCTTTTCTTAAGATATTTTGATCTACAGCGCCAACAATACCAAAGTCCATAAAGGCAAGTATTTGAAGTTCATTTTTTAATTTCCATGTATGGAATTTAATCGGAGGAGATCGCAACTCATTTTTTATTAAAAATCCTTTATCTCCGCTTACCTCATTCTCCATGTAGCCCCTTACTGTCAGGTATCCCCCCAATGACAACTGTTCACTTGGAAGAAGCTTTTGTGTCGATACCTGTCCTAAAAAATCAAAAACCCAGGAAAATCTTTTGATCCCTGTTAATCTTTCATATTCCATCTGCATGTAAAAATAATTTGCCTTTGCACCGCTTCTTTCTAATTGAAATTGTTTATTAGTATTATTTTTTGTCATTTTACCAGGACTATAAAACATGATTACTTCAAAAGAATTCATTCCAAAATTATCTTCAAGCATAGCCTGATATTTTAATAAAAATTGGGAAACGTCAATGCTCTCATTATTATATATCAAATTTCTTGCATAACTTAAAAAGTTGTTTGTATTTTTAAAATCATATCCAATTATTAAGTCGTGACTATATTTTTTTATCACAGGAAGCCGCATTTCATAACGCAGGCCTGTATACCATCCTTTACCCTTCATCCTCTGAGACGGATCTAAATGAGGCTGTGTGATGGTATAACATCCCAAGGCCTTAAGCATATGCCTCCAGCTAAAAGGAATGATATAACTTCCCATAACGCCCCACATGCTCTTTGGATCTGTAGCAGAAATAAACTGAAAATTTACCTGATGATCAAGTCCTAGAAAATTGCCAAAATTAACGCCTCCTATCCATCTTGAAGGTCCGGCAACTTCATTTCCTGTATTTTCATATCCTCCATAAACCCTTAAAGGAACTTTATCCTGCACCTGCAGCCTGATATCTGTCTCTGAAATGTTTTTCCCTTTTTCATATATAAAATCAACACAGCGGAAAGGATTGTCGTTCAACCATTCCATATCCTCCAGGATAATATCGTTTTTTATTTCCTCTCCCTGTTTTATTCTTATGCATTTCGCTATTTTATCTTTTGAAAAATATTTCGCCCCTTCAACATGAATATTACCTAATTTCCCGACTGTTATGACAACGCACAAAGTTCCATTTGATATATCTTGTCCTACAGGTATTTTAACAGCCACTAACGGATAACCATTTTTTCTATAAAACTTATTAACCTCTACTTTAATCTTATGAAGAAGCTCCATGGAAATTGTCTTTCCAATATATGTTGACATGGTTTTTCTAAATTCTTTTTCTTTTGGAATTATTATGTTTTCAAAACATATCCCTTGAGTTTGAAAATCCATCTTTTCATATTTATCTGTAAAAATAAGCTGTTTTAAATAAATTGCCTCTTTTTTATTTTCTGCATAAGATGAACTTGAACACACTAAAAATGATATAATCAATAAAGCACAAGTTTTAAGAATACTATTATTCATTTTTTAACCTTGTTATAAGACTATTTTTATGGCGGTACTATAAAGTTTTATTTTTTTTTATTGTATTATAAAAATCAATAAGATTGAACAAAAACCAATTTAAGTAATAACCTCATATTAAAAGTGATCCTAATGATAGATGAAAGATTTTTTTCTCGTAAAAAAAATAAATATAGTAATTTACATTATTTTATCTGTATTTTTATTGATATTTTTTAGAATTTGGCATTTATCCGTAATTCAAAAAGAACAGCTTTTATTAGAATCAAAAAAGCCTCAAACAAGAACTATTCTTCAAAGAGCTTCAAGAGGAGAAATATTAGACAGAGATAACAACCGGCTTGCAATTAACAGGGTTTGTTATAATGCATCAGTTTATTATTCTCACATAAAACAAATCCCCTCAATATCATTTAAAAAAAATGAAAATGGAATTAAATGCAGATTTTCGCCAAGACATGAATACATAAAAGGATTGTCAAATGTTCTTTCAAAAGAATTAAACCTGGATGCTAACAGGATAGAAGATTTAATTCATTCTAAGGCGTCTTTACTTCCCCATGTGCCGTATGTAATAAAATCAAATATTTCAGAAAAAGAATATTACCGGCTTAGAATGCTTGGAAGAAAATATGAAGGCCTTCATGCAGAAATAACAACTGAGAGATATTATCCAAAAAAAATGATAGCTTCAGATATTGTCGGATACTTAGGACCCATTAATCAAAAAGAATATCTTTCAATAGCAAATGAAATAAAACAGCTTCAAACTTTTTTAGAGAAATATGACTTTGATGAAGATGCACTTTTCCCAGGCAATTATTCTTCAAAAGAAGATATAGTTAAAAGACTGAACTTATTAAAAGAAAAATCTTACTCATATAATGATTTAATTGGCAAATCAGGACTTGAATATTCATTTGAAAAAGATTTGAGAGGATATCACGGGAAAAAACAGTTTTCAGTTGATATTAAAGGTCTGTTTTTAAAGGAACTTGACACATCAATACCTCCTACATCTGGGAAAAATATCAAATCAACAATTTCTATAGAACTTCAGCAATTTGCTGAAAACTTACTGTTGCAAGATGAAAAAGACAGAGAAAAGAAATGTAAAATTTATGACAGTTCACAGAAAAAATATGTAAATCAAAAAGAGCCCTGGATTAAAGGCGGATCAATTATTGCAATGGACCCAAATACTGGAGAAATCTTGGCGCTAGCTTCATATCCGCGTTATGATCCAAATGATTTTATCCTTTCTCATAATCAGGAAATCAAGAATAAAAAACAGAAAAACTTAAATAAATGGCTAGAAACAGAAAAACATATTAAAGATATATATGATGGGATAATACCACTTGAAAAAGAACTTTATTCATCAAAGACCAATAAGTATTTTGAAGAAAAACAATATTTAAACTGGAATCTTTTTTTAAGTTATTTTTTCCCTAATACATCAATTGCTAACACGGTGATAAATAGAATTAAAAATGTGAAAACGGCTATTCAACTTCAGGAAGACATTGAAACGCTTCTTTATTTCACAAAACAAAAAGATCCATGCATATTAATTGACTGCCTATTCTTAAAAGAAAAAGGCCATTTACCTTCAAAAATATTTATTGATGTTTCTGCAAAAAACCAAATACTTAAAATTATTGAAGATAATAAAGATTTAGCGCAGCCGGCATACCGTCTCAGGTCATATCTTTCCTCTATCGCGGACAATAGGGACAAATTATTAATTATTGATCTTTGCAGGATAATTGTGTTTAGTCCTTCATTTTCTGATGAATTAATATCTTATGCAGGTTCAATAAAACTGTCCGATTATTGGAAATATTGCAAATCTTTTCTTGTTTTAGATAATTATATTAAATCATTGATAAAACCAATATTTCACAAATATTATTTTTCTCCATGGAAAGAGAAAAATCAAAAAGCATACATACAGGAAAAAAGAAAAATAGAATCTGAAAAAGGCATGTATGCAAAACCTTATATTGATTATTTAGATGAAAAGGAACGCTTATTATTTTCAGATTTTTGGAAAAACAATCATTTGATTTTCATGATTCTTCTATTAAAAGATAATAATGCATTTGGACAAATATCCCCTGAATTAAATGAGTATTTAAAAGAATTTAAAGCTTTGATTCATGAAAACACTTTTCCAGATGAAATTCTTTCTTCTTTAACAACTCTAAAAAATGAACTGTCTTTTTTAGATTCGTATTATTTAATAGATTTTTTTAAAACTATTAGGCCATTCAATGCATTAGACAGGCCTTTATATGGAAGATATTATATAAATGTAAAAAACCCTTTAGAAAAGCATTTGGCTGCAGCTTTTTATCCTAACTACGGCTTTAGTTATTCAAGATCAAATGGTTTTAGTCAGGCAGCTCCTTTGGGCTCTATCTTTAAACTTGTTACAGGATACACTGCATTAACCCAAAGATATGAATTTTTAAAAGCAACAAATCAAACATATCTTTCATTAAATCCTTTTTCAATGATTGATAATTATACATGGGATATTAGAGCAAAAAAAACCGGAGGAGCTGTTGTCGGATATACAAGTTCAAATAAGCCTTATCCTAAATATTATAAAAATGGAAGACTGCCAAAAAGCTCTCACAGAAATATTGGTAATATAAATCTTATTTCAGCATTAGAACAGTCAAGCAACCCTTACTTTGCTATATTGTCAGTAGATCACATAAAAGACCCTAAAGACATATTATCAGCTGCAAAGCTTTTCTCTATTGGAGAAAAAACAAATATTTCTCTTCCGGGGGAAATATCCGGCAATTTGCCTGATGACCTTGATGTCAATAGAACCGGGTTATATTCATTTGCGATTGGACAACACACGTTAATATCTACTCCCCTTCAGGCCGCTGTTTTTCTTTCCTCCGTTGCCAATGGGGGAAAAGTATTCATTCCATCAATTATAAAAACTGAAAAACCATTAATAAAAAATGATCTTGCCATACCATCAAGAATAAGAAAAATGTTAATCGATGGAATGCATAACGTAATTTATGGAGAGAAAGGAAACGCAAGGCCTTCCATTATCAAAAAACTATATAAATATCCTGATGTTAAAAAAGGATATATTGAAATGGCAAATCAGTTTGTAGGAAAGACAAGCACAGCAGAAATTATGCATAGGCCGTACATATTGCCTTCATATGCTGCAGAAAAATATAAACATATATGGTTTGGCGCCATTTCATTTTTACCGTCAAAAAAGAAATGGGATAATCCGGATCTTGTGGTAATTGTTTATCTAAAATATGGAGACGGAGGAAAAGAAGCTGCTCCTTTAGCATACCAGATAATTGAAAAATATCGGGAAATCAAAAATAAGACATCACTTACTCAATGATGATGAAATCACTTCATTTGTCAATATCTTATCAAAATAATCGATAGTCATAATTAAGCCTTCTTCTAAAGAAACCTTTGGCTCCCAATTAAGTAAGCTTTTAGTTTTTTCTATATCTGGATTTCTTTGTTTTGGATCATCAGAAGGAAGCTCTTTAAAAACTATTTCTGATTTAGATCCTGTAATTTTCAAAATCATTTCAGCCACTTCCAATATGGTGCACTCATTAGGATTTCCTAAATTCAATGGGCCTGGAATATTAAACGGCAAATCCATCATCGCAATAATAACATTTATTAAATCATCAACATAACAAAACGAGCGTGTTTGCGAGCCTTTACCATATATTGTTAAAGGAAAGCCGGCAAGAGCCTGTACAATAAGATTTGATATCACTCTTCCGTCATTTGGATGCATATTGGGCCCGTAAGTATTGAATATCCTTCCAACCTTTATTGGAACTTTGTGCTGCCTGTAATAATCAAAGAATAATGTTTCTGCACACCTTTTCCCTTCATCATAACACGATCTAATACCTATAGGATTTACATTCCCCCAATAATTTTCCGTCTGAGGGTGCTCCATTGGATCTCCATAAATTTCACTTGTAGAAGCCTGGAAAATTTTCGCCTTTAATCTTTTTGCCAGCCCCAGCATGTTAATTGCACCATGTACACTTGTTTTAACTGTTTGAACGGGGTCCAGCTGATAATGAATAGGAGAAGCAGGACATGCAAGATTATATATTTCATCTACTTCAACATATAAAGGAAAACAGACGTCGTGCCTTAAGACCTCAAAAAAAGGCCTATCATACAAATGTAGAATATTCTTTTTATTACCGGTAAAAAAATTATCTACACACAATACTTCATGGCCATAAGATAATAGCTTATTACAAAGATGGGAGCCTAAGAAACCGGCTCCCCCTGTTACCAAAATTCTTTTTTTCTTATTACTCATATATTTTTCTGCTTATGTTTCAAAAAAATACATTGTAACGCATGATGACCCTTTATCAAAAGTCAAAACGTAATGTTGTGGTCAATCCATGCAAACATAAATTGCCTGGGCTTGCACCTGTTCTGCTTGATATCATGTCATTCAAGTAACGCATCATGTTCTGCTCGAAAAATACCATAAAATCATATCCTGCCAACAAGTCAACATGAGCTTTACGATTGCTGAAATACATACCCCAGCCTAGTCCTGTAAAAACTTCACAGCTTGGGTTTACATAACCCTTATTATTTTTATAATTTGCTGCAAGAGTTGCCGGATTATTATATGTTTCCTGTTTTGCTTTTGAATTAAAGTCCTGATAAAAAATACTTAAGTCCAAATTAGCAAACATTCTAAAGCCTTTATAAAATAGCCATTTTGTATCAAGGCCGGCTTTTGGACCTATTAACCATGAATCAGCTTTATTTTTTGATTCTGGAACGACAGATCCAATGGTATATTTTACATTATATTTTTGGTCTATCCATCCGCCCATTATTCCAAAATGTGGACTAAAAACTAATTTTTTACCAACATAACATGGTCTTGCAATCATCAAATCAAGTAAATCAATACCTAATTTCCATTTAGCATTTGCTACAGTTGCATCTCTTGCTGTTTCAAACCAATATGTTGATATGGCTGTCATATTTGCTGATAATGACTCATTTTTACTATCTGTAAGATGTAGTCTTAGATAATCAGCATATACTTGCCAAGCATCATGATTTGTATTATAACCTACGGAAATCTTGAACCCGCTCTTATAATCAAAATCCATATTAACTACTTTTCCTTGATGCTGGGTTGGTGCATTGCTGTACATATGACCTAGTTCAAGGCCTTTTTCCGATGCATTCCATAACATGTAACTTACTGAAGCCCATGTTTGTATTCCGTCAACATCAATATTTGCAGGTGCATTATATGCTGGATATAATTCACTTACTGTCTTTACTGTTTTGTCTTCTGTATATATTTGTTCTTCAATGACTGCCTGATTGTCTGTCTTTTCGTCTGTTCTTTTTTGACAAGAATTAGAAACTGAAAATAAAACAACCAATAATGAAAAACCAACACATATTGAAACATATATTGATTTCATATTGTCCTTCCTTGTTTATAAAACCTATAATTACTTCCTCTCTTAATTGGAAGATAATTTAAAATTAATACTAAAATCAAACAATTTTTTTGATTATAATTAATTTAAATTATAACAAACTAAAAATCAAGAGGTTATGCTTCAACAAATGATGAGGCAATCTTCTTGGAATTATCTCTATTAATCCATAATACTAAATTATTAAGAGAAGTAATCCTCTCATTTTCATATGTAATGACAAGATTCTGTGAATAATCTGCAAGTAAGAAGTTCTGATATGAATCAATAGAACTAGAAGATTTGAACAATACTATATCATAATTATTCATAACGGTATCTATAGTGTTATTAAATACTTTTGATTGTAGGAATTTAGGCTTATCATCATAAAACTGCATGCTAAAGGCAATTTCATGATAGTGCTCATACTTATATATTTTATAGTTACTATTATTTGAGAAAGAATATAAAAGAGATTTTTTTTCTTTATTATCACAGAATTCTAAATCTATTATCAAAAGTTTATAATCAATAGATAGAGCTTTTGAAAGTTTTTCTATGTAATCATATTTAGATAAAAGGCAAAAAGACTTACTTTGTTTTTTCTTTTTATTATCCTTTATCCAATGAGCTATTTTAAGGACTGTTTCCTTTTTATTTTTTGATAAATTTCCAAGGAATTCAAATCCCAAAGAATATAATAATGACTTGGACATAAAAAACCCTTTATAGGAACAAATCACGATCTCAACTAAAAGCAATATTAAAAAAGATGAGATAAATATTAATACAGAAGAAAGCAAAATATATGGATATGCAGGCAAATATGAAGCAAAAGCGTAATCAATGGTATTTATTTCATTTTTATGCATTTGATTATTAAACAGATGAGGATCAATTAATTTAGTTAAAGAATCTATTAATTTAACTGATATTTCTGATTGAATCTCAATTTTCTTTTCTGTTTTAATTTTTTGATGATAATTCTTCATTCTTTTTAAAATTTCATCCAATTCCGCTTCAACAACTTGCCTGTCATTAATCAATGAAAACAATTTTGATTCAGACATGTTTTTTATCTGTTCATTGATAATTTTAATATCCTCATCAATCTTGTGAAAAATAATGTCATTTAAATTAAGGATTTGTTTTTTTATCAAATAAATATGAAGTTTTTTTTCTTCTATCTCATTAATAAGGCACTTTTTTAGATCTTTTTCAATCTGTTTTATGTTTTCTTCTATTTCATTTTTTTCTTTGGAAAAGAGATATTTTTTTACCTTATTTTTCTCGAATAAATCAATTAAATCCTCTACTAACTTCTTGGAATATATAGATTTATAAACCGACAAGTCTTTTATAGGCGTATCTTTTAGTGATTCATATTTTAAAAGCTCTATCTGAAGAGTGTTTTTCTTGACTATGTATTGAAATCTCAATTGCTTAGCGCTATCAACATCCATTTTGTCATTTATTTTTTGAAGGAAATTCTTATATTTTGCCTGATTTATGGTTAACAAAAGATTCTCTTTGTCAGACAAACTAAATGATGTATCAGATAGGATATTATTTTTTTCGCATAATAATTCCTTTTTTATTTTTTGCAGGTGCAAGACTTCTAAATCTTTAACTTTTTCACCGTCATTTTCATATTGATTTATTAAGTTATCTAAATAATTTTTCTTTCCTGATAATTCGAAATATTTTGAAGTTATTTGCTGTATTTGACCTTTCAAAAAAAAGATTTCATCATCATTTGATGATTTTTCAAATTCGTTTTCCAATCTTTTTTGTATATCTGATATTTTTTTATTAAAATACTCAATTTGTTTTTTCTCTATATTCTCTTTTTTCTTAAAACAATAAGACTGATATCTATACATTATTCTATTAATCACTTCTTTTGCCAGATATCTGTCTTTATTTATATAATTTATAAAAAGAAACTCTTTATTATTTTTATCAGGGGAAATTTTAACATTTTTATAAAGCTTTTTATAAGAGGTTAGAATAGGACAAACCTTTACAAGATAATCTTTATGCAATTTAATATTTTTAGGTGTTTTTTTAATAATAAATGAAAAGTCATCATGTTTTACTGTCTCTTTCAAAGCGCCTTGTGACGTTTTCATATTATTTTTTTCATGTATGAAAAATGTATTATCTGAATCAAAATTTATTATAAAATAAGCTTTCTTCTTTCTTCTAAACTCTACATTTTCAAAGATAAAATTCTCATCTTGCCTATCTTGAAAAACCTCAGCTAAAAAATTTGCTTTTGCTGCATTAAGAAAATTAGTAAAAAAGCTCTTATTCTTAAATTCTACCTGCAATCCCAATTCTTTAATTACAAAAAGCAATATCTCTCTCGATTTCATTATAATACATTCTTTGCTATGTTCATTTGCCTTTGCCATTTGAATAACAAGGTCAGATCTATTATCTTTTGATGAATCAGATGCCTGATATAAAGCCTTTGCATTATATGAAGGATAAAAACTTAAAAGAGCCATTAAAAAGATAAATGTAAGGGCAGAACAAAATATAAGTATTTTTGCTTTTTTTACTTTTATTAACTTAAGAATATCTGCTATTTGAAAGATATTATTTTTCATCTTTCAAAACCCCAATATTCTTCATTATTTTATAGAAAATATCAAACCCGGTTAACGAAGGTATTATTTGAGCAATTATTTTATTCCATTCAGACAAAGGCTTTGATGTAACATATAATACATCTCCTGACATAAGCATCATGCTTTTATTTGGAAGGTTCATTAATTCATTGAAACTTATCATATAAATCTTTGGAGAGAACATAGATCCTCTAATTATGTATATTGAAGATTTGTCAGCAGAAGATAACAGTCCTCTTGCAGAAGCTATAGCTTCTTTTACAGATATTGACCCATTTTTTATTGGAATTGTTGTCTGATTTACCACTTCACCTAATATTATAACATTATCTGCCATAGTGTCTGATATAAAGATTTTATCGCCTCCTTTCATAACTATATTTTGTGACATATCGCCATCTATTAACAATCTATGTATATCAACACCTACATGCTTGTTATTACGAAGGACATAGCTTCTGAAAAAGTTAGAAGACATAAAAACTTGTGCTTTTTCTAAGACATCATAAAGTCTTGTATTCCCACCTATTTCAACTGTTTGGTTTTTTGCATTTCCAATAATATGTACTTTTTGGGATTTTCTTTTTTTATATTTTAGAAATATTTTTACATCTTCAATTTCATTCAAATATTTTTCTTCAATTTTTTTCTTTGCCTGCTCAATTGTTAAAGATTTAACAACAACAGTATCCAGATAAGGCAAAAGTATTTTCCCTTCTTTAACAGTAAAGCCGCTTATATCATTAATGTTTCTAACCGATTGTATAACATCTTCCCTTTTAGGATGATAAAGGCTTAAATCTAAGACATCCTTTTCACAAATTGTGTCTTTATACTCTTCAAAAAATTCTTTTGTTATCTCTTTTGAATCATTGCCCTGCATTTGTAAAATAGAGTTTTTTCCTTCACAAATCT
>CAYPMA010000016.1:0-18132 GCA_964411685.1 uncultured bacterium
CTTATTCTACTTTTTCAGCAGGAACATCTTTAGCATTATCAATTACAATAATTTCCTGTGCTTCAATTAGCAACCATAAAAAAAACAAACTTGAAGAAAGATCTGGAAAATGTAATGTTGTTTTAGCCGATAAATTATTGAAAATCCAAAAGCATATTGACGAGAAAAAAAGAAAAATTTTCTATTTTGAAAATAAAATATCAATCTATGTAAAACTAATTGAAACAGAAGAAACAAAAAGCAATGCTCAAATGGTTTTATTTAAACAAATTCAATTTATTAATAAAAAATCAAAGGAATTGAGTGATTTGGCATATGCTTTACATTTGAAATTTCCGTTGCAAGAAAGAACCTGTGAAGCCGAAATAAAGCATTTAAAAGATCTCACAAAAAAAATCACACGCATGAAGAATATGAGAGCTAAAAATTCATAATAGCATCTTTTCCAGACAAAAAGACTTCAAAGTTAATTCAGGAAGAAGAATGTTATTACGCTAACAGACACACTCGACCTAGCAATATCTTCCTGGAGTTGATGAACATTTATGATATTCCTTTAATACAATTTTTAACTGAATAAATTTTATCCAAAAGGCCTAAAAAACCTTTTATATGTTTTTTGGAAAAATTGTTTTAAAGAAGAAAGATAAGTATTTTTTTTCGATTTCTCAGACTGCTTTCCTGTAGAATAATATATATAGACAGGTTTATACACATAATTCTTATCAAAGAAATAAGTTAAGAAATAATAATAACTAGCTAAATTAAAATAGGAAGAATAAAAACCTGGAACATCGAATGATAAGAATTCTGGTAATACAACTGCTGGAGTGGTTTGACAATTTTTAATAACCACACCATTAAAAATGATTATACATGGAGGATTGGATGTTATTTCATTAATTGTATTATCAATAGTACTTCCATTAAAATCTGCAAGAGAAGGACTATGACCATATGCTCCTGCATAAATTTGATCGTCACAATTTACCAAAATTGGAGAAGACAATGTTCCAACATTACCACCTATATATATTTCTTCCGGCAAGGCAAGTTTATTAGGGCTTAACTGTAAAGAACTATGAAAATATAAAAAACTATAATATGGAAGACTCTGTATATGATCATAATCCATATTAAAAATAAAAAACCTTCCACCTCCTCCTTGACGAGAACACTTGCTATCAACAGATTTCAGCCCGCCTAAAAAATTAGGTATGCCACCAGCTAACCGGAGTACAAGATAATCCCTTCCAATATTAGGATTAAAGTGATCTAAAAGTGTACCAATGGTTAAAACCCTTAATTTATCAAAAGAAGTTCTTTCGGATAACACAAAATTTTGGATTTGTTTTATATCAAAATATGAAAAAAAATCCATGCTTAAATTACGGCTTCTCATTATAGCTTGATTAAATTTTATTGTTCCTATATTAGATCGGCCTTTGAGATCAAGGTAAGTTAATTCTTCAACTGTAAATCTAGAGAATAAATAAGAAAGTTCTAAAGAAGCTCCCTTTCTATTTAATAGGACATTATAAATAACATCTGTGAAATAAAGTGCATTAACTGGGAATCCAATAACTTCAGCAATTGAAAATTTATCCCCCTGCATTACGAAGTTTCCATAATCTAATCTACCGCCAACCCTACTATTTGTAGTTAGGTTTCTACCATAGTTATTTCCATTGAAATAGAAATGTTTTGGACTTGAATCCTTAACTTGCAAAATAACGTCAGCAGTACCGAATTCTTTTCCTTTTTCGAAAACAGCACCTGCAAAAAGATCTGCATTGTCATTAAGGAGCATAAGTGCATATAAAAAATCATTGTATCTTAAAGATTTGTTCTTAAGAGGCCTGAAAAAACTCTTAATGAATCCTTCTTTATAATGTTTATTGCCAACAACGCTAATATTACCAAGCTTCCCTTCAATAACCCTTATGATTAAAGTATGGTTATTTATTGCTTGAGCTGGAGGATAGGCTCTAGCTAAAAAATATCCCTTTTTGGCATAAAACATATCAATTAAATGACAAAGCTTATAAACGTCTTTAAGAGAAATTTCTTTATTTAAATACCCCTTAATAACGTTATTTAATTCTTTTGTTAAAATAGATTCATTATCTTCTATTAATATTTTATGAACATAAACCTTTTTATCATCCGGGAGATCAAACGTCTTTTGTGGTATATCAATCTGAATATTAGGAACTTGTTTTTCTTCTTCGAGCGGCTTTGCTTCATATTCTTTTTCAAGTTCACGCTCAATAATTCCAGCTGATGGGACAGGCGGTGGAGCAGCCATTACTTTGCAAATAAAAAAAAATAGAATAATGAAATATTTTTTATTCATTTTTTTAATTTAAAAAAAAAATCCAAAAAAAGCAATTTCTTTACTTAAGTATTAAGATTATTATTAATAAAAATATATCTCTTTATAAAAAACAAACACTTAAGATTACGAAATTAAAATCACTTGGCATGTTAAACATGAACTTGTCTTAACGCGAAAGATGTTGCTTATTTATTTCTGAAATAGCTATTTTCCACTTCCCTTTTTCTAAAAAGGCCTCTATTGTCTGTCTTTTAGCCTTATTAATTAAATTTGGATAAGAAAGTCTTTTTCTTTTTGCATACTCTGAAAGCAAAACTATTTCATTATCTTCTAAATAGGCCAATCTTTTATGGTAACTATTAGTAAGAGCTTTACCAATAATTTTTTCCATTGTATTAGTTTTTTTATCAAAATCAAATTCTCTAAAAGCTTGATAATATTCCTCTCTATCAACAAATTTTATATTAATAGGCACATATCCTTCTCTAATAAGTAAATAATTAGCAAGAACTCTACCAATGCGACCATTACCATCACAAAAAGGATGAGTATACTCAAAAACAAGATGAAATTTAGCCAAACGTTTTATTATATTTTCAGAAGGTGAAGAATTATATTCTACCAACATATCTTCTAAACGTTTTAATATTTCTTTAGGATTTGGAGCAATATGACTTCCGACCCTTACAAATTCATTATCTTTTCGAAATCTTCCAGCAATATCATCATTAATATTAGAAAGTAGAATTTTATGTAAAAAAAGTATTAGATTAATATTCAGTTCTTCTTCTTTTGCTTTTTTATCAATATAAGAAAAAACTCGTGCTAAATTCTTTGTTTCAAACATTTCTCTTGCAGAAATAAATCTATCACAATTAATTTGATGCAAAATCTTATCAGTCTCTTCTAAAGTTAAAGTACTATTTTCAATAGCATTAGAATTATATACATATTCAGAAATTTCTGATTCTGAGATTATTTTTAATAACTGTTCTTTATTAATAGCCGTTTTGTAATACCTCGAACGAAGGTGATCAATTTTTTTATAAACACTTAAAACCTTACCCATAAGATAACCTATTGTTATTATAAGTCGATTATATCATAATATAACGGTTTTGTCAATAAAATCGTTAAATAAGCAATAGAATTCATTATTTTAACGATATTGTTACTCAAAACAGTTAAGTGGCCTCAAAAAAAATCTAGCATTAACTATATTAAGGCTCAAAACAGTTATATATAAACGGCTTATATTAAAATAGATACGGAATTTTCATTACTTGGAAGCTAAGGAATCCAAACTTCATAGCATCTTTTTTTAGTTCTCTTTTAACATAAGGATACCAATAAGAATCTACAGTTTCTCCGGTTCCATGAAATAAAATCATATTTTATGAATGCTATTTTAAAAAAAATATTTCAAGTTTTTAACATAAAAAAACAAAAAAATGACGGTTTTAATACTAAAACATTAATTTTAAATTTATAAAAACTATAGACTTCGGACGCGGTCGCAACCAATTCGCACCTTATCTTTGATTCACATTAAAATCACTTTGATCTAAATGCATAATTGTATTTATATAAAATTCATTGATTAGTTCAAAATCTTGATTATTTGACTATTGAATTTCGTGTTTTTTTACTAAAGCTGAAACAGTTTACTAAACCATCCAGGCGGGTAAAAATAGAATCTTATTGTTTTCATCATAGTTCAATGGTCCTTGATAGAGATAAATTGCATAGGAAACTTTAGGATTATCTTCGATAAAAGCCTTTAAATTACGAATTTTTTTTGATAATGGCTGTGCAGAATAAGTCACTTCAAAAGGAATAATTTGCTGTCCTACTTGTACAATAAAATCCACTTCTTGCCCACTATGTGTGCGCCAAAAATAAATATTATGGTAATCATGAAGATTATCCAAATAGGAGTTTAGTTCATTCAAAAACCAATTTTCGAAACGATGCCCAATTAATCCGGTTTTACTAAGAACCAATAAATCTTTAATTCCAGTGAAATAGCTAATTAATCCATTATTTTTAAGATAACCTTTTGGAGATTTTACTAATCTTTTTATCGTATTTCCAATAAATGGTTCAATTTCAAAATATTGCCATGAAGCCATTAAATAGCCTTGATATTTGTGTAAAGTATTTCTGGAACAATGTAGAGCATTGATAATCTTTTGATCGTCTCTAACTGATCCTGTTAATTCAGCTAAAACTTTCATAAGATTTTCAAAAAGTGTAAGATCGCCTATACTAGAAATTTCACGAATATCTTTTTCTAAATAGGTTTGAAGATAATTACTTAAATATTTAAGCCTACCTTGTTCAGTGTCACTTTCTAATGCTTCAGGTAATCCTCCCCATATCAATTGTTGATCTAATGCATTAATGAATAATTTATGAAAAGGTCTTAAAGTAGAATGAAGTTCTTTTAGAGATTCAAAATTTTTAGAATTAAAAATTAAATGAAATGCTGATTCATATTTCAATGAAATTTTTTTATTCAATAATTGAGTAATTTCTCTTAAATTAAATTCTCTGAGTCTTAAAAGCTCGACTCTTCCAGCTAGAGTTTCAGCTGCAAGTTGATGTAAATTAAGATGTGCCGAGCCAGTTAGAATAAACTTGATTTTATTAGTTCCTTTAAATTCATCATAGAGAAGTTTAATTTGATCAAAAAGCTCAGGACATTTTTGAGCTTCATCGATTACAATCCAGAGTTTTTTTTGAGTTCCTATTTTTTGAAGTGATGCTTCTTCAATCATAAATTGAAATTCACCTCTTTCGATTCTTTGTCGTTGCTTTCTTTCATCCATATTAAATTGAATCCATTGTCTTTCTGAATGAGTCTTTATATAATGATTGACAAGAGTTGTTTTGCCAATACGTCTTGGCCCAAGTAGAGCGCTAATAAACATACTTTCAAAAGATTTAAAAATTTCAGATTCATTTTCTCTAGAAACATACATGATTTTTTTCCTAATATAATTTCTATTTTAATATTAGAATTTCAGTGAAATTATATCAAGATATAATCGTTATTTCGCTGAAATATTATATACGTCAATTCGTAAGCAACTATTAATCAATTTATTATAAATAAGTTAAAAAATATTAATAATTTTAGGTTAAACATGGAAGTTTTATAATTATAAAACTTTCAGCTTTTATTTTTTTAATCATAAAAATTTGATTATAAAAGACTTCGGAGGAGGTGGGATTCGAACCCACGGTACGGTTTGACGCGCACACACGCTTTCCAAGCGTGCTCCATCAGCCGCTCGGACACTCCTCCATGGAAAAACCATATAATTTATACTATAATTATATTATAGTACATAAAAAATTCTGATTTCTAGCCATTGACTTTCAGAAGCTTTTATCATATACTCTTGGCATCTTCTTATGTATTGGAGGAAAAATGTACGCAATATTAGAAGCAAAAGGTAAGCAGTACCGAGTAGAAAAAGATGATATCATTGATATCGAGTTAGACAAGGACGCAAAGGAAAAAATTGAATTTACAACTGTTTTATTATTCAGCGATGAGGATATTAAAGAGGTTGGGTCTCCTTATGTCGATAATTGTAAGGTGATTGGGGAAGTTTTAGGCATGGCATATGGTGAGAAAGTTATTTCTTACAAATATAAGAAAAGAAAAAATTATAGAAGAAAAGTAGGCCATAAGCAAAAATATACTAAAGTGAAGATCATGAAAATTGAGTTTGGCAGTAATAAGGAGAAATAATAATGGCACATAAGAAAGGACAGGGTTCTACAAGAAACGGAAGAGATTCAAGATCTCAAAGATTAGGTATTAAAGCTAATCACGGCCAATTTGTTACTACTGGAAGCATTTTAGTACGTCAATGTGGAACAAAATGGCATGGTTCTAAGAATGTTGGAATTGGAAAAGATTTTACGCTTTTTGCATTAGTGGATGGAATCGTATCATTCAAAAAAACCAATAAAACCTACGTTTCAATAATAGCAGCAAGCTCAAAATAACAAAGAAAATAAAATTTTATGTTTACTGATCAAGTATCCTTGACTGTTCAAGCAGGAAGAGGCGGCGATGGCATTGTCGCTTGGCGCAGGGAAAAATATATCCCAAAAGGCGGCCCTGCCGGCGGCGATGGCGGAAAGGGCGGATCTATCCTTTTACAAGCAGACTCTCAATTGCTTTCTTTAGAGAATTTAAGAAATATTAAAACTATTAAAGCAGAAAACGGTAAACCCGGAGGCGCGAAAAATCAAAAAGGAAGAAACGGATTCGACAAAACAATTAAAGTCCCATGCGGAACGTTAATTAAAAATTCTTCTACTAATGAAATATTATTTGATCTAAAGGAAGACGGACAAACCATCACACTATGTAATGGCGGAAAAGGCGGAAAAGGAAACAGGGCTTTTAAATCCCCTACCAGACGAGCTCCATATATATGCACACAAGGAAAACTAGGCGAAGAATTAGAAGTTAAGCTTGAATTGAAACTAATTGCCAATATTGGACTTATCGGCATGCCAAATGCAGGCAAATCAACATTAATGACACAGCTTACACATGCTCAAGTGAAAATTGCTCCTTATCCATTTACTACACTAACTCCAAATTTGGGAGTATTGGAATTTGAGGATTTTACAAAAACATTAATAGCAGACATTCCAGGCATTTTATCTGATGCTCATAAAAACAAGGGCCTTGGTATTTCATTTTTAAAACACATAGAAAGGACTTCATTTTTATTATATGTTATAGATATTTCATCTGAAGATGCTATTGAAGATTTTAAAACACTTCAGAATGAATTATTAAAATATTCAGAAGAAATGATTAAAAAACCTTCTTTAATAGTTTTAAATAAAATTGATATTGAAGATGTTAATGTAAAAGCTAAGGATTTCAAGAAAAAATTCTCAAAAAAATTTAAAATTTTTGAAATATCTGCGTTAAAAAATATAAATATTAAAGAATTAAAAGACCTTCTTTACAGAGTAAAAACATCTATTTCTTTCTAAATCTCATTTTATTTAATTCTATAATATAAAGACCTGATCCAATAATTAATAACATGCCGATTACTGTTAATACATCAGGGATATTATTCCAAATAAGCCATCCTAAAAGACCGCTAATGACAATGGATAAAAATCCTAATGGGCTTGCTTTTGTAGCTGGAAGGTATGAATATGATTTTGTAATAAAAATCTGAAATAAAAAAGCAAAAAAACCAATGGAGAAAATATATAGCCAGTGTATTGGGTTTTCTATGCTGTGCCATGCATATATCATAGGAAAAATTGATATAATCAAAGAAATAGTAATGAAATAAAATATTATTCTTTCTGTAGGTTCTGTTTTAGATAATTTGCCTACAGAAACAAAAGCAATAGAAGCAAACAGTCCCGCTCCCAGACCAACAATGCCTGGTATATTAATTATTGATAATTCTGGTTTTAATATTAATGTAACTCCTAAAAAACCAATAAAAATAGCAAAAAGCCTTTTAAGGGGTATTTTTTTTCTAAAGCCTATTAAAATAACTAAAGGCATAAATAGTGGAGATGTATTAACAAGAATAATCGAATCAACCAATATTAAATTCTTACTCGCATAATAAAAACAATATACAGCTATAAGACCAGCTAAAGACCGTATTAAATGATAAAAAAAATGCTTAGTTTTTAAAGAAGCTTTAGTATGCCTTATTAATGGAAATATCAATGCAAAACAAATTAAGCTTCTAAAAAACACCAAGGTTTCATTAGAGATATCTTTTGAGAGCTTTACAAACATCGCCATTACAGAATAACTTATAGCACCTAATATCCCGTAAATAAAGCCTTTAAACTCATGTAAATGATCATTTTTATCCATACATTCAGTATAGGATAATTTTATTAATATTTAAAAGTATTCAAATTAATTAATAGCCACAAAATTATTAATTTTATATTTTGTAAATAGGACTACTAAAAAAAATAATTATGATAAAAAAGCCTTTTATTATTGCATTTGCAGTAATATTTATTTCATTAGCACAATTTAATTCAGACATGTATTTGCCCTCATTTCCAAGCATGAAAGAATTTTTTTCTGTAGGATCGGGAGAAATACAATTTACTATAAGTATAGTCTGGATACTTTTTGGAATTTCACTTTTGATATATGGTCCTTTATCTGATTATTTCGGCAGAAAAAAAACCGCACTTATAGGAATAAGTTTTTTTATAGCAGGATGCTTTTTTACAATTTTTGCAAAAGAAATAAATATATTTTATTTAGGAAGGTCTCTTCAGGGAATTGGAGCCGGCTGCTGCGGAGCAATATCCCCCGCAATGGCAAGAGATGTTTATTCCGGCAAAAAATTAGCAAGAGCTTTTTCTTATATTTCCATGTCTATAGCAGCTATTCCAATAATTGCTCCTGTTATTGGAGGATATTTACAACATAATTTCGGATGGCAGTCAAATTTTGTTTTTTTAGCTGCTTATGCATTTTTACTATTATTAATGGTATATTTTGTTTTGCCTGAAACATGTCCTCATGTAAAAGAAAATAAGCTACATATTAAACACATTTTTAAAACTTATTTGCATATTTTAAGAAATCCAAGTTTTTTTGTTGCAACAGCAGCTGTTATACTTGTAGTTACAGGAGAAATATCCTACTTGATTATTTCTCCCTTTCTTATTCAAACACAATTAAATTTTACACCTATTCAATATGGGCAACTTGCAATTTTCACAATTAGCGGATATGTAATTGGAGCCACAATTTCTTCATATTTATGCAAAACCGTAAAATCAAAAATGATAATAGCTATAGGAATATTGGTATTATTGTTTTCTTCTTTACTTATGTTTGTTTTATCTCTTAATTATTTTAATATTTTTGTAATAATAGCTCCCATGTTTTGTTATATGTTAGGAGCAGGATTAATTTATCCTAACTGTTTTGCAATGAGTGTTAATGAATTCCCTAAAAACAGCGGTTTATCAGGAGCATTAATTAGCTCCCTTCAAATGGGAGTAGGCGGACTAATAAGCTGGTTTGTAACAAGGCTTAGTGTTGAAACACAAAAGCCTTTGTCATTAATTTTGATAATGGTTTCAGCAGTTCTGGGAATAGTATTTTTAATATTCAAAAAGAAAATAAAATCAATACATATTGATTAATAATTACTATTTCCTGATGAATATCCTGATGAATAACCTGATGAATAACCACTTGAATAACCACTACTATGCCCAACGCTATAACCTACCGAATAACCACTTGAATAACCATCGTTATATCTTTGTTCTGCATATTTTAAAAAATGATCAACAAAAACGTTAAAAGTAATAGGCCTTGCAAAAATTAATTCTTTTGTTTCACAATTTTCTATCAAATAATTACATTGCTGCAAGTCACCATGATTATTTCTGTATATTGTACTTATTTCAGATTCATTCCATTTATAATCATAAATAATAACATCCGTTAACAGTATCCAATTGTTAATATTAAAAAAGAACCTATCATCAGGCTGTTCAGGAGAAACATTGTTCCACCATTCAGGCCATGTTTGTTCATTTTTTTTTAATGGATAAACTTCCCATATTGAATGATCTGACAAAACTAATATATTTAAATAGTTTAGCGTTAGATTTGACTCTATTTTATAAGTTGCAACTTCTTCTTCTGCACATATTAATGCTATAGGTAATAATAATAAAAAAATGATTCTATTCATAAATCCTCCAAAAGAAAGGGAAGGATAAAATAAAGATTAAATAATTTCAAAAAAAATTTTTAATGGTGTGATTTTACATATCTTACTCGATCATGGCCAGCTGAATATCCTCTTCTATATCCACGCCTACGCTGTTGAATAGAATAATTTATGAAATGTTCAATAAAGATATCTAAATCCATTTTATTTGCAATAATCATTTCATGCGTATCACAATTCTCAATTATATATTCAAAATGTTTTAATTTTTTTTGATTATGCATATACATTCTACTAAGTTCTGAAAACTCCCATTTGCATTCAAATATGCAAACATTTGAACCTTTTTTAGCAAATCAAATTGCAAATATATTGGGAATGCCTTTTTGTGAAGTAAAAATTTCTGAATATGAAAATATACTTGGAAATAGCTTATGGAGCAATGATCCTAAAAAAGGAATTGTTCTTGACGCACTTTTAAAATCAAAGTTTGAAAATCCAGATAAACCTCCATCAAATATACTTCTTTTTATCGACGAACCTGATAAGGGTTTGGAAAAAGGAGATCATGGATTTACTCATCCTTTAGGGAATGCAATAAATACTTTTTTACATACAACACTAGAAACTGGAACTACTGAATATTCTATTCAACATTATGATGGTGCACATCATACTATCATGCGAGTAGTAATAGTGCTAGGAGCAAATAAAACATTTACAGAAGTATTAGGAAAAAAAGACGCTAGAGCGTTAGAAACAAGAGTACAGACAATTAAATTGCCTGGATACAACGCTGCTCAAAAAAGATCAATTGTTGGTAAGTTTATAGAACAAAACAAAGAAGAATTAAAAGAAGGATTTGTTCAACCAGATGAAGGAATGATAACTAGAATTATTGAAACAGATGAAAAACTTGAATTTAAAGGCGTCAGGGTTCTTCGCCATGTAGTTAGAAGCTACATAAATAGCGAAGCTAATAAAGAAGCAGTTAGATTCGCTCTAGGAAAAGAACCTTCACCATTTTCTATAGATGAAGCCTATAAAGGATTTGTTCAAACTGAAGACCCATTAGTTAAAAAAGAAGATAGGGAAGTTCAAACAGAAGATAGTCTTGAAGAACCTTTACCTTATTATTATTAAATTTTTATTATAAAACATTTTATAGTAATAATTATTAAGACTGTTCAGCAAGCCTTTTTTTATGCTCTTCGATAATATGATGATATTCAATAGCTTTATTAACAAAATTTTTAACTGGTGAATAAACCTGTATAGCTAAAAAAGCAATATTAACTAAAGCAAATGGAAGAGTAGTTAGGGTTCCTATTGCAAAGTAGATAGTGCATAATATTGCTGCAATATTAATTACTTTAAATATTGTTAAATAAATTTTAGAAAAAATGTTCTCAACATCTTTTAAATTTTTCTTTTTATGTATTGCCATTGCTGCATCTATAGAAAAAGAAATAACAGCAGGAAGAATAGGCAGTAAACAATAAAGATTTCCTGAATATAATGTTAACATTCCTAAAAAACATAAGGGAGCAACTTGAAGAACTTTACCTATTGTTTGAAGAACAGTATCCTTAGTTCTTTTTTCTATAACATTTCCAGCTGTTGATACAGCAGAACATGGAGTTATAAAATAAGAAAATATTAGAGCTGCAAAACCAAATTCAGGATCCATAATTTTTCACAATTTTTTTTAAAGATTATAACAAACTATCAGATATTTGTAATTATGAAATAATTGTTTTATAAAGCTTATTCAGTAAAATAATTTTTTAAATTTAATAATATATCGATTACTTTATCTGGCATTGTAGCCTGAGGTATATGAGTTGTTTTCAATTCAATAATTTTCCAGTTTTCTTTATTAATTATTTTTTGTTTTATTAAATTACTAACTAATAAAAAAGAACTATCCGTACATTGAACATATAATTTTAATAACTTTTGTATTTTCTTAGGATCATAGAATAACTTTTCAGCATAAGCCTTTGCTTTTTCATCCAATGCTGATTTTTCATATTTAGCAGCATCAAGAATATCAAATAAGGATTGCCCTGAGTCAGGGAAAGCTGCGTCAAGGTATACTAAAGTTAAAATTTCATCAGAAATCTGATCAGCAACTTTAGTTATTACCATTCCCCCATAACTTGCACCAACCAGGATAACGTTTTTTAACTTATTGTCCTTTATCAAGTCCAGTACCTGTTTGGCATGATCTGAAAGACTGTATGTATGAGCATTTAAAAGGCTAGGAGCATAAACCCGATGATTTTTTTTCTTGAGAGCCAAAACGATTTTATCCCAAATTTTACCTCCCATGTATTCTCCTGAAGGATAATCATTACTATTAGTAATCTTATTCCACCAATCAGTAGTCATATCACCACCGTGAACTAAAACATAATCCGCCATTGCAAAACTCTTTGTCCCTTATTAAGTTCACATAAATCATTAAAAGCTTCTTTCGCTTAACTCTTCTTCTTCAGGTGACATCGATCGTATATGAAAAATAACATATTTACCTATCCAGTCATTTGTAGATATAAAATAAGAAGAGCCCATACCTAATTGACCAGAAGTAAGCGATTTTTGCATCGTGCCTTTTCTATAACTTTGCAAATCATATTGGACTTTAAAAGTTAAACCCTTTTCTGTAAACTCATCAAAGGGATGAAGAAGTCGCTGCATCTGAACGATAGATGTAAAGCCATAATCTTTTTCGTTATTAAGAGATTCTTGTGACATATCTTTATAATAAATCGTAAAAAAAGAGCTGCTAATAATCGATGGAGCATAATAGACACCCCATTTTTCTTGATCAGTATTTAAGCCCAAAGGACCTGGAACAAAAGCATTCCCATTCAATGGTCCATCAACAGTATTATATGACCTTTTAGCTGTAAAAATACCAAGGGGGCCTCCTGCAGTAGAAACAGTAGCTAAGCTCTCTTGTGTATAAACTCCTGTTCCTATACCAGGTGTTGAAGGAAATAAATTATCAACAACAAGCGTTAGTTTTCCTAAAGCTGACGTATTTTGAATAGAGGGATGCCAAACTGTTCCATTTTCTAAACTTATATCTGTTCCTGCAAGCATCAAAAGTCCGCTTCCACCCGTAAAAGCTTTTGCATTTCCTATAAATGAAATATAGCTACTAGCAGTAACGGATATATCACCGGATATACTGCTGATCTCTGCCTGATTAGAAACAACATTGTTTCCTCCCTTCATTTGAAGATATCCACTATTTGTAATAGATAAATTACCAGTTGTAGTTGCAATTTTACTAAAAGAACTTCCATTAGAAGATTTTCCACCGCTTAATTCAATATTTTTTGCTTCAGAAATTGTCAAAGCAGTTGTTTCTATTGAAGCTTTTCCCATACCAGAATTGACACTTCCTTTAAGAAAAATATCATTGCTAACAGCTATTGCTGCTATTCCAAAACCTTCTATTGACGCATCAACATTTCCTGTTCCGCTAACGCCTCCTGTAATATGCAAATCATCGCCTATAGTCATTTGTAAAGAAGGAGTTCCACCCAAAGTTGTAATTATAGAATGAGAATTCTCTAATCCGCCGGTAATTCTAACTTCATTACCTACATCAATTATCGTAGTCCCGTTTGAAAGAATTTCAGCATTAGCATTTCTATTTCCGATTAACACTAAATCTTTGGTTGCGTCGATATCTAAACCACTAGTTCCTGTTAATTTACCATCTGCACCATAACCCGCCTCAATTTTAATGTTATCACCAGAACTGATTATTGCTTGATTCGAAGCTATCACTTCAGCTGTATTTGTCGAACTATTTGATCCCCCGTCAATATAAAACCGTCCGGTATTTGTCAAAGTAAAATTACCAGAAGTCGCTTCAATTTTAGCATAGGCATTACCATCAGAAGAGATTCCTCCATATAGTTCAACATCTTGAAAATCAGTAAAGGTTAAACTTTCCGCTTCAATCCATGCTTTTCCGGAACCGGAAACTAGGCTGCCATTTAAAGTCATATCTCCAACTCTTGTTGGAGAAACTGTTACAGTTGCTGCTCCAAACCCGGAAATAGAGGCATCAATTCCAGTTAATCCAGCTCCTTGACCTCCATTTAAAAGAAGATTTCCGCCCAAACTACAAGTAAGATCTGGTGCATTTGAAAGGGCTATAATTTGAGAAGAAGCATTGTTTGCCACTCCTCCAATTAACGTTACGTCACCTCCGACCGTAAAACTGACAGGCCCTGTAGTTATAGTTGAAATTCTTGCATAATTATCATCTCCAAAAAGCTGCAAATTACTTCCAGATACAAGAGTTTCCAAATTATTAATATGAGTATAACCGGCATCTGCTTGAAGGATTATCGCTCTTGCAATATTGAGAGACACTTGATTCGAAGTAGAAGAAACCAGCGCATATGATCCCGAATGACTTCCCCCTGTTAATAGCAAAGAGCCTGGCTCTGTTGTATCGATATCCACATCATCTATCCCTAGAATGCGAGAATAAGAACCATTTCCGCTACCTCCCAGCAGTGAAACAGTATGCTCTATGCTAGAAATGGTTATAGAACCCCCTGAGTTAATTTCTGCATAAGAAGAAGAGCCCGTAGATCCTTCAATATTCAAAATACCATTTATGTTGGTAATGCCAATATTACCTAGAGCTATAATCTTAGAATAGCAATTCGTTTGTGAGCCGCCCATTAGATTCAATCCTGCAAAATTAGAAATATTCACTACACCACCTGCACCTACAATGTCGCAATAACAGCCTGTACCAGAACCGCTTATTAAAGAAAAAGCCCCTGAATTGTCAGCAATCCCCGAAATTCCCACATCTCCACCTGTCGATATAATTTGACAATATGCATTGTCCCCGCTGCCTCCATCAATAAAAATCGGGCCATCAATATTTTGAATAGAAAGTGTTGCCGGCGTTGAAAGTGTTGCATTAGAGTCAGAACCGCTGTTTCCTTCTAAGAAAAGCCCCCCTGCTCCATTAATTGTTAAATTCCCAGAAGTACTATTATAAATAGAAGCGCTACTAGAAGAACCTTTACCTCCGATTACATTAATTTGACCTGTCACGCTAGAAATGGATACCCCTGAGTTGCCCTGAATTACACTATAACAACCTGTTCCTCCTACATCTCCCCCTTGGACAAATATCCCGCCTACTACATTGGAGATAGAAACTTCATCATTCACTGAATTAATCATTGCTAATCCATCTGAACCCGTATGAGCCCTAATGGAAATGTCTTTTCCAACGTTGGAAATTGTGACATTATTATCAACAGCCGTTATATATGCAGAATTGTCATCTCCGACGGTACCGCCGATTAACGTAATATCGCCTAAAATATCAGAAATTGTTACCCCTTGATTTCCATAAATTGCAGCATAAGCATCTGAAGTTCCTGACCCTCCGCGCAAAGAAATATCTCTGGTAAGATTATTTCCATTTATTGTTACAGTGCTTAAGGTTGAGCTTATTTTAGAGTAAGGAGAACCCCCTATAGAGCCACCCCAAAGATCAATATCTTTTTGTATATCAGTAAGAGTAATACTTCCATCAGTTGATTCGATAAAAGTAAAAGCATTCGTACCACTTCCCGATTTTAATGAAATTCCATTTCCAATATCTGAAATTGTCAAATTACCATTTGAGCGAATAAAAGAACTTCCATTAGAGCCAGTTCCTCCTGAAAGGCTTATCTGCCCTAAAACACCAGAAATGTCAACTGTTGAGCTAGCAGAATGTATAACACTACCGGATGAATTTGGATTTACACCAGATTTACTAGTCAAATAAATATTTCCATTAACATCTTGTATTTGAACTCCACCACCTCCAGAAATAGTTGCAGCTGCATCATCTATATTTCCAGCAACTAAATTAATATCGCCTCCAATATTTGAAATCGTCACAGTTCCAATTGAAGCATTTATTGAAGCCCAAGAAGGTTCAACATCTCCGCCATTTATAATAATTGACCCACCAACAGAATCAATACTCACATTGCCGGTTCTAGCGCCCCAAGCTGTTGAAAGGCTACATGTTGTGTCTCCAGAGCTGCCACCTTGCAAGATAATATGATCCTTAACATTTGAAATACTAAGACCAGATCCTCCCTTTAAATGAGATTCTAAACCACTTGCCACAGTACTAGATCGTAAAATTAAGTTTCCTCCCACATTTGGAATAATGATCTGTCCCACAAAAGAACATCCTGCATTATTACTTACCATCGAAGGATCTCCAATTAATAAATTTCCGTTTGGAGCATTAAGAGTTATATTTCCTGTGCCGTTATTTACAATATATTGATAAATTTCGATATTTTCATTTGCTTCTAAGGTTAAATTATTAGAAGTTGTAAAAATTAGAGTTCCACCGTTTTCTTGCCATACAATTCTTCCATTATGCGGCCCCGCAGCCCCAGCCCAAGATGTTTGCACCGTTACATCTCCTAAAAGCAGGTGATTGTTTATAAGGTCGGTTTCATTGATATCATCGCTACTAGCTCCGGGAGTATATGTCCATGGAGGACCTCCTCCCCAAACTCCAGTCGTTGCTGCAGCTGAAATCACAATATCCGCATCGGGATCTAAAAGAAGCATTCCCGCTTTTCCATTAGTTGCTAAACGATTGGCTGTTCCTTGAAAATCCAAATGTTTTTTTCCGGATATTTCAACAAATCCCCCATCTCCAGATTTTCTTCCTCCTCTAACATCAATATCCCCATATACTTGAGTAAAATTGTCAGCCCAAACAATTACTCTTCCACCATTTCCTGTTTCTTTTGCACAAGCCTCAATATTTACATCTTTTCCAACATAGGAAAAATCAGCATTAAGAATATCAGGATTAAGCCCTTGATAATCTCCGCCGACCAAAACTCTGCCTCCTCCTTTTTCTCCAGAAACATCAATTTGTGCTTCATCAAATAAACCAACCCGTTCTCCCAAGATTTGAACATCGCCTCCAGTTCTATCCTCATTTTTTCCAGAGATCTCCCCACTTACAACGACTGTTCCCTCTTTTGCGAGAAGCACAACCTTTCCTTCTTTTTGAACAATCCCAAAGCTTTGAATTTTACCTTCATGTTTGATCGCATAAGCATAAGGATTTCCATCTGCTTTTAATTCAGCTTGAATGCTTTCAATGGTCCCGCTATTTAAAATCCCTATTTCTTCACTCTGTTCTTCATTGCTAAGACGAATTAAAACCTTATCCCTAGCTTCAGGCTTTAATAGAATTTCCATTCCACAACCTAAAAGGGTAGAACCTTTTGAAGATTGTATGAGTCCTTCATTTTTTATCAGATATCCAAAAAGAGTAACATCTCCGTTTCTAGCCTTAATGGTTCCATAATTCACAATGTCATTTTTTGAATTCCCTTTAAAAAGAAGCTCATTACGATTTAAAAAATCATCATTTGATAAATTTAATGTAGAAGCCGTAAAAGCACCAGTATCAATAACAGCATCTTTTCCAAAAATTATTCCATTTGAATTGATAAGAAAAACATGACCATTTGCTTCAATTTTCCCCAATATTTCACTAATACTTCCTCCTACAACTCTATTCAAAATAGAGGCCGAAACATCCGGCTGAATAAAACGAGTGATTTCATTTGCTCCAATATTAAAATCTTGCCAATTGATAATTGCTTTATTTGAAGCTGTTATCTCTAACAATTGATTGGAAAGATTGTTAAAAGCGGCCGATCCAGAAATAACACAAGGATTAGATGGATTTGCCAATAGAGAAGAACAAAAAACAAATATAATAATACTAAAAAAATATTTATAAAGATAATTACGCATATATAAGTGTTAGTTTATCTATTAATTCTCTATAAAATATAATTGATATAATTAACAACCATTTTCAATTTAATGTTTTTTTAATTTTAGAATTTTAATTCATGAAGCAACAAAAAATAAAAGTAAATTTTTATAAGACCATTAGTATAAAAAGCTTATACACTTTCTTAATGTTAAAATTATTGATTAAAATAAATTTCCGCATATTTTATA
>CAYPMA010000017.1:0-17520 GCA_964411685.1 uncultured bacterium
AAATGGTCTGCAGAAATTTAGAATGCTTTCCTGTTTTAAAAAAGGTCAATTTGGAACTGTTTCGATTAATGATAAAGTAATTAAATATTTTTTAAGAAATTACAAGGATAAGAAGTGGTGGTCGGTACCAATAATTATTACAAGGAATATATATTCTCAGAATTTATTAAATGGAATGATAGGAATATTAATTACAGAAATAGACAATTATTTTTCTCTAAATAATTGCCACGGTTTTGTTCATTTTCTGGAACTCGAGGGCCCAATTCATATTAGCGATATCCATTATTATGATTTGGCTTATTGTATATCGGTACATAAGAGCCAGGGAAGTGAATTTGATAAGGCTGTTTTATTTTTAAATGACGATGCAGAAATATTTCCTTCAAATTTATTATATACAGCTGTAACCCGGGCAAAAAAAGAAATTTCAATAATAGGAAAAGAAGAAACCATAAAGGCTATGCTGGAAAATCCAACGCAAAGAATATCCGGGTTAAAAAAGAGAATATTACTTAATTAAATGCATTTTTGATTTGATGCGTGCTACTTTATTCTTTTTAAATATTCCCTTTTTAGCGGCTCTGTCCATCAAGCTATAAACGGCGCTAATTTTTTCATTAACCATTTCTTTAGATTCTTTTTTTGATACAGATGATTTTACAGCTTTAATAGCAGTTTTAACCTTTGATTTGAATGCCGTGTTTTTTAATCTTTTTCTGTTACTTTGTAATATTCTTTTTACAGCTGTAGGTTTTTTTGTTTTAAGTTTTTGTGTTTTTTGTTCTTCTGCCATAGTTCCTCTATTCTTTTGAAGCTTATACTATAAAATGAAACGGGTTTTTTAGTCAAAACAACAAAATTAAAAAAAAAATTTATAATTATTGAAATAAAAAAATGATTTCAGTATAAATTTTTCCTTTGAAAAATGGAGGTTTTATGTCGGGCATTGGAATATCTGTCGTAACGGGTGCCGCATTTGTTGCCAGTGGGGCTTTGTTGTCAGCAAACCCTGTTGCCTTAGGGGTTTATGGCATTACATCTATGTTGACACATACATTTTTAAATAAAGTCTGTCGCATACACAGCCTTATAAGTTTGCCTCTTGGTTTTATAGCATCATATTATTTATTGGCCGCACTTGGAGTGGCCATTCCTTTTAGCTTTAAAGTATTAGTTGTATCGTTTTGCGTAAGCGTTACTTGTATTATAGCATTTTTTGCTCTTATCGCTGTTATTATTTATCTTCGCTATAAAGATAATCCGGTAGTTCAACAAATGGTAGCACAAATGGTAGCAACTCAACGCAACTTTGGTGGATTACCTCACGGCCCTGGAATGGTGTATTTCGGTAGGGCATCATAAAGCTTATTAAATTAATTTTTATTTATAACCAAACAGACTTAATGATATGACAACATCAATTAGTGAATCTATTAATAAAATATCTACGGCGGCTTCTTTTTCCGCAGGATTTGCAATAGCCGGGGCAATTATGTCTACCAGTGTGGCTTCATTAGCTTTGTTTGGGCTTGTATCAAGCATAATTCCAATTTGTTTATTGTCGGGGGTTTCAAAACAGCTTAATGATGTTGAATTATTATACTCGGACAGAAATAGCATAATCAATGCAGTAATGATAATTACTGCATTGGTTTTAGTTAAATTTTCAATGATCGGTTCTTATTACTTATTAACCAACCTTGGCTTAATGATTCCTCTCAATGCAAAAATATTCTTTATAGGTGTGGGCCTTACACTTGTAATTAAAACAGTTGTTTCACTTGCAGTCAGAAGATTTTTGAAGACTACAAACCCAATAGATGTTTATGCCAAGCACCCGCTTGGCAGAATTAAATTGTTTTCCCAGATGGTGAAAAGAAATGATCTAGATGAAAACACAAAATATTATATTTTACAGGCATTAGAAAGGGAGATTGAAATCATTGAATCCAATAAAGAATATGAAGAGCTTATAGGCTACAAAGAAGTTAATAAAGTGCTTAATATTGCAAAAGAGTTAGTCAAATCACTACATGCTGCTAATGCGTTTCTTTATTCCTCCCTTCCTTCTGAAGCTTAATTCATTGAATTAAAATCCATGTTAATAGTATTTTTTAGATATGAAAAATTCTTTTTTAAAAAAGTTTGTTTTTATTTTGTTATTAATAGTGTCTGGTGGTTTTGCTATTCAGTTTTCTTATAAAGCAATAAATGAAATTTATTTATATTCTTTATTAGATAAAACTACAGAGGTTAATATTGATAATTATAAAGTAATTGAAGAGCCGGATGATAAGTATGCAATAAGGGCTTTTTATGAGTTTTATGATAATGACAAACTGTATAAAGGATCATATGTTATTAAAAACAATTTTTTAAACGTATTTACAATTGATGATGAAGTTCAAAAATTAAATAATACGAAATGGTATGTTTGGTATTCTTCCTCTGATCCAGCATATTCAAGTTTAGAAAAAAAATTTCCAATAAAATTAACTTTTCGGGCATTATTTGCTTTGGGATTATTTATATATTTTTTTGTATTAATGAATTTTTTTGAAAAAAAAGGATATTGTTAATTAATAACTTATTGACATAAAGGCGTTTCTTTCCCATTATGAAATGGGCTTTTTTATTACTTTTAACTAAAATATATAATATTCCTAAATAATCCTTTAAAGTAGGGGAAAATGACTGATTCACCACCTTTTTCTGATGCAAAACATCAACAAAAACTAGAAGAGCTAGTAGCTCTAGCCAAAGAGAACGGCTACATTACATATGAAGAGATAAATGAAGTTCTACCTATGACTTTCGACTCTCCTGAGGAAATCGATCAGGTTTTGATTTTCTTGAGCGGCCTTGATATTCATGTGTTGAACCAGGCTGAAGTTGAAAGACAGAAAGAAAGAAAAAAAGAAGCTAAAGAATTAGAGGGTTTTTCTAAGAGAACAGAGGGAGCTTCTGATGATCCTGTAAGGATGTACTTAAAAGAAATGGGATCAGTTCCTCTTCTTTCGAGAGAAGAAGAAGTTGAGATATCAAAAAGAATTGAAAAAGCTCAAATGCAAATTGAAAAGATAATTATGCGTTTCCGCTATTCAACTAGAGAAGCTATTTCAATTGCAAATTATCTTATTTCATCTAAGGAAAGATTTGATAAATTAATAACAGAAAAAGAAGTTCACGATAAGTCTAATTTTTTAAATTTATTACCTAAATTATGTGAATTCTTAAAAAAAGAAGACGACCTTCTTCAGGGTCTTTTAATGGATTTGAAATCCGCAGATATTACAAAAGAGAAAAAAGTAAAAATTTTAGAAGATATTGAAAAATGCAGAATCAGATCACAGGCGTATTTAAGAAGATTTTGTTTTAGACATAACGTAACAGAAGACTTCGGAGAAGTTATTATATCAGCATATAATAGGTTTTTATACCTTGAAAAAGATATTCAGGAGTTAACTCCTCGTGCTGAAAAAAATAAATTCGCAGCATCAAAATTATTTGCAGCAAAAAGAAAACTAGAAAAAAGAGAGCTGGCAGCAGGAAGGTCTTTAGAAGAGTTTAAAAAAGATGTTCGAATGTTGGAAAGATGGATGGATAAAAGCCAGGAAGCAAAAAGAGAAATGGTTGAATCCAACCTAAGGCTTGTTATCTCTATTGCAAAAAAATATACAAATAGAGGCCTTTCTTTCTTGGACTTAATACAAGAAGGAAATATGGGGCTTATGAAAGCCGTGGAAAAGTTTGAATATAGAAGAGGATACAAGTTTTCTACATATGCAACCTGGTGGATAAGACAGGCTGTAACACGTGCTATTGCTGATCAGGCTAGAACTATACGTATTCCAGTCCACATGATAGAAACCATAAACAAGGTTCTTCGTGGAGCAAAAAAATTGATGATGGAAACAGGAAAAGAGCCAAGTCCCGAAGAATTAGCAAAAGAGCTAGGCCTTACTCCGGAAAAAGTTAGGGAAATTTATAAAATTGCTCAGCATCCAATATCTTTACAAGCTGAAGTCGGTGATAGCGGAGAAAGCCAATTCGGGGATTTCTTAGAAGACACGGGCATAGAGTCGCCAGCAGAAGCAACAGGCTATGCTATTTTAAAAGATAAAATGAATGAAGTATTAGAAACTCTTACTGATAGAGAGAAAACAGTTCTAATTGAGCGTTTTGGACTTATGGATGGCAAACCTAAGACACTAGAAGAAGTCGGCATGAGATTTAAAGTTACCCGTGAAAGAGTTCGTCAGATTGAAGCTAAAGCCTTAAGAAAAATGAGGCATCCAACAAGAGCAAAACAATTGCAGGCCTTTTTAGATCTTCTAGAAGGAGAATAATAGATGTAAAGCCGCTTTACATCTAATGATTTGGAGCGTATCGGAATCGAACCGATGACCTCAACAATGCCATTGTTGCGCTCTACCAATTGAGCTAACGCCCCATAAAAGAATAATGTATTCTACTAATCGGATGATTTTTAGTAAATTTTCTATTAAAAAGAATGGCTTTTTCCATGAAAAATATAAATTGACAATTATTAAAAAACAGAAAATAATTTGCTCCCTACAATAAATAATTAAATTCATTCAGGATGTCGTTATGATAAAAAAAATTATATGTTTTTTATTTATTATTTTTGGGGTGTGTTTTGGAAATGACTCAAGTATTAAACAAAATTTAGATGAGACTGTAGATATAGCATTCAATCATAACAAATTTTTTTCATACGATAAGTTTGTAACAAATAATCTTGGTGAAAAAATAGCTTATGTGGTTTTTAAGAAACCAAAAAATATAAATTACAACAGCTTTAATCAGCTAGAGTTTTTTATTGGATCACACATTAATATTTTAGATATTAATAGTTCAGAAATTATAACAATAAAAAAAGGTGAAAAAACCAGTGTTGTAAAGCCATCTTGGTCTAATGATTCAACAAAATTAGCATATTATTTAATTGAAGATAATACAGTTGAACTGTGGATATATGACTTAACAACTAATAGCTCCAGAAAATTAACTGCATTAAATTTTTCGTTAAATGTTTTTGGTGGCGAGCCAACATGGAGCCACGATGATAAGTTTATATATGTTTTTACAAATGAAGAAAATAAGGGTAATAATGAATTTAAGGGTTTTCCGATAAAGGAGTTTTCTAACAAAACAAATGAGTATAATGAAAAGCTTTTTTGTGAAAACGCTTATAGTAAAAAAGCGTTTAAATCCTTTGAAAATGATTTAGTAATAAAAGTAGAGGTTAATTCAGGATCTTCTTCTATAATACTTCCTGAAGATGCTGATCATAAAATATTTTCATTTCAGGGCTCTAAAAGCGGAAAATACTTGATTTGTAACACTAATTTGATTCAACAAAAAGATACGATGCTGTACAAAATTGATATTGGAGCAATTGATTTTGATAATAATAATAAATTCTCAATATTATCTAAAGATCTAGTTAGAAATGATTTTTCTTTAAGAATATTGAATTCTTCTGATGATAAGTATTTTTATATTAAGGATAAAAAGATACATTGTGTTGATTTAATAGCTGAAGCAACATGTCAAATAGCTAAACATATTAATGCTGACTTTGTTGAATTCCCATTTATGTTAACCTCAGATGAAAAGAATATAATTGTCGGAGCTAAAGAAGATTCTCGTTTAAAACGACAGATTGATTCTATTTTTGTTTTGTCATTAGATGATTCAGAGCATAGAAGAATTATATTACCAGAAAATATAGCTTTTCATAGTTTGTTAACTACTAATTCATTTAATGCTTGGCAGCCAGAAGAAAACAGCATAACAATTTTAGCAAGAAATAAAGACACAAAAGAAATAAATATTATTAGATATTATTGGTTTGATAATAATTCTAAAATACAAAAAAAGACATTATGGAAAGGTAGTTCAACTATAGAGAATTATTTTTGCTCTAATTTATCTAATGATTTTTACTGTGTTTATCAGGATTTGTTAACTCCACCTAATATTTATAAGTTTTATGATAATTTTTCTAAAAAAGTGCAATTAACAAATATAGAGAAGAAATATGAAAATATCCATAGTCCTGAGGCAATATTAATCGACACGAAAGTACCTATTTATGATGGATCTATTGTTAATGTTAAAACAGCTATTTTAAAGCCAAAAGGGACGTCAAATAAGAAAATACCTGCAATTGTAGTCTTATATCCAAGTGCTAAAGCATCAAGCTTATATAATAGTTTTTGTGGAGGAGATCTCACTACAATTCCCAATTATGTTTTTTTACAACAAGGATATGCATTAATTTTTCCTGATATGGAGATTGGGCCAAAAAATGAAAAAGGAAATCCAATTAAAGAAATAGTGGATTGTCTGTTGCCTCAAATTTATCATGCTTCAGACTTGGGATTGATTGATATTAATAACTTAGGTTTGATAGGTCAATCTTGGGGAGGATATGCAGCAGCAGCAATTATAGCTCATACCAATTTATTTAGAGCATCTGTTGGAATCTCAGGAATATATGATTTATGTGGAAATTATGGACTTATTGGAGATTATTATGATTGGTTTCATATGAGATGTACTACAAGTCAGCTTAGAATTGGGCAAGAATCTCCCTGGGAAAATTTGCAGCATTATTTAAATAACTCACCTTACTACATAGCTGATAAAATAAAGACACCATTTCTTATTATTCATGGAAGTGCTGACTATTGCCCAGTTTCAGGCGCTGAAAAAATGTTTACTGCTTTATCACGTTTAGGAAAAGAAGTTGATCTGGCAATTTATAAAGATGAGTATCATGTTTTATATTCATGGAAATATGACAATGCATTTGATGCTACAAAAAGGGTTATTAATTTTTTTGATGATCATTTAAAAAAAGAAAACAAATAAGGATCTTATGTCTTTGATAAATAATGTTTATTGGGATACCAAGCCATTTAATTTGAAAATTGCAGATTGTATAATTTATCCTCTTCTGGTTTGCCAAGGTCGATTTAATGTTGAAGTTGTTAATTCTAAAGATGTGAAAATTTTTCATGTTAATAATCCATTATACATACGAATAGCTTGTGGAATAATATCTTTTGTTATTAGTCCCCTTATTTTAATTGCTTTTATATATAAGTCTTTTAATCAGTCTTTAAAGGAAAAAAAAGAAATAATATCTCATTTTATTTATGATGAAATAAATGCTTTAAAAGAAGGGCTGTCTGACATAAAAGATATTGATAAAAAAGCGTTATTTCTTTGTTATGAAAAACCTATTTTTGAATTTGATATTATGAGGGATGTTAATAAATTAAAAATAATTGAAAAAATAGAAGAAATAGTTATGAAAATAGAAGCTATTGATTATGCGTCCTTCTCTGAAATTGTTAAAGAGACTACTAATGATATAAAGAATATAGAGGATATGCTAGATCAGAATATATTGCTTTTAATACATCCTTATTTTAAAAGAAACAATTTAGAATTGAGAATAAGACATTGTAGAAATAAAAGATGGTTTCATTTAAGAGACTTGAAAACAAATCTCGATAAAGAAAAAGAAAAGCTCAGATCATTTGTGAATGCGGATTTTTCTCAATATACAAAGGCTCAAATGGCTGATTTAGTGGCTTATGAGCCTGTATTATTACCGGGATATTATTCCAAAGAATTATATCAAATAACAAACGATATTAAAAATGATTTCAAACTTTTAAAAACAAAACGAAGTAATTATTTGAAAGAAGAAGAAACTACATATAGAGAGAAAAAAGTTAAATTGCAAACTTTATCAGAGACGTTTGTACATAATATTACTACAAGAGGAATTAGAAAATCCGATTATGAAGGATTTATAAAAATAAAAAGAATTTATAATTATCTTAAAGAATCACATTTTGTATTTGTTTATTATAATGGAAATGATAATAATATTAGCGCTTTATTTTCTAAAGTACTTGAAACGGTTTCGGTTAAATTGCAATTGAAGGATGGAATCGTTGATGGTAGTGTTTTAGAACTGGCGCATGAGAGCAAATTTTTTGAAGAAATATTATTTACTGCAGATGGAAATAAAAAATTTATTGATGGACAGATTATCACTATTGAAAAATTAACTGTAAAACAGTTTAAGAGTTTGTTTTTAACAAGAAATGATTTGAAAACACTTTATTCTTTTGATATTTATGAGCTTTATCAGATTTTTCATTATTTACAAATGAGTTCAAAAATTAATGAAATCGAAGGAATAATCGAGAAAGAAATTATATCTCTTGATAATTTTGCATCTATTGCATACCTTGCTGAAATAACTAATTCGAAAAATCTACGTACTTTTTTAGAAAAATTTTTAAAAAATGAGTATAGCAAAGTAAAAAATCTTGAAAATAAATTGGAAGAAAAACGATGGGTACACTCTTTTCCAGTTATTGCTTTTAGGAATATAAGAGATAGTTTAAAAGCTAAAATAAGAGCACTTAAAAAAAGTAATGTAGAAAATTTACCGCAAAAGATATGCCAATTAGGTAAATATGAAAGCATGATTGAAGAATTAATTAAAATCTATTATTCATTAAATTCGCAACAATTAAGAATAAAAAAAGAACCATTTAAATTGCACAGACAACAATCGCATACTTTTGCAGCGGCTTCTTCTGTAGAAGAACCTAAAACAAAGAATGAAATCGACTTTTGTTATGCTTGTATGAGACCAATGTTTTTTTGTGAACATCATAATGAACATTTTCATGTCAGAGGAATACATGGAACAATATCTTATGAATAAAAGAACAATAAAAAATTTATTTTTATCTTCTATTTATTTTTATAAATAGGTTTGTTTTTCTTCTTTTAATTCTTTTTCAAAGAAATCCAATATTTTAATTGAAACATCCCTGTAATATTTTATTGAAAAATTACATAGGGCATGACCTTCAGGGTATAATACTAGTTGAGCATTTTTACCAAGTCTATAAAGAGCTCCAAACATAGACAATGCCGAAGCTGGAACGTCATTTTGTCCTTGCAATAGCAATAAGGGAGTATTTATTTTTTCTGCTTGATAATAAGGTGAATTATCTAAATATCTTTGTAGATTATTCCATGGATGAATATCCTTTCCCATTCTTTCCATGCCTTCTTCAAAAAAGACATACATAAATGGATAGTTATTTATTGGATCGATAAAAGTGTAGTATCCTGGAATATCATAAAAATGAGAGGAAGCTACAGCAGCTCTAAAAAGATTGGTCTTAGAAATAACCCCAGCAACTGACTGCCCTCCATAACAATGTCCTGCAATACCTATCCTTTCAATATCTACATATCCTAAGTTTGCAGCATGATAAATTTGAGGTAAAAGCATATCAGTATAATCTTTTATAGGATTGCATTTTTCACCGGCTGACTCGGGAAGTAAGGTGTCTGGGAAAATTAATGCAAATCCAGCATTCAAAAATAAATAATTAGGCAATGTGGTTCCATAATAAGAGGCTCCGTAAAAATTGCCTATATTAGAAAAATTGTATCCACCATATAACATTACGATGGCTGGCAAGGGTTTTCCTTCCTGATAGTTTGAAGGAAATACAATAGGTGTATAAACGGTCTTTAATTTCCCATCATATTGAGGTATAATTGTTTCAATAATTTTAAATGAGTAAGGACCAATATTTGATAGTTCAGAATTAATATTTACAATACATTCTTTGTCTTTGAAATTATCAAAACAAAATATTGCTTTCGGTGTGTTAAGATCTTCATAGAAACAATATAGTTTTTCATTAGCAAAAAAATTGCTAATTGTTCCAAAGCCTTGATAAAGAACTTCTTTTTTTAATTTATTAACATAATCATATTGAACAATTTTTAACTCTGATGTGGATTTTTGCTTTATTACAATTATTATTGTATTAGGATCTTTTTGCCAAACTTGGTTTTTATTTTTATTAATAACATCCACAAGGACTTCATCTTCTTCTAATGGGATATTAATAATGTTTTCATCTTCAAATGAAATAACAAACAGATTTTCTGCTCTGCGTTTATTATTTTCGGACTTTCCTCCAACAATCAAAAAATTTCCATCTTCAGTAAAGTATAATGGGTCAGGATGAAATTTAATATTGCTTTTTTGACATATGGAATTTGTAATAAATTTGTTATCCTTAAGATCTATAAGAAATAATTTATCCTCTTTTACATAAACAAGAGTTTCCTTATTTGGTTTCCATTGATATGGAATTACTGCATAAGGATGATTAACATAAGGTATAGTTATCTCTTCTTCTGAAGATTTAATAATTAAATTAAAATTTTCTAAATAATGATTAGTTGGAAGATTTAATAATGAAATATAAGCTGCTGATTTAAATGAATCTGAAAATTCAAAAATGCTAATATCATTTAATTGTTCATCAATATTAAGTTGTAATGTTTCAATGTTTACAGAGGCCATTTTAGAAGAAAAAACGAAAACATTTTCAATTATGTCCTTTGAAACGGTTAAATTTTTATCAGAAGTATCTAATACTAGTATTTCTTCCTTGTTTTGCTCTTTTTGTTTTATGTGATTATTGTTATCTAATGGGAAAAAAATATTTTTCCCATCAGGAGACCATTTAGGGATGTTTTCAAAAAAAACATTTGTCTGGATTTTTTCATTACTTAATTTTTGAGATGTTTGAGTTAAGATATCATATATCCATAATTGTGGATATCCATCAGAATCAGAGTAAAAAGCAATCTTTGTTGAGTCAGGGGACCATGAAGGGTTCCAGCTGTTTTTTTGAGGAATAATAATTTCTTTTTCGATAGCTAAATTATTTAATTTTACTAAATGAATCTGGCTGTCAAAAAATAAATAAGGAGTGTCGTTTGGCAAAAAAGCCTTAGAAGATGTATCTACATCATGAAATCTATTTCTTGAGGAATAAGCTATCCATTCTGAATCAGGGCTAATTAAAAAATATTCGACAAATTCTTTTTCTTTAATTGAAAGATCTAATATTTTTTCATTATCAAAATTTTCAAATGAAAAGCTATTATTAAAAGAACTAATTAAAAAACATAATAAAAAAAGCAATGACCTATTCATAAATTGACCTGTTCCTTTTTGAAAAATGGAAGCAAAAGGTAGAACATTAAACTTTTCTTTTCAATAATAAATTATCTAAAAACTTTTTGTAAGATTAATGGCCGCTTATAATTGCTTGTATAGCTTCTTGATAATTAACAAATAATTCTTCTTTTTTTGCCTGAACAATAATAGCCTTTAATAATTTTTTCATTTCTTCTGTGTTAATATCTTCATCATTTTCCAGCCCGTTTACAGCACAAATTCTTGAAGCTATTTCACTTAAATTTTCTTCATATAAATCTATTAATAGCTCAGGGGCAATATCTGCATATAACGCCAGAGATAATATTGGATTCAAGTTATTAAAATACTGTTTGCATATTTTTGCTGTTTCAAAAGCTTGTTCTAATAGGTTTTGACTTTCAATAGAGGCTTCTTCAAATAAAGTTTTTAAGTCTTGTGCAAGTATGGCATTTTTAGCTTTTTCTGGAGATAATTTTAATGCATGAGCTTGATAAAAAAGCTCTGGGTTTACTTGTGAATGTATTTCTGTAGGTATATTAAATCTTTCAGCGTAACTCTTTAATAAGAGAGATCCTTTTTCTTTGTCATTTTGAGGCAATTCTTGATTATCTTCTGTATGTTCTTTTCTTTGAGATGTGGGTTCTCTTAAATGTTTATGTGAGAAAGCAGTACCTGTTTGTACTTGTAACGTCATTATTATCTCCTAAATTATTTATTTATTAAGATAAAAGAATATAAATAATACTATTATTCAATGCAAAACAAAATTAATGATTATCATCGTATTGAAAAAGGCATAATTAAATCTAATAATTGTTTTGTTCTGAAATCACAGCTCTCTTCTAAATTTTTCTTGCTTAGCATGCCGAGAAGTTGTTCGGGGTCTACATTTGCATAATTGGCAATAACATATAACTGTTTATAAGAATCATAAACTTTTTGAAATTCAAAAGATGCTTTAAGTTTTTTACGTAAAAGCTTGCGATTTATTTTAATAATTTCTTGAATGAAATCATTTAAATTATTTGTTTCAACTGCTCTTTTGATAGTAGAAGCTGACATTTTGTAATATGCTATATAAAATGATTCTGGATCTAATTGTGAATATATTTCTGCAGGTATTTGAAATCTTTCAGAAAAGGACTGTAATAAAGAATAACCTTTTTCTGCGTATTGTTGTTTTCTTTCTGAAAGGTTTTGTCTCGCTAATTCAGATATTTCAGCCTGATTAAATGTATTTTCTCCTTGAAGAGCTTTTTCACATAAAATTAAAAATTCTATTTTTTTTAATTCCGCAGTTTCAGCTATTTCTGGTGTTACTTTAGATCCTTTAGCAGAAGCCATAATTTGTGCTATTCTATCAGCATCAATTAGCGAGAATCCACTCCTTATTATATTTATATCTTCTTCTATTAGTTCTGAAAGTATAAATATGGGGTTGATATTATCTAATTCAAGTTGAAGTTTTTCAAAAGCCCTTGTGCTTTCATCATCTGAGCAAGAAAAAAAGGGAAGTTCAATAGTATTAAAAAAGAATAATAGATCGTAATTTCTTATTACACGAACTACTCTCCAGTTATTTGCTTTATTAAGAAGCTCTTTAAAATTCATTATATCTTCATCGCTAATAGGAGGTGGGGTAATTTGAGCTAAATTGTATAACCTATTTATTCTAGCTTCAATATTAGCCCTTTCTTGTATTCGGGCTTGCTCTAATTTTTCAACGTGTTGTTGAGCTCTTTTAGCAAGGAGTGCTATTGATTCATAAACAGCAATATCGGCTGCAGGTAAAGCTTCACCAGCATGTAATTCTTTTGTTGGTGATGTCATATGATATCTCCTAATTATAAATTTTTTTGATAGAAACTATAATGTATGAATATGTTATAAATCAAACAACTTAGTAATTAAAATGATTATTAAGAATTGTTTTGTAATAAATGATCTCCCCAAAAACAGTTGATTCTGGGGAGATATGAAGATTAAAAGTAGAAGTTATTAATCATTAACTTCAGATGTTTGTGCGCCTCCTGTAGAAGCTTGTACTTTATCAATTTTTTGGCGCAGATGGGAAATGTCAAACGTTGACTTTCCTTCTTAAGCGAGGGCAATAAACGCTTGAATTATGCATCTAGCCTGTGCTTTTGCACTGTCAGTGCCTTCCTCTGGAGCGTCTAGGGCCATAGCTTTAGCAATATCGTCAAATTCTTCTGAAAATAATTGATCGGTTATTTCTAAAAGATTAAGCACTCTATTAAAAATTATTCTTATATGAGATGGTGGGGATGTGTCTTCTTTTAATTCTTTAGAAATTAATGTGCACATTTGTTGTGCAAGAAATTTAGATTGTTCCGGATTTAATCCGGTTTCTTTTAGAACCCCTTTAATCTGCACACCTGCTCTTGTTAATTTATCCATGGGCACTGTGATGGTTGTCCAGCTATTGAAGGGGGTGCGTTTGCTGCTGATCCTGCAGCAGCTGCTATACTATGGGCCATATTATTTCTCCTGGTTTGTGAATTTAAAAGTTTTTAAAATGGGCTGAAATATAAATCAGAAACATTTTTTAATATCAAATAAAATTATCATCACTCTCTAAAATAAAAAAACTTTATAATGATCTCTTTCTGAAATTAGTTTATTACAAAGTGTTTTAAAAGATAAAATCTCTTATAACGAAACCAATACATTGGAGGTGTAAATAATTACATAATAATTAATGTGATTATTTTCTAGCCCATGGGTTCATTTCAAGATATGATTCTCTAAACCTGTCTTGAAAAGCTATTAATTCTGGTTTTTCTTCAAGCAACCTATTCATTTCATCTCTTTTTTCTTCAAACAATGATAATTTTGCTCTACCCAAGTCGTCATTGTATTGATATGAGAGAATAGCAAAAAAAGGATTGTAATATTCAGCTTCAAATTCTATTACTCCCTTAATGGCCTGTGCAAGTATATCTAGGTCTATTTTAACCGCTTCTTGTGTCAAAGCCTGAACATCTTGTTCTAAAGTAGCTTTGGTAATAGCTTCTCTTGATATGTTTTTATGAGCCCTATAAAATAATATTGGATCTATGTTATAAACTTTATCTTCTCTTAAATTACATTCGTCTATGCAATTACTTATAAGAATAAGGCCTTGTTCTCTTTCTTTTTCTAATTTGCTTCTTTGTGGTCTAGTTCTTTCATATTGTATTTTTTCTTGAATGTTTTTAATTACTTCAGTAACTAGTGATTCAATTTGTTCAGTATTTAATCCGGCTTTTCTAGCGGTTTCTTCAAGATTAATCTCAATTGCCCTTACTTCTTCTGCAGCTATATTATGTATATCGGTTTCATTGATGTCATGAGATCCCTGGGCTAATAAATGTCCATCGATTGCAGATGTTGCCATACTAATTTCTCCTGTTTTGTGAAATTAAAAACTTTTATAAAGTGTGTGCACTATAAATTAAAAACTCTTTAATGGAAATAAAACTATTAAGTCGATCAATGGTTATTTTTATAAAAGATTTATTGTCATCAATCAATCAAAGAACTATAAATTTTTGTATTAAGCAAAGGTCTATAGTATGAAAAGATATGCCTACATGCCTTTTTTATTGTTGATACTTTTTATTTTTTCTGTGATGAGCTTTTCTCCAATTTTTGTTGATAATTTAAGATATAATGTTGTTAAAAATATATCTCCTACCTGGAAGTTTTTTGATAGGTCTTTTTCTTTACTTGCAAATGTTCCTACATTTTCTGGTGACAAAAAACAAAATGAAAATAATATTGATCTGTCAAATTTAACAATGGAAAACCAATTATTGAAAACACAGCTTGATGGTGCTTTGGAATGGCTTTTATTTGAGCAGAGAATAGAAGATCAAATAGAAACTGTAAAAGAATTGTCAAAAGAAAAATATGATGATATTTATTGGAATGAATTTATTAGAAGACGGTCTGAGGAAATAAAAACGTTATTGGAAATGGAAATGCAGTCACTTCCCGCAAAAGTTATTTATAGAGAACCTGCATCATGGAGCAGCAGCATTTGGGTAAATATTGGTAAAAAAGATAATAAGATTTTAGAAAAAGAAGTGGTTGCAAAGAACAGCCCCGTAGTTGTGGGAGAGGCCTTGATAGGCGTTGTTGAATATGTTGGTGAAAATGAATCAAGAATAAGATTAATTACAGATTCTGGGCTTGTTCCATCCGTAAGAGCTGTTCGTGGTAGATCGCAGGATAGAGTTTTGAAAGATTTAGTATCTGATGCAATTATTAGAATAAGGCAAAGAGATGATATCTTTTCATCAAATCATGAAAAAGAACAATATATTCAGATGTTAACAACTCTTCAGAACAAGATTATTATTTCTAAAAATGATCAATACCTCGCTAAAGGAGAGTTATATGGCTCAAGCAATCCGTTATGGAGATCAAAAGGGCAATTGTTAAAAGGTGTCGGTTTTAATTATGATTATTCTGATAAAGAAGGCCCAGCAAGAGATATTAATACAGGAAAACCCTTTGATAATGAAAATGAAAAAGATCTTTCAATAATAAAAAAGGGAGACCTTTTAATAACTACAGGAATGGATGGCGTTTTCCCCGCAGGATTAAATGTAGCAACTGTTGTTTCAGTATCTGATATTCCTGAAGGAGGATATTATTATGACATTGTTGCAAGGCCGACGGCAATTAACTTGAACGAATTAAATCTTGTATTTATTCTTCCTCCGGTTACCTTTGATGAAAAAGATTACTGATTATAATGTAAATATGCTTTTTCAAAATCTTTAATTATTGATTCTTTAGTTCTATTTGAATCAAAGGTGTCTGAATGTATTTTTTTTCTTATCGAATGAAATTTATTATCATTTTCTAGATTTGATTCAATAAATTTATCAATTGTTTTGTATTGATTTACAGGGACATCAAATCCACAGTTAATAATAAACCTATTTTTATGAGTTTTTTTCCATTTATCATGATGAAAAAAGAACATGGGCTTATTGAACAATAAAAAGTCGTAATTAATAGAAGAAAAATCTCCTAAAAATATATCTGTTTTTTCTAAAAGAGGAAGAACGTGAGGATAATAATTTAAAAAATGAATGTTCTTATTATCTTTATATTCATTTTCAACTCTAATAACATCCAATAGTCTGTGATTATAATAGTTAGGATGCAGCTTAAGTATAATATTATATTTTTTTGATAAAGAATCTAAAATGACTTTATATACATCAAAAAATGTAGAAGAATTTTCCATGTCGTCGTACCATGTAGGGGCATATAGAATTGTTTGTTTATTTTTTGACAGCTTGGAAAAAATTTCATCGTCTGCTTTTTTTTGGAAAAATTTTCTGTGTTTTTGAAAAAACATATATCTTAAATTTCCCACAGTAATTTTGTAATTGATGGTATGATATGCGTTTTTCTCTTTTAAAAACTCTTTCATTCTATTCCCATATAAAAATGCAGCTTCTTCAAGCCCAAAATATTCCATCCAGTGATTTTGATGTCCTTTATCTGAATTTCCATGAGGTGTATAAACAGTGAGGAATTTTTTATTAAATTTTCTATTTGATTCTTCGAAAGCGAGGTTTTGTGTGTTTTTTGGTCTAAAAATACTTGATATCATTGCATCATATGATTTTGCAAGAAAGTAAGGATTTAAAAGGTTTTCAAATGGTACAAGTTCTGATTTTACCATTGGATAAAATTCTTGTGTAAGCTTGAACTGTTCATCATCGGATATTAACATTGGACAGTTAAATAGATCAGCATATGGGACTAAATGATCAACAAGATGAATTGAATCGTCTGAGTGTACAACGCATAACTTTATTTGTTTATTTATTGTCATTTGTATATATTTCTCTGTTTAATACTAACATATATTAAAGCATATACATGAATATTATTCATCTGGAATCCTCTCACGGCTGGGGGGGGCAGGAAATGAGGATTTTAAAAGAATCCATTGGAATGCGAAAAAAAGGCCATAATGTAATAATTGCGGTTGAAAAAAATGGAAAGCTGGCCTTACATGCTAGAAAAGAAAATTTCAAATCTTATGAAGTAAGATATAAAAAAATATTTTGGCCCATAACATTTTTTAAATTACTCATCATTTTCATACGGTATAATATTGATATTGTTAACACACATTCTTCCTGTGACAGCTGGCTGGGAGGGATTGTTGCAAGGTTTTTAAGAAAAAAAATAATAAGAACTAGACATTTATCAACAGATATAAGGTCGGGGATTAATAGCGTATTATTATATAACAAATTAGCTGATCATGTTGTAACTACTTCTTCATCTATTATTCCCATGATCTGCGAGCAGGCTAAAATAAATAAAAACAGCTGCACTTGTATTGCCACAGGAATAGAGCCATCTTCAATAAATGCTTCTTT
>CAYPMA010000018.1:0-17416 GCA_964411685.1 uncultured bacterium
TAATGGTAAAGGATAAAACCATACCTGAGGTAAGTGCGATTTTGAAGGATTCACTTAGCCATATTTTAAATCAGCCTTTGGTTACAGTTAAGCTGGTAAACCGATTTGTTTCAGTTATAGGGGAGGTAAAGAATCCCGGTAATTTTACTTATGCCCAGGAAAAACTGACTATTTATGATGCCCTGGGTCTGGCGGGGGATATCACCGATTACGGAAATCGTAGTAAAGTAATTCTAGTACGTAATGAAAATGGTGAAAATGTGCGGATAAATCTTAATCTGAATAAGTCAGAGGTTCTCTCTTCAAGCTATTATTATCTCAGGCCAAACGATATTGTATATGTGATGCCGCTGAGAAAAAAGTTCTGGGACTTAAGCAGGTTCCCTTATGGTACTATATTATCAGCAATAACAACAGGACTATTGTTTTATAGTATCATTAAATAGATTTTGATTAAAGAATTAATTAAACACTATGGCTCAGTCGAAGAATATTAACCAGGAAGATAACGATCTTAAGAAAATCACAGAGCTGGTATTAAGGAATTATAAGTTATTCATTTTGGGGATAATTGTTGCATTGGGTCTTGCCTATTTGGTAAACCGATTCTCAGCGCCCATATATAAGATCTCGGCTTCAGTACAAATTAAAGAAGACACAAAACAGGGAGTTCAGAGCCCTAATAATTTCATAAATACCGGTTTATTCAGCATCAACCAGAACTTTCAGAATGAATTGTTGATCTTGAAGTCATCCCCTGTCATTGAGAAAGCCATTGAAAATCTTGATTTATCGATAAGTTATTATCGCAAAGAAGGCTTTCAGTATCTCGATGCCTATAAAGATACACCTTTCCGGATAGTATTGAAACCAAATCATGTTCAGCCGGTTAATGTGAGATTTTACATCTCGTTTGTGAAAAGAGGGTATTTTGAGTTAAGAGCTGAGTCAGGGAAAACATCTTTTTATAATTTTGAGAAAGATGGGATAGCCTACCAGAAGGACAAGTGGAGCTTTTTAAAATATGGCAGGATTGGGGAGTTGATTGAGAACTCCGACCTGGCATTTACTATTCAGCCTGATAGTATTAATAAATTCAGTGACAATTCAGTTCCCTGGTATGGATTTGAATTTACCGACATTCCATCACTTGTTACACAATATCAAAAAGAACTTGAATTTAAAAGTGCTGACAAATTAGCCACCGTAGTTGATATCAGCCTGAAGAGCAAATCGCTGCTTAAAGGGATAGACCTGGTAAATGAAATAATGAACGTCTCTTCCAGGCAAAACCTCGACCGTAAAAACAATCTTGCAACTATGACAATCGATTATATTGAGAAACAGCTGAAAGACGTTTCCGACTCACTGAACCAGACTGAAGACAGGCTACAGAGATTCCGGTCTTCCAACCAGGTGTTGGACATTAACCAGCAAGCTAACTCAATTTCCTCTCAGTATACCGACCTGCAAAACCAGCAGGCCGCACTGGCTATCCGCAAAAAGTATTATGATTATGTATCAGGGTATCTTTCCAAGAATGACAATTTCTCGAATATGATCGTTCCTGAATCAATCGGTATCCAGGATCAGTTGCTTACTAACCTGATGACAGAACTAATTGCCGCCCAGGCACAACGGGCGAATCTTATTGAAAACAACCAGGAGAAAAATCCCCTGGTCCAGAAGCTTGGCATCCAGATAGATAATATCAAGAAAACAATTTCTGATAATATTGCTGCATCTAGCAGGACAACAAGTATCTCTATCGATGAAATGAACAAAAGAATTCGTAAAATTGAGAATGATATAAGCAGGATGCCTGAAACCCAGAAGCAGTTAGGGAAAATTGAGCGCAAGTATAATTTGAACGATGCCATTTATAATTACCTGCTCGAAAAACGTGCCGAGGCTAAAATAACAAAAGCTTCAAATTTGCCTGATGATGTCATAATTGAACCTGCAAAGATGATGGGTTTAGGACCAGTGTCTCCTAATAAAACAGTAAATTACCTTATTGCATTGTTTTTAGGGTTTGCAGGACCTTTTGGATATTTATTAACAAGAAATGCGCTTACTGACAAAGTTGAAGCCCAGGAAGATATAGAGCCACTTACTGATATTTCAGTATTGGGGAAGATAATACATAATAAGTATAAAACAAACAATGTGCAGTTTGAATTTCCCGATTCAGGTATCGCAGAATCGTTCAGGACACTTCGAACAAATCTCGATTTTTTTATCAACGGAGAACAAAAGAAGGTGATACTGGTTACTTCTTCCATCGGAGGAGAAGGGAAATCTTTTATAGCTCTTAATATTGCAATGAGCTTTGCCCAATTAGGTCACAGGACCATTTTACTTGATTTTGATATGCGAAAAAGAAATATATATTTTGATAAGACAGAAATGCACAGGAAGGGGCTTAGTTCTTACCTGAGGGATATTGTTAACCTTGAGGATATAATTATCAAATCACCTCACGTAGATCTTGATTATATAGTCTCAGGTGAAATGCCTCCTAATCCCACTGAATTAATGGCTGGTGATAAAACTGTAACCCTTATAAACAGGTTAAAAAATGAATATGAATATATTGTGATGGATTCCTCTCCACTGGCTCAGTTTACTGATGCCTACCTGTTGATTAATAATGCTGATATAAAAGTGGTCGTAGCCAGGTTTCAGCATACTGTGAAAAAAGCTTTCTCCCTGGTTATGAAGGATCTGAAGCAAAAAAATATCAATAATGTTTGCATCGTGCTGAACGATAATCGTTATAAGCGTGACCAGTATGGTTATGGATACGGGTATGATAAGAAGGAGAAAAGTAGAATGTGAGGAGTAAGGAGTAAGGAGTAAGGAGTGAGAAGAAGGAAGGCCAATAATAAATATAAGCCTGAAGATAAGATACAATAGAAAAGGTTGAAAGAACCTAAATTATAATTGTAAGGCTTTCAGGGTTATTATGGATAGTATTTTCTATTGAATACAACAATATAAAAATTTCAAAATCTGTCTGGGCTAAAAGTGTAATTATAGCTAAGGTTTTGAAATATTTTTCATTTAAAAGTACCCTTTTGTTAGTCCGGCGACTGTGACTGACGGGGCGAAAGCATGTATTTTATTTTAATAATCAGTAAAAGGTCAATATGTAAAATTACATGATTACTGCCAATGCTTTTTAACTCTTTTCATTTTGTTTTTTTCTTTATAATAGTTACCACTCTTTATTTCATTCTACCTCATCGGTTTAGGTGGTTCTTATTGTTAGCTAGTAGTTGTTATTTTTATATGGCCTTTATTCCTGTATATATATTGATTTTGGTATTTACTATTATCATTGATTATTTTGCCGGTATATGGCTCGAAAAGACCCATGGAAAGAAACGCAAATATTTTCTCATTGCAAGTCTGATTGCCAATATAGGTGTCCTTGCGCTTTTTAAATATTATAATTTTCTCAACAATAATCTTTCTTCATTGCTGAATTCAATAGGTTATACAAATTCTATCCCAAAACTTAGCTTGATATTACCTATCGGACTTTCATTTCATACCTTTCAGGCTATGAGCTATACGATCGAGGTATTTAGGGGAAATCAAAAAGCAGAGCACCATTTTGGAATTTACAGTTTGTATGTGATGTTCTATCCACAGTTGGTTGCGGGACCTATTGAACGTCCTCAAAATCTTATTCACCAGTTTTATGAGAAACATTGTTTTGATTATGCAAGAGTAATAGAAGGTCTTAAATTAATTTTGTGGGGTTTATTTATGAAGATTGTTATTGCTGATCGTCTTGCAATATATGTTAATGCAGTATATAATAATTATAATCAGCATTCAGGCATTACTCTGCTTGTAGCTACAGTGTTTTTTGCATTCCAGATTTATTGTGATTTTGCCGGTTATTCAAACATTGCTATTGGCGCAGCGCAAGTAATGGGATTCAGGCTAATGCTAAATTTTAGACGTCCCTATTTTTCGGCTTCAATTTCTGAGTTTTGGAAACGCTGGCACATCTCACTCTCGTCCTGGTTTAAAGATTACCTCTATATTTCCATAGGGGGCAATCGTGTATCTGTCTCAAGATGGTATTTTAATTTGCTATTTGTTTTTGTAATTTCAGGATTATGGCATGGAGCTAATTGGACTTTCATTATCTGGGGGGCATTAAATGGATTATATCTGGTGTTTGCTATTTTAACTGAAAATTGGCGTAAACAGTTTAACCATTTTATTTGTTTAACTCGTTTTCCGCGTGTACACAGGATTTTTCAAATACTTTTAACATTTGGCCTTACATGTTTCGCATGGATATTTTTCCGGGCAAGTACCATTAATGAAGCATTTACAATTATTCATAAGATATTTACATTTAAGGGACCTTTTTATGTTGGAGAATGGCATCACTTATTGTTCGGGATATTCACTATCTTTTTCTTATTTATTGTTGAATATGGCAGAGAGATCCGGAATTTTGGTTCTCTTCCTTTCAAAAACAGTCATATATTAAGGGAACAATTGTTCTATATTATGTTGATTCTCCTGATTTTGTTAATAGGAGTTTTTGATGGAGGACAATTTATTTATTTTCAATTTTGATAGATTGACATCAAAAAGAATTTTTAATATTGCTATTGTAATAATTATACTATTTGTTCTTGATTTTTTAACTGGGAGAGCGTTACGTTTTTTCTATTTTAAAGAATCATCAGGATATCTTTATCGAACAACATACTCAATGGATAGCACTGAAGCTGAGATTCTGATTTTTGGTTCATCTCGTGCAACTCATCATTTCGTTCCTGAAGTACTTGAAGATTCCCTAAATATGACCTGTTATAATACTGGGAGAGATGGGACTGGCATCATATTTCAAACAGGTGTATTATTATCAATATTAAACCGCTATACGCCAAAAATAATCATTTTAGATTATTTTGGAAGTTTCGAAAAGAACAATGTCGCTTATAACAGCTCTACATCTTTATTGCCATATTACAGAACACATAAAGAAATCAGAAAGATTGTTGATTTAAATGGTTCATATGAGAAAATTAAACTGGTTTCGGAAATTTATCCTTTTAATTCTCAGATTCTGTCTATTTTTATGGGTAATCTTGAAATCAATAAAAAAAGGCATTCTGAAAATAAGGGTTATGTTCCTTTATTCAGAGTATGGAAAAATGAGATTGATACCATCACAGCAAATGGAATGTATGAGGCAGATTCCAGTAAAATTTATGCCTTAAAATATTTCCTAGATTTAGCAAAAAGATCAGGAGCTAAAGTTGTTGTAATTTATTCACCGGTTTTTCAGGAGAGCGAAATAAATCAGGATACTGATATTTGTAGTAATATTTGTGCATTAGAAAAGGTTCCGTTCTGGGATTTTTCAAAGGATACACTATTTCTTGACAACCGTTATTTGTTTGATGATCTTGTACATTTAAACAACAACGGAGCAATGATATTTTCAAAATTAGTAGTTGAGAAAATAAAGAAAATTTTATAAAAACAATATTATTAACATTTTACATTTAAAATATATAATGCAATCTGACTCTCTGGCTTAACTAAATCTGTTATATTTTATTTAATATCATTCCAGCAACAAAATATCAGTAATATTTAATCTCTAATATCTATTGGAACTTAAGCATTTACTTGCTCTTATAACCATTATTATTTTCGTGGGTTACTTTTTTTTAAGTAAGTCGCCAAGGAGGTCTTATTTATTATTTCTGCTTATATTCTTTCCATTTATTGATTTAAATATAACATCGGAAGAATTTGGGAATTTTTCTGTTTTTAATTTTATTACATATTTTGTGTTTTTTTTTACTTTTGAAGATCTTTTCTATTTTTCAAAGAAGAATTTCTTTTATAATTTCATGTTTTTTGTTTTAACTGGGTTATTATTTATAGGCAGTATTAAATCTGATTTTATTAAAAATGCTCTTTTTAATTATTTAAAGTTTATTTCAATTTTCGTTTATTCCAAGATTCTAATTGATGAATGTACAAAAGATGAAAGTTTGATAAAACTTATTGTTAGGTCTTTAAAAATAGGTTGCATATCCTCATTGGTCTTTCTTATAACTCAATTAATTATTGGAACAAATTTTACGTTTTATTCTGAATTAAATTTGAATATTTATGCAGAACTTGGAGGACAGGCCTTACGATATCCTAGTTTTTTTCAAGATCCGCAAAAATACGCTCAATATTTAAGTATGGCCAGCTTTTTGTTTTTAATAAATACAGAAAATAAATCAACACCTGGGATAATAAATATTGCACTTTTTTTATTAGTAATTGTGGCAATTTTTATGACTGGGAGCAGAGCAGCTTTTTCAGGTTTTATTATGGGATTATTAATTATTCTTTTATCCAGAAAAAGTAAGATTTGGATTATTGCTATATTTTGCTGTTTATTTGGATATTTAATAATGTCTTATTTTTCCAAATATTTTAGTTTATTCAATAGGACTGAGGATTATGTAACTTCGTACGAACTTCGGAGTGAAATTTGGAAAGAAAACTTGCAAATATTTTTTGCAAACCCTTTATTAGGAATTGGTATTGGCAATCATCATTATTATATACTAAAGCATTCTTCTGTTGGGTATTATTTAATAGACAATGAGATGATTTTTTACGGTACTGAAAATGGATATTTACAGGTATTAATCGAATTTGGAATTTTTGGTTTTTTATTTGTACTCTTTTTCATTTTAGCCCCAATAATTAACGCTTTTAGATCCTATTTACATTCTCGCAATTTTAATATAATTCTTTTAATAGCATCTGTTATAAGCTGGATGATAGCATTTACTACAGTGACATCGATAGAAGATAAAAGAATATTAGTCGTTCTAGTTACAATTATATGTTTATTAATAGTATCAAAAAATTCACCTAAGTCTATTTATGCTTAAATCTGCTCAAAAATTCTTCCAATCTGTGACAGGTCCTATATTTATTAATAGCTACTGGGGTATTATGTCACAGGTTTTTCAAAGCATTCTACTAAGTTTATTTTTTATTTTAGTAGCTCGAAATTTCACTACAAATATATTTGCTAATTTTATTATTGCAACAGCTTTGTATCAATTAATTGCCTCATTTTCATCTCTTGGCCTTAGTCAGTGGTTTATTAGAGAAATAACAGGTGTTGGAAACAAAAAAGATCTAATAAGTAAATTTTTCAAAATACAAATTTACTCAGGTGTAGTATTTTATTTATTAAATATTATATTAGGTTTTTTGATTTATGATGATAAGCATATTCAGATCCTAACAATATTGTTAGGTATAAATATCATTTTTGATAATATAATTAATGCTATAAAATGCATAAATATTTCAGAGTTTGAACAAAGGAAAACATTTTTAATACTTTTAATTGACGCATTTTTAAAATTTAGTGCTGCATGTTTCTTATATGTATATCCGTTTTCTATTATAACTTTTTCGATTATTCTCGTTAGTGTTAGATTTGTAACCTTAAACCTATTTTTAAGAATTGGTTCGTCAAGGCTCATAAATATAATGGCCTTGTTGAAATATAAGGTATCCGTGAGTTATTTAGGACAGCTAATTAGGTTAAATTGGCCATTTATAATTATTGGTAGTGTCTCGATAATAAATTGGCGTATAGCAACAATTATCATTTCAAAAACATTAACATCTATTGATGTTGCAAATTATGAGATTTCTTTTAGATTATTTTCTTTAGTTGCAATAATGCCTATAGTAGTTTCTACTACTATTTTCCCAATTTTGATAAAGTATTTTAAGGAAGGTAATGTTAAAGAATTTAATGCATTTTATAAGGAAGTACATTTATACTATTTATTATTTGGCCTTTTTTCGTTCACATTTATTTATTCCTTTGCCGACTTTTTTATAACTATAATATTTGGATTAAAATATGTGGGAGCAAGTTATTCCACAAAGGCAATGTTTTTAACAATTTTAGTAATGCCAACTGGCTTTTTGCAAGCAAATGTACTAGTCGCAATGAAGTTTGAAAAATTAGACATGTGGTTTAATATAGCCAGCTTAATTACTTTTTTAATATTTTGTTTATTTGGGTTATACTATATAAAATCACTACTTGTGATTAATTTATCAATCTTTATAGGGTTTATATTCTTTCATATTTTGCAAGATTTTGCATTAGTTAAGAGAAGAGTTTGTTCAAGAATACATGTACTAGAATTCTATATTTTAAGTATTATTTCAGTTACAAGTTATATATTATTACAGAAGTTATTAAATCCTGTTGCCCTTTTTTTAGGATTTTGGATAGTCATGCTTAGTATTCATGTTATTAATAAAAAACTAAGAGGGATCAATAAAATTAAACTAATCCTTTAACCTAATGTTAAAATTTTAGTCTTCATATTTATTAAAGTAAATAAAGATTTAAAATTTACCTTTATCATATATTTATGTGGTTACTCATTATCTGGAGTAGAATATTTTTAATCATCTAAGAAATGGATTCATTTTCAATTTTAATATAATAATTAATTTTAATGATAATTCGCTCTAAAGCTCCACTTCGTCTTGGACTTGCAGGAGGAGGAAGTGATGTTTCACCTTACAGTGATATTTATGGAGGTTTGGTACTTAATGCTACTATAAATCTTTATGTTTATTGCACTATTGAAGAGCGCAATGATGACATAATACAACTATTTGCACCTGATATTGAAGAAAAGCAATATTATAAATCAGCTGATAAATTGCCTATAAATGGACATCTTGATCTTCATAAAGGAGTATACAATAGAATTGTTAAGGAATTTGATCTACCATCTCTTTCATTCAATCTCATAACATATTCTGATTCACCTCCAGGAAGCGGTTTAGGTTCATCCTCGACTATGACTGTAGCAATATTAAAAGCATTTACAGAATGGCTGAGCCTTCCTTTGGGTGAGTATGATATTGCAAGATTAGCTTATGAGGTCGAAAGACATGATCTCAAATTAAGTGGTGGCAAACAAGATCAGTATGCAGCCACTTTTGGAGGATTTAATTTTATGGAATTTTACAAATATGAAAAAGTTGTAGTCAATCCACTTAGAATAAAACAATGGATTATTGATGAATTAGAATCGCATATGATTTTATATTTTACTGGCGCCTCACGCTTGTCGACTAAAATAATTGAGAAACAAAAAAGAAATACCTTAAATGGAAATGCTGGTGCAATAGATGCGATGCATAGCATAAAGCGAAGTGCAATAGAAATGAAAGAAGCCATTCTTAAGGGTGACATTTTACACCTTGCAGATATTCTTGGACAGGCATGGGAGGATAAGAAAAAAATGGCAAATTCAATAACAAATAAAAGAATAAACAAAATATTTCAAATAGCAATGAACGCTGGGGTTTTAGCAGGTAAAGTATCAGGGGCTGGAGGAGGTGGTTTTATTATGTTTGTTGTAGACCCTGTAAAAAGAATTGGAGTTGTAAATACGCTAAATAACCTTGATGGTAGAGTAGTGAACTTTCAATTTAGTTCAGGAGGATGTCATAGTTGGAAAATACATCCTTTTACACATTCTTAACCTTTTAATATTATTTCGTAATAACTTATTTTAATTGGGGTAAATTATGGAGAAGTTAATTAATGAACAAATTCAAGCTTCAATAATAGTGAAACAAGAAATATTAAATAATTTGGACATTATAACAAAGATTGAACAATCTGCTTTAATCATGGCTGAAGCTTGTTTAAAAGGGAGAAAAATTCTACTAGCTGGAAATGGTGGGAGCGCTGCAGACGCACAACATATTGCAGGTGAATTTGTAAGCCGTTTTAATTTTGAACGACCTGCAATAGCATCTATCGCACTTACCACAGATTCTTCCATATTAACAGCTATTGGAAACGATTATGGTTACGATAAACTTTTTGAACGTCAGATACAGGCATTAGGAACAGCAGGTGATATATTTATTGCTTTTTCAACTTCTGGCAATTCAACAAATATTATAAATGCTTTGACTATATGTAAACGTATAGGAATAATTACAGTTGGGTTGACAGGTAACAAAGGAGGACGGATGGATGACTTATGCGATATCTGCATTCAAGTGCCATCAACCGAAACACCACGAATTCAGGAAGCACATATTCTCATTGGTCATATCATCTGTTATATAGTGGAGAATAAACTATTTGGTAATTATAAAACCTTATATTAATGGAAGTTATTGTATTAGCAGGCGGAATGGGTACAAGACTTCGAGAGGTATTAACAGATCTACCAAAACCCATGGCCCAAATTAATGGCAAACCTTTCTTATACTACCTTTTTAAGTGGCTACAACAATATTCTGTTGAAAGAATTATTCTATCAATAGGCTTCAAGGCAGAGAATATTATAAACTATTTTGGATCAGCGTTTAATAATATTCCGATTGAATATATAATTGAAGCAAAACCATTAGGTACGGGAGGTGCAATACTGTATGCACTACAAAAATCAATAAGAAAGAATGTTATTATAATAAATGGAGACACTTATTTTCCGATTGATATTAATAGGTTTTATAATACCCATATTAAAAACAATTATTATTTATCTATAGCACTCAAACTAATGCAAAATTTTGACCGTTATGGGTTAGTTGAATGTAAAGGAAGGACGATAGTTAGGTTTATTGAAAAAAAGGTATGTAAGGAGGGCTTAATAAATGGGGGTATATATTTGGTAAATAAGACACTTTTTGAAAAATTTAAATTTCCTCAAATATTCTCTTTCGAACAAGATGTCTTAGTAAAGGTGGTTGGATCTTCAATCCTGAAAGGATTAATATTTGATGAAACATTTATAGATATAGGTGTACCTGAAGATTACTATAGGGCAAAATCATTCTTTTTAGATAAGTAAGTCAATAGTATAAATTAATTAAATGAAGAAGGCTCTTTTTTTGGACCGTGATGGTGTGATTAATATTGAGAAAAATTATGTCTATCGTAAAGAAGATTTTGAGTTTATTGAAGGTATTTTTGATTTATGTCATAAGTTTAGCGATGAAGGTTTTCTTATTATAATAATTACAAACCAAGCAGGGATTGCAAAAGGTTTTTATACTATTGAAGATTTTCTGGAACTAACGGCTTGGATGATAGATCAATTTAAAAAGCATGGAGTTGATATTGAAAAAGTTTATTACTGTCCTCATCACCCAGACGTTACAGGCTCTTGTGAATGTCGCAAACCTAGACCTGGCATGATACTTCAGGCGGCTAATGAGTTCAATTTGGACTTAGCAAAATGTGTATTAATTGGTGATAAAGAAAGCGATCTACAAGCAGGAAGAAAAGCTGGCATTATAGAAGATAATCTTCATCTGAGGGTTTTACAGAAAAAAATGCGATAAAATACGTGTGTTTTCTATTTTCGTTTTATTATATTAAAATATGTCTCAGGCAATAAGTATGTACTTATTCATCATAACAGAATTCAAAGCCAAAATTATGTTTTCATGAAAGTATTATATTATACATCTCCATTTTTTTTAGACACTGCGATTGAAGTAATAAATATCTTAAAAAATCATGTTGATTTGCATGTTCTGATCGAAATCACACCGCAATCCAAAGTTAGTAATATACTTGAAGTAGATAATTTATTTTCCAAACACTCAATTATTGGTATTTCTGAACTTTTGAAAAATCAAAATCAGAAATCTTTTAAATCATATTTTGATGGTTGTAAAAGTGCAAATTTTATAATTCATACCCATAAATCAGGATTTTCTTTTTCTACTGTTATGGTATCCTATAAAGTTTGGAAATACATTAAAAAAATTCAACCAGATATAATTCACTTAGAAGCAATGTCTTTGCGATCTCTAGGAATTGTCCCTTTTCTGTTTTCTCGTAAAAAATTTTTTTTAACTATACATGACGGAATACCACATATAGGTGAAAGAGATTGGAAAAATTCATTACCAAGATTTCTGTATTTGAAAATCCCATACCTCAAAAGCTATTTTTTTTATTCAAAATTCACTAGAACTCAATTTGAACAATATTATAAAAAAGACAAGTACCCAAAATTTGTACTTACGATGCATCCTTGCACTTTTTTTAAAACGTACTTAAAAAATAATATCCCAAAAAGAAAAAATATTCTATTCTTTGGTAGGCTTTCTAGCTACAAAGGAATTGATGTCCTATTAAAAGCTATCCCTTTAGTACTTAATGAGTTCAATACAGAATTATTTGTCATAGCAGGTCAAAGTACTTCAAGTTACAATTTGGATTTAACCGTGCTTAAGAAGTATGAAAGCCATATATTATTATTAAATAGGCATATACCTAATGAAGAGCTTGTTGCTCTAATTCAGAGCGCGAAATTTATTGTCTGCCCTTATTTGGAAGCTACCCAAAGTGGGGTTTTAATGGCATCATATGCATTAAATACACCTGTAATTGCAACAAATACAGGGGCTTTCCAAGAGTATATTGATCATAACATAACTGGGATTCTTGTACCAGTTAATAATCCAGCTAAATTGGCAGAAGCTATTAAATTAGCATTACGAAATAAATTTTATTTGACTATGGAAGAAAGTATTGCAAATAAAAATATTACAAATATCTGGGAACGTAACACGGATGTTTTCTTAAAAGCATATTTATATTAAAATACTTCAATAAATATTAGGTAAATGAATTCTGAAATTAACTGATAATAATGATACCTAAAAAAGCAGAATTCCTATTTATAAATTCTATTTAATTGATCCTTAATAATTGTTAACATTTTGATTGTTAGTAATATATGCTCTTTGAAGTATTCATTTTGACTGATATTTTTGAATTTGGATAAAACATTGATAAGCAAGTTATAGAAATTGCCAGTTCATCAACCTTTAAATTTGTTAAAGACAATTCTTATCCGTTTTATAAATAAGCAGGATGAACTTTGTTTGTTGATTAATGGGATTGACTGGAATTCCATGGAAAAGGAGTTGGCTATTGAATGGGGAAGTAAGGAAACCGCATACCGATCTGGCCCATTGCAAGACTTATATTGCTCAAAAAAAATATAATCTTGGTGATGAGACTGTTATGTAAAGAGCATTGATAGCCCCTAATATCAGCATTTTTGTGGGTAAATTTTATTTCAAATACAAAAATCCTTTTGATCCAAGCGATTTTATGCAATTTAGAAAACGTATCGAATACGATGGAATGAAAAAAATCTACAAACAAAGCATAGATCTGTTTGGTATAAAGGTTGAAATTAAAAAAGTAGAAGAAATACGAATAGATACAACAATTCAGGAAAAGAATATCACCTTCCATGCAGACCGGGAACTTGAGGAAAAAGTAATAGAACATTGTAACAGAATTGCGTAGAAAGAAGATATAAATCATAAGACGTCCCATGCTTTTAAAATTCGGAAATTAATGCAACCGCTTGGCTTTGACCTGAAACCAAAGAACAATAAAAAGCACATACAAGTGCCAAAAAACTTAACAAGATCGCATTCAAAATTTATCTAAACATGGTTAACCAACTTATTCTGCTACCAAAAGCAAATAAAGAAGACCTTGATGCTTTATACTGGGAACATACACAGCAGAGTGATGACAAGAATAAGATATACAGAGTAAAATAGCCGGAAGTACTATGAATTATAAAAGATAAAGAACACAAGCATTATGAGTTAGCAAGCAAGAGTCATAGGGTACAGTATGACAAGTAGGGTCAATGGCATTTGACTGAAATGTATTTGATAAGAACATATTTGAGCCTCTTCATGAATGGGTAATGGATCTAACTGGAGATAAGATCAAAAGCATAGTGTTGACAATAGCTATAAGGTAAAAGGTGGAATATTGGGAGTGGATATACTTAGAATGAAGAATATTAAAGGGAAAAGCTATTAACTAAAGAAGATAAGGGAAGAAAAAGTGATTAACGGGCTTGAATAAAGGGATTTATATTACACTTAAAACATGATCACTGAATAATAATGAATTACCTCGGCGGGTCAGTAGGAAACAAAATAAATCCATTTTTACTACAACATATAATGTGCAGAAATGGATGAGGTTAAAGAGGGAAGAAATCCTCAACTTAATTTTACACTGGATTTTCCAGCGACTTATTTTATTTCCTAAAATAACCAAGGCTTGAGATTGTTGAAAAACATGTATCAATAAGGATCAACTAGTTTTAGAAAATAAGAAATTGTTTCATGAGTTTGCAAATGACAGCTAGTGCATTCTATTTTAAACTCAATCTCGATTAAGGAATTAGTCTAGAAATTATTATTATCTATTCAATTATTAAAATTTAATAAAGTAGCCCAAAATATGAAGAGATTATTTTTAATTATGAAACTTTTTTTTGAAATATTTCGTTGTTTACCACATTTAGTTTTATTTTATCTTCATAAGAATAAGACAATTATCCAAGCAGATACTAACCGTTGGTTAACTATTCTTCATGTAAATTTTAATAAACCAATTGGTTTTCTGTATTTGTTGAGTTTTAAACCAGAATTTAGGAATCTATTTTATAAAAGGATAGGTCTTTTTGGAAACATTTTAAATGTAATCTGTCCAAAAATGTCATCATTGATAATTGATACAGAAGACATAGGTGAAGGTTTGTTTATTCAACATGGAGTTGCTACCGTTATTGGAGCAAAATCAATAGGTATCAATTGTTGGATAAATCAACAAGTTACAATAGGTTATTCAAATGAAACAGATGCTGCAGTATTATTAAATAATGTGAAAATAGATGCAGGTGCAATGGTTATAGGTAAAGTTATAATAGGTAGTAATTCAGAAGTTGGAGCAAATGCGGTTGTGGTGAAAAGTGTCCCTGAAAATTGCGTTGTGGTTGGAGTGCCAGCATATATAATTAAACGTAATGGTGTAAAGGTACATGAAAAGTTATAAGGATAATTTTAAAAAGATATTCTTAAGTGTGATTCTAAATTTATACAACAAATACCATCACAATGAAGACATCGCAATTGGTAAAATTATTTTATAAAAAATAGGATCTCTATTTTATTATGGAAGTTCTTTAAAATAATAAGTCTAGGTCTTCGTGGTTTTTGTAAAATTCTTTACGACTTTATTTTGAATATATACTTATTTTAAGGGATTTAAAAATTAATATCATATTTGGTTTGCAATAATTTTTCCAGCCTATATGTAAAATGATTATTGCGAGTACAATGCCATCCAAAAAGAGATTAGTTAAACTTATAATATATCTCATTTTTGATTTCTTAATATTCTCCTTGCAAATTATGTTTATCTTTCCTTGCTGATAATATGTGTGTTAACTCTAATAGAATAATATTTTTGTAAACTTAATTTTGCCAAATGATTTTGCATGTCAAAGCGAAACGTTATTGTGGTAATATAAAAGATTTTTTTTCTTATTAGGCCTTTGCATTGGTGATTTTATCATAAAAATTATCTTTTTTAGAATAGTCGGTTTACAATTCTACCATTTAGATGTTTATTTATGGTATAAAGAATTATATCTCGAATAGAACAAAACTTTGAAAACATTTAAATTTTTTATGGACAAGGGGTCATTATTAATGAGAGAACTATTATTGAAAAAAGTCAATAGAGGACACTATACAACTATTGGCCATGTAAAACAATATTTGAGCTATCTAATTATTGAAAACAACATAGACGTTGGGGAAAGTGTTGTAATAATAGAGGATACTCTTATTAGGAATAATAGCATAATAGGAGATGAAAGTGCTTTGACAAAAATTTAATATCTCTTTTGAAAGATGTTGGAAATCTTACCAGAGTAATAGAGTCAAAAATATCTAATTAAAATTAAACTATATATGGAAATCATAATTACAGCTCCTTCATTAGATGTCAAAATAAATGTAAGCGGATTATCTGCTATGACAAATTTCATTATTGAAAATAATTCAATTCATAATTATTCACATTTTAAATTAGGAAAGAGTGACGATGAGAAACGAGGATTTTTTTGGTTTTTTCGTATTTTGAAAGCATGGTTTTCTTGGGTATTTACCATGGTCTCTAAAAGGGATTTCTTTGTACATTTTAATTTTGCGTTAGATATGCGTTCCATAATAAGGGATGCACCTTTGATTCTTTTTGCTCGATTGCTGCAAAAAAGAATGATAATTCATATGCATGGTGGTTCATATTTAGAGAAGGATAATGTTCCGATTTTAATAAAATATATATTAATAGTAACACTTTCTGGGCATGCTCCTAAGGTCGTTTTAAGCTCTTATGAAAAGGGACTTGTTATGAAAAATTACCGAGCAAAAAATGTTGTAGTTCTTCCTAATTGTATTGACCTATATGAGGCAAAAGAATTTAATCGCAGCTATCCTTTTAAGCCGCCTATCAAGTTATTATTCTTAGGACGTATTGTTAAAAGTAAGGGCATTGAATTTATTATTGATGCACTAAAGAGCATGAAAGAAAAAAATATTAGATTTAAATTTATTATGGCCGGGAATAGTCCTGATAAAATTGATTTTATACATGAATTTTCGACAATTCTTGGAGCCGATTTTGAGTTTAAAGGAGTAGTATATGGCAAAGAAAAGACTGATTTACTAAAACAGTGTAATATTTTTTTGTTGCCCTCTCTTATTGAAGGCCTTCCCATTGCATTGCTTGAATGTATGTCATTTGGACTAGTTCCAATAACAACCAATGTGGGTTCAATCAAACACCTTATTAAGAATGGAATAAATGGAATAATTATCAAAACTTCTTCATCAGAAGAAATAGTTAATGCCGTTCAAAATCTATTAAGCGATAAAGAATATTTAGAGGGATTAAGTAAAAATGCGAGACAATTTATCTTCAGTAACTTCAATCCGGAAGAATATATTGAAAAATTAAATGAAATTTACTCCTATGCATAATAATGTAAATATTCACGTTAAAATGATAATAATTGATTGTTGATATTTATTTAGGCTTAATTAAAAGTTAAATGTATTTTTCTAATTGCTGAAGTAATTATAGATTTTACTTTTATCTTAATACTTATTGATTTCTTTTAATATTGCCTATGAAGGATAGAACAACCGTTTTGATTATTATATTGGATATCATTTTGGGAAAAAACAAGACTAGAAAATTATCAAATCAAGATTATTCCCTATTTATAAATAATCAACTTCTGCGAATATAGGATTAAGTTACCTAATTCCAGCGTTATAACATATAGACCTGAATTAATATTTTCCGGAATTTGTACATAAGAAATATTCTGATTTATGGTCTCTGTAAAAACAATCTTACCGGATAGATCAATGATCTTCAGTGTCTGATGTGTCGGGGAAGGACCCTGTACTGAAATATTAAAAGAGTCGCTGGCAG
>CAYPMA010000019.1:0-17388 GCA_964411685.1 uncultured bacterium
GTACCGATTACAGTGAAATATATGGATATTTCTCTGCATTTCCTACACTACATATATTTAAATTTACATCAATATTCAGAATCCCAAGAATTGTCAAAGCTTTAATGGATGAAAATTATTTTGTTCTTTTTTCCACAATTATAGCTTGGGGTTTAGTGTTAGTTCCTACATATGGTTTGATAATTCAGAACTTAAATACAGCTTATAAAACTGTTACAGATCATTTAAAAATTGAGCATTAATAATCTTTTATGAAAAATTTATTTAGAGAAAAGCATTTATTGAAAATATTTTTAGAGCATGAAGCATCTTCTATCCCTATTGACATCACATTAAAAAAATATTTCAAAAATAACCATTCATTAGGATCAAAAGATAGAAAAGAAATTCAAAATAAAGTCTATACATATATACGTCATAAACTACTTATTGAATATTTATTAAAAGATGATCTTTCATGGGAAAGAAAGTTATCTTTTTTAGATAATTTTGATCCTTCAAATTATGAAAGTGATGAAAATATACCAATTAATATCAGGCTTAGTTTCCCAGAATACATATTAAATCTTCTTGAAAATGACTACGGAAAAGAAAAAGCTTATGAAATATGTAAAACTCTAAATTCTCAGGCACCAACTACCATAAGAGCTAATTTATTAAAAACAGATACTCACACTTTATTTGAAAAATTAAAAAAGCATTATGATGTAAAAAAATGTTCACATACAAAAAACGGTATAATTTTTAATAAAAGAATTAATTTTAATATTATTTCAGAATATAAAGAGGGACATTTTGAAGTTCAGGATGAAGCAAGCCAGTTAATTGCTGAATTAATAAAAGCAAAACCCAATCATAATATTTTAGATTATTGTGCGGGAGCGGGAGGCAAGTCATTAGCTATTGCCTCAAACACACAAGACAAAGCTAATATATACTTACATGACATAAGACCAGATATGCTTAATCAAGCAAAAAAAAGATTATTAAAAGCCGGAGTGAAAAATTTTAAAAATATCTATAAAGATGATCTTTTATTAGAAAACAGCCTGGACTGGATAATTATTGATGTCCCATGTTCCGGCTCAGGTACCTGGAGAAGAAATGCTGACTCAAAGTGGAATTTATCAGAAACAACTTTAAATAATCTAATACAAAAACAAAGAAATATTTTTAAAACAGCAATTAAATATCTTAAAAAAGATGGAAAAATACTTTATTCAACATGCAGTATATTTTCAGAAGAAAATGAAAAACAAATAGAATATTTTATTAAAGCACATAAAATGAAGGCTTTATTTCCATCTTTTAAATCACTTCCAAAAAATAATGAAATGGATGGTTTTTTTGGTTCGATTTTAGAATTTGAAAATTCTTCTTACTTGGGGTAAATACATTCATTTGTTATCATTTTTTAAAAAGAACAACCAAAGAATATTTATTATGAAAAAACACTTTCAATTATTTTTTTTACTTTTTTTAGTATTCAGCCTATCTGCTTTCACTAAAGCCTTAGACCCTTCATTTGATCCTTATGCAGACAAAAATATAATAATTGAAAATACCGTTTTAACAAAAGTCAGAGGAAAATCTATTTCCTTACTTGATGTAACAAAGAAAATGGATATGTTTTTTCATCAGTCTTACCCTGAATTATCTCATTCAAAGGCTGCCCGCTTTGAATTCTACACTAATAGCTGGAGACATATCTTAAAAGAAATGATTAATAATGAGCTTATTATCGCAGACTCAGAAGAAAAAGAAGTTAAAATAACCGATTCAGAAATACGTCAGGAAATGGAGAATAGATTTGCCCCAAATGTTTCGTTAACACTTGAAAAAATCGGCATAAATTATGACGAGGCTTTTAAAATAATAAAAAATGAAATAATAGTAAGAAGAATGACTGGATATTATGTTAATAATAGAGCGCTTCAAACTGTTACTCCACAATCAATCAGGCATGCCTATAACATCTATGTAAAGGAAAATCCAACAGTTGAGACTTGGGATTATCAGATAATATCTGTTAAGTCATTAGATGAAAAAAAAGCAAAAGATCATGCAAATGATATTTTAAATATTATTAAAAATGAAAATGCCCCTATAGACACAATAAAAGATAAAATACTTTCAATTACTAACTTTGAATGCTCTACAAATATTTCAGATAAATTTTCAAGAACCGATAAAGAAATTTCTGCTTCACATAAGAATATTATAGCAAATTTAAAAGAGAATTCATGTTCAGATCTGTTGCAGCAGAAAAATCAAAAGGATAATTCAACTACTTATAAAATGTTCTATTTATCCTCATATTATAAAAAAGACCCTTCATCATTCGATGAAATGGCAAATAAGATAAAAAATGATCTGTTGAACAAAGAAGCTTATAATGCCTCTTTACAATATACAGAAAAATTAAGAAAGCAGTTTGGTTATGATGAAAATGAGATATCTAAAAATATCCCTGAAGACTTTGAGCCTTACAGAATAGAATGATACAACCTCACAAGCCAAGTGAAATTATATCCTTTCTAAAAAACAATAAAATAAATCCAAAAAAATCTTTATCTCAAAATTTTTTAATAGATGCAAATATAGTAGATAAAATTATTAATGAAGCGGATTTAGAAGAAGAAGATACTGTATTGGAAATTGGCCCAGGACCCGGCATCTTGACTTATGCTTTATTAGAAAAAAATGTAAATGTAATAGCTATTGAAAAAGATACCTTTTTTGCAAATGAATTAAAAAAAAATCCGAGCAATAATCTTAAAGTTTTTGAAGAAGATTTTTTAAAATTTAATTTATCCCAATTAAAGACGAATAATAAAATTAAGGTTGTTGCAAACCTTCCTTACAATATTACGTTTTCCATATTAGAGCATTTGTTCGACAATTATGACCTTTTCTCACTTATAGTAATTATGTTGCAAAAAGAAACAGCTAAAAGACTTTTAATTAGCGAAAATAACAAGAATTATAGATTTTCTTCTCTTATGGTTCATTATTTCTCTGAAACAAAATACTGTTTTTCAGTCTCTAAAAATTGTTTCTTTCCAAAACCTAATGTTGATTCTGCTATAATAGCTTTAAGAATTAAAGATTCCCTTCCATTTAAAAATTCTTCAGAATTTTTAAATGTAGCTAAAACTCTTTTTCAAAATAAAAGGAAAAAAGCAATAAGTTCATTAAAACACTTATTTCCTGATGTAGACGTAGAGAGTATTTTTAACTTATTGAATATAGATATAAATATTAGACCTCAGGATATTGCTTTAGAAAAACTAATTGAAATATTCAAACTAATAACTAAAAAAGCTTCTTAAAAAATTCTTGTATCATAAATACTAAAGTCTTGCTTATTGATTCCTTTGCAAAAACAGGAACACTCTTTATTTCATAATCACCATCAAATACTTTTATCTCCCCTACCTTTTGACCTTCAGCAATAGGAAGACTAATATTAGTCCAATGCAAATTAGCTTTTATTTGAGGCTCTTCAGAGGGATAATAATCAATAACTAAATCTTCTTTTAACCTGGAATGAAGTATTCTTCTGGCTCCTTCAATTTTTGCTGAAAAATTCACATCTTTTCCAATTAGCTTTTTAGATATTATATCTTCTGAAAAAGCTGTATCAAACAATTTTTTGGCATCAATATATCTATAATTATTATCATTTCCACCGAAAATACATGCTATTAATGTTCTTCCATCCTTTTCTGCCGCTGCAACAATGTTTTTTACCCTAAAATCAGTTCCTGTTTTTATTCCTATAGCATATGGATAATAATGCTTGCCTTCTCTTAAAAGTTTGTTTACTTGGTTAAAAACCCTTTTTTTTGAATAATTAGTTTTTGGACATATAAAAGATGTAGATTTTACTATTTCTTTAAACATAGGATTTTCTAAAGCTTTCTTGGCTATTATTGCCATATCGTATGCACAGGTTACATGCTCTGGATGATGCAGTCCATGGGGGTTGTTAAAACTAGTCTTTTCACAACCTATTGACGCCAGATATGTATTTAACTCTTTCATAAATAGAGTTATAGTGCCGGCTGCCGCTTCAGCCAACACATTCGATGCATCATTATAAGAAGGAAGCATCATTGCATATATAAGAGTTTTAAAAGGAAGGACCTCTCCTCTTCTTATCCCTAAATTATAACCATCGGTTTCAAGCCAATATGGAGGATAAATATATCCTGAAGAATGCTTTTCATTAGGATCAATAGGCATCAAAGCCTCAGTTGAGGCCTTTACCCACTTTTCAAACATATCTTGTTTTTTTTCAATAAGATACAGAACTGTTGCCATTTTTGTTGTGCTGGCAGGAAAAACAGGCATCTTTGCATTTTTTTCATAAATAATTTTCCCTGTTTTTGCATTCATCAATACTGCAGCTTTTGCAAAAACATTAACTTCTAACGGCTTAGCTGATGCTTGGGAAAAGAAAAAAATAAAAATTAATACTAGGAAGAGATTTTGTAATTTGCTCATAATTATCTCTTATCTTTCATAAAACTTTATACAATAAATTATTAATTATATCTAGAAAAAAAACCACTAATAAAGTATTTGTTAATTAATGAGATAGAATAAAAAAATATTAAATTATTAAAAAAATTATTGCCTTATCTTGACAGATGGGTTAATAACTATTAAAATAAAAGTAGGGGCGTATTAGCAAAGGATATTGATTTGTGTTTAATCCAGTAGAGATAGAGAACCTATATAATAAGTACATTGGAAACTTATCCGAATGGGCACATGACGGATTGATTTCTGTAAGTCTTGCTTTGCTATATGATTTAGGTCTTTTAGATAATTTTGATGATATCGGCGATGATTCAGACGATTTGACTCAATATTTTCATGTTATTGAAAGTGCTGAAAAAGTCACTTTATTTAATGAACAGTTTATTATTTGGATTATACCACGCATGGAACAGGATAACCCTATTACTTATGTATTAATTGCATTTCATTCAGCTGGAAAAACAAATCTGGAAATTGTTTTTACAACATCAGGTGTATATAACACACCAAAATACGTATTAAAAGTACTACAGCATTTTTTATTGGATATGCTAGAAACTGAAGCTACACTTACTTCTTTTGAGAAAGATAAATAGATTTTTTTAGAATTAGAATATTTGAATAATTTTCTCTTTGATATTTTATATCATCTACATAGGAACACATTAATATTATTCCCAGGCCTCCCATTTTATTTTCATTCCTTTTAGATTGCTCTTCTTTTTGCAAAATGGGATTAAATTCCGGGCCTTGATCAATAATAGTAACTTCTATTTGATTCTCTTTTTTGTCTAATTCAATCTGAACGTTTCCGCCTTTTTGCTTATATGCATGATAAATGATATTAACAATAGCTTCTTCAGCAGCAAGTTCTAATTCTCTAATACTTTTTTGGTCCATATTTTCATCTTTTGCATATGAAGATATAAATGAAAGCATTGAATGTAAGTCCTTTAATCCTGCTAAGAATGTCTGTTGTTTCATCTTATCCCTTTTATTTCTGCTGCAATTATAATAGAAATTTTCTCTGCCAACTTATTAAATAATGGCTTAATAGCAGCTTCCTGTGCACTATCTTTTGATTCTAATTGACCCAAAGAAAAAGATAAAACAGTTTGTCTTTGACCTGATAAATTTATAAACGATAAATCGTCTAATGAATCATCATCAACGTAATCATAATCAACATCACTATTTACTGTAATTGGCCCAAAAACTACTTTTTTTGTTACTGCATCTAATAATTTAATTTGTACATCAGCTACTTGTCTTCCTTCGGTTGCTCTTACATTTTTTTTAAGAGTTCCCTCCCCATTTCTTTCTCTTTTATATCCAATTTTACTATTTGATATCGAAATGATTTCCGCATCAAGAATATAATCTGAATTATAAGAATTATTATACTTAAGAACACAGGTCTGAGAGAGTTTTTGGATAATAAGATTTGTTAAAATCCCCTTTTGATCTCCTTTCACTATAGGAATATTTACTGAGACAACATCAGTATTTGCAGATCTTTCAAATTTATATCCACAGCTTGAAAAACAAAAAAAAAGAAGAACAAAAAAAATATTTACAATCTTCATTTTTTGGTTTCTAACACCAACAATCTATTATTTGATGCTTTTGCCGATTTTGTATTTGGGAAACTTTTAATTATTTTAGAATAATAAATTTTCGCAGCATTAATTTTTTTCGTTCTATCATAAAATTTTGCAATCTCTAAAAAGCTGTCTGCAAAAATCTCTTCCATTTTTGAAATCATATCTTTTACATGCAAAATTCTATTTTCTTCCTTTGGGAAGGCATTTTCAAATCTATGCAAGTTAATAAACGCTAGATCAAGTAAATTAATGTCCTGATGCTTATCATTACATTGAGCTAAGTAAACCTTACCAATAAGAACAAAGGCATCTAATGTTCTATCATGTTTTGGAAATCTTTGTATTAACAGGTGAAGAGAATCAATACTGTCTTTATATTCTTCCATTAAATATAAAACTTCAGCTTTTTCATAGAGTGATTTTGCAGCAAGTTCATGATTGGGCATAGTTTTAATTACCTGATCATAAATCTGAACAGCATCCTCATAAGCAGATAAAAGTTTTGGCATTTTTTTCATTCCAAATAGAGGCTTTTTGCCTCCATGACTATAAGCTCTTGCAATTTCATACTGATAATTAATTGCTTCATCAAAAAACTTATGTTCTATAGGCATTTGTAAATATTTTGAAAAACTCTCTGCGGCAAGTTCATAATATTTCAAATTATAACATGCCAATCCATGATAATAATACATTTCAGGAGTAGACTCACCATCAGAGTGATATTTGAATAATTTTTTAGCGTTGAAAAATACCTCGCTCCAATTTTTTTCTTCCGAGCTATCTAATATATTGTTACACAATTCTTTTTCTGTATATATCTTATAAGAAGACTCAACTGCAAAAACTGTGGAGCCTGAAAAAAGCAACATGATAATTAAATTTTTACATTTCATAACATTCTATAAATTAAAATAAAAACTAAAAAAAGTATAATAATCTTACTATTTAAACTGCAAGCCCGAAACGCCTTTTATGTTTTTTATTGCTTCACATAACAAATCATTTTTTTGAATTCCCGAGTTAGAATCTAGATGTACAGACCCAATTTTATAATTATTATTTGAAATGAAGCGAATAATTACATTTGTTGCTCCAGGATATTGTTTAAAAATTTTCTTCAACTGAAGAATTTTTGAAAATTTTATTTTATCTGCGTTGATATCAATAATTAATGATGAATGTAGAGGTTTGTTCACTTTAGCCTTCTTTTCAAAATTATAATTATTTTTCTTTCGTATTGATATTGCCTTAATTTGATCATATGTTTCATCAAATTTTGTTATTTTTGCCTCATCCACCGATGCTAAATCATCTAAAAAATGACATTGTAGCCTAAAATTATTTTCTCTTTTATCAACTTGAATAATCGAATATAATAATTGATTATCTTTTAATAAATATGATTTTTCTTCATATAGTTCCGGCCAAATTGGAAGTTCAAAAGAGTCTTTTCCGTCACTTATAGTTAATATCGCAAATTTCCTTTGGCTCTTTGATGCAATTTTATATTTCACGCCCTCGATAACAAAAGCTGACCTGCATACAGCATTATGTTCAACATTATAAAATTCTTTTAATGGAATACATGATAAATTTTGTATAATATTTTGAAAATTCTTCATGGGATGTGAAGTTAAATAAAATCCTAAAAGCTCTTTCTCTTTCTGAAGAAACTCTAATTGAGATGATTTTTTAATTACCTTTGGAGGTTGTGAGAATTGATGTTCATCTTCTTGGATCAAAGAAAAAAGATTTATCACACCATTCTTTTTTTCTTTTTGTTCTTTTGAAGCAACTTCATACATTGGCTCCACGCTCAATTTCATTTCATCTCTTGTCCATCCCATTGAATCAAACGAACCGGCATCAATAAGAACTTCTATATTTTTCTTTCCAACACGCGATGTATCAATCCTGCTTATAAAATCATATAAAGATGAATAAAGCCCATTTTTATTTCTTTCTTCAACTATTGCTTCCACTACACCCTGGCCAACACCCTTTATACCAGACATGGCAAAACGTATTCCCTCTTTAGTTGGAACAAATTCTAAATTAGACTCATTAACATCCGGAGGAAGGATATCTATACCGATAGACTGACACTCATGAATATGCTTTGCAACCTTTGATAGGTCATCCCTATCACATGTCATTAAGGCAGACATCCATGCATTTGTATGATTAGCCTTCAAATATGCTGTAGTAAAAGATAAATACGCATAAGCAGTAGCGTGTGATTTATTAAAACCATAAGATGCGAATTTTTCTATCTTATCAAAAATTATTATTGCAACTTTTTCATCAATGCCCTTGTTTATTGATCCTGATAAAAACTTTTCACGCTGTTTTTCCATCTCAGCTTTATCTTTTTTACCCATTGCCTTACGTAAAACATCACCTTCTCCCAATGAATATCCAGCTAGCTTGCTTGCTATCTGCATTACCTGTTCTTGGTAAACCATAACACCATATGTTTCATCTAGAATATCTTTCATCCATGGATGATCTATTTCGATTGATTCTTTCCCATGTTTTCTATTAATAAATGATGGGATCATATCCATCGGACCTGGTCGGTACAAAGCTCCCACAGCGATAATTTCTTCAAATTTATCAATGTGAAGCTGTTTCGATAATTCTTTCATCCCCCCGGACTCTAACTGGAAGATACCATGTGTTTTTCCCTGATTTAATATACTATATGTTTTTGGGTCATCCAAAGGAAGTTTGGTCCAGTCTATTAATTTTTTTTCAGTTTGTTCTATGTAATTTACTGCTTTTTGAATGGACGTTAATGTCTTTAACCCTAAAAAATCTATCTTTAACATGCCCACTGATTCAACCGGCTTCATCGCATATTGTGTTACCACCATGTTGGCATCTTTAGCAGTACATATAGGAACATGATCAGTTATTGAAGAAGCGGAAATAACAACTCCCGCCGCATGAGTGCTGGTATTTCTAATTGAGCCCTCAATTTTTTTTGCCATGTCGATAATTTTTTTTGCTTCTTCATCTTGTTCGTATATAGATTTTAATTCAGGCTCAATTTTTAATGCTTTTTCCAAAGTAATGTTCAATTCTTCAGGAACAAGTTTTGCAATAGTATTTACTTTTGATAGAGAAACATTTAATACTCTTCCGACATCTCTAATAGCCATTTTAGCTTTCATTGTTCCAAAAGTAATAATCTGAGCTACTTTATCTTTACCATATTTTTGAATCGTATATTCAATTACTTCTTCTCTTCTATGCATGCATATGTCGACATCAATATCAGGATAACTCATTCTTTCAGGATTAATAAATCTTTCAAAAAAGAGATTGAACTGAAGAGGCTCTATATCTGTAATTCCTATTAAATAACTTATTATAGATCCGGCAGCAGATCCCCTGCCGGGACCAACAGGTATTTTTTTATTTTTAGCCCATCTAATAAAATCATGTACAATAAGAATGTAGTCACATAATCCCTTGGATGAAATTAACTCAAATTCATAATCAAGCCTTTCTTTAACAATTTCAAAAGGATCTTTATCAGGATAATTTTTTCTTACCTTCTGTAAAATATCTGCAGGATATTTTATTTCTAAATTTACCTTACATAAATCATATAAATGCTGATTAACTAATTTCTGTCTTTCAGCTTTAGATAAATCTTCTGAATTTTCAATTTCTTTTGGATTAAAGACCGGGTAATGTTTTTTTCTAAAATCAAATTCAAATGAACATTTATTCGCAACATCCTGTGTAGTATCGATAGCATTAGGAATATCAGAAAATAGTTCTTTCATCTTTTCAGGCGATTTAAAATAAAATTCATGAGACGGGTATGTATTTCTTTTTGGATTAGGAATACACTGAATTGGATTTCCTTTATTATCTCTTTCCCAAATATCTATTGTTTCACCAGATTGAATATTTAATAATACTTCATGAGCCTTCCAATCCTCTCTTTCCAAATAATGAATATCGTTTGTAGCAACACATGGAATTGAAAATTCCTTTGAATATAAGAGCAGCTGATCATTAATTCTATTTTGTTTACCGCAAAAAGATTCATGCTGCTGAATTAACCATGATTCTTTTTGCAACCCATCAATTCTAATATTGTCTTCTGCCATTTGATGTCGTTGAAAATCAAGATAGAAATCATCCTTAAATGTCTCTTGATACCATTTCAATTCTTCTAAAAACCTGTCTTCTTCTTGTGAAAGTATATAATGGCCAATAGAGCTTCTATTGTTTCCAGCAATACATATAAGCCCTTCTCTATATTTTTTTAGCTCTTCTTTATCTATTCTGGGTTTATAATAAAAACCCTCTAAATACCCTATTGATGATAATTTACATAAATTTTGATAACCTACTTTATCTTTAACAAGCAAAATAATTGAAAATGAAGTGGGCAGATTGGAATATCTCTGTTTTTCTTTCATTGAAAAGGGAGCTATTGCAATCTCACATCCTATAATAGCCTTAATATTTACTGATCTGCATGCCTTATAAAAATCTACTGCACCAAACATATTGCCGCTATCTGTAAGAGCAATAGATGACATGTTATATTCTTTTGCACATTGAGCAATCTTTTTTACAGACAAAGTAGAATCTAATATTGAATATTGAGAATGAGTATCTAATGAAATCCAAGACATTTACTTTTTCCAACTACATTGATCATGATAAGTATATTATCATTAAGTCAGCAAATCAAGCTAAGTTTTTTCCTTCACTTAAGGCTTTATAAAAAGCGAACTTTTTATGTAAATGATCTTTTAATTCATCATGAAGTATTTTTGCTTCTTCTGGATGTGTTTTTTCTAAATACTTATATCTTGCCTGGCCTTTTATGAAATCACTTACATCCATAGTAGGATCTTTTGAATCCAATTGAAATGGATTTTTTCCTTCTTTTGCAAGCCTTGGATCATATCTGTAGCATATCCAATATCCTGACTCAACAGCTTTTTTCTCTTCTTTTTTAAATTCCATGGTGCCGGCTAAAATACCATGGTTAACACATGAGGCATATCCAATAATTATTGAAGGTCCCTGATAGGATTCTGCTTCTTTAACAGCTTTTATAAACTGATTTATATCCCCTCCCAGAGCAACAGATGCAATGTATATATCCCCATAGGTCATTAACATAAGCCCTAAATCTTTTTTCATTGTTTTCTTACCAGCAGATGCAAATTTTGCTATTGCCCCTAATGGTGTAGCCTTAGATGCCTGGCCTCCGGTATTTGAATATACTTCTGTGTCCATTACAAGGATATTTACATCTTTTCCCATTGCAACAACGTGATCAAGCCCTCCGAATCCTATATCATATGCCCAGCCATCACCGCCTACTATCCAAATGGATGGTTTTACAAGTATATCTTTATGTTTTAAAATTTCTTCTGTTCCTTCAGTTTTTTTGCATGTCTTTAACTTTTCTTTTATCTTTTCAGAGACTTCTTTACATTTTTCTCCATCTTCTCTTACTTTCAGCCATTCCTGTAATAAAGATTTCAAATCATCATCTATGTTCTGATTAATTGTTTTTTCAACAAGATGTGATAGTGCAAGCCTTCTATGATGATAAGAAAGGTACATCCCAAAACCATATTCTGCATTATCTTCAAATAATGAGTTTGCCCATGCAGGGCCATATCCTTTCTCTGTTGTTGTCCAGGGAATAGATGGTGCTGAGCCTCCCCAAATTGAAGAACATCCTGTCGCATTGGAGATGATCATTCTGTCACCATATAATTGAGTAATAAGTTTAACATATGGCGTTTCCCCGCAGCCAGCGCAAGCGCCGGAGAATTCTAATAATGGTTTTAAAAATTGTGATCCTTTCACTGTAAATTTATTAATATTCATTGATCGGGTTGGAAGTTTTCCAACAAAATCCCATTCTTCTTTTTCTTTATTTTTCAATTCTTCTTTTGGTTTGAACTCAAGAGCTTTTTTTTCTTTCATGCCAGGACAAATGGCAATACAATTACCGCATCCAGTACAATCAAGGGGTGATATTCCTATATGAAATAAATATTCTTTATCTGCCTGCCCCATCATTTTTGCACATGCCATATCCTTTGGAGCTTTTTCTTTCTCTTCTTTTGTAATTAAAAAAGGTCTAATAGCAGCATGTGGGCAAACAAAAGCACACTGGTTACACTGTATACAATTTTCCGGCATCCATTTTGGAAGATTAATTGCAATATCTCGTTTTTCAAATTTAGTTGTTCCAGATGGAAAAATACCTCCTGGAGTAAAAACACTAACAGGAAGCGTATCACCTTCCTGTGCATTCGTTACATCAGCAATATTTTTTACAAATGACGGCCTTTCATTTTTTGTTAAACTTGTTTCATCTTTAGCATTTTTCCAGGAAGAAGGATATTTTATTTCTTTTAAATTGCTTATTGCCATATCAACTGCTTTTTTATTCATTTCAACAATCTTTTCACTTTTCTTCATATATAGTTTTTCAATGGAACCTTTCAATAATTCAATGGCTTTTTCAAATTCTATTATTTCTGATAATTTGAAAAATACGGCCTGCATTATCATGTTTATTCTTCCGCCAAGGCCTACTTCTCTTGCAATTTTTACAGCATCGATGCTGTAAAATTTTAAATTGTTTTCTGCTATTTCCCTTTTAAGTTTTGCTGGAAAATATTTTTCCATATCTTCCAATGACCATTGAGAATTCAAAACAAAAGTCCCGCCTTTTTTTATTCCTTTTAGAAGATCATATTTGTATATATATGTAGGATTATGACAGGCAATGTAATCAGCTTCTTGTATTAAATATGTAGAATGTATAGGTTCATCGCCAAATCTTAAATGAGATATAGTGACTCCTCCTGATTTCTTAGAATCGTATGCAAAATACCCTTGAACATATTTTTCTGTATTATCACCAATAATTTTTATTGCGTCCTTATTAGCGCCAACCGTTCCATCTCCGCCTAATCCCCAAAACTTACAGCGTACGGTGCTTTCTGGTTCTGTTACAATTGCATCTTTAACTGCTAATGACATATATGTAACATCATCTTCTATTCCAATAGTAAAATGATTTTTTGGTTCAGGTAATTTCAAATTATCAAATACTGCTTTTATCATACTTGGATTAAAATCTTTTGATCCAAGCCCGTATCTTCCGCCTACAACAATTACATCATTATTTACAACTGCCTTCACATCAAGATACAAAGGCTCACCATAAGATCCACTTTCTTTTGTTCTATCTAGAACAGCAATTTTTTTAACTGTGTTTGGTATTGCTTTTAATAATAAATCTTTTGAAAAAGGTCTATAAAGGCGAACTTTTACAAGACCAACCTTTTCTCCCTGTTTATTTAAATAATTTACAGTCTCTTCTATTGCCTGAGTTGATGAGCCCATAGCAATTATTATTCTTTCTGCCTGAGGATGTCCTAGATAATCAAATGCGTGGTATCTTCTAGTTGTTAGTTTATATAATTTGTTCATCTCCTCTTCAACAATTTGAGGGACCGCCAAATAATATGAGTTTGCAGCTTCATTAATCTGAAAATATATATCAGGGTTCTGAGCACTTCCCCTCAAATGAGGATGCTCAGGATTCAAGGCTCTATTTCTATGTCTTTCAAGGCCTTCAATATCTACTAAAGGTTTTATTTCATCATATTCTATTACATCTATCTTTTGAACTTCATGTGATGTCCTAAAGCCATCAAAAAAATGTAAAAAAGGTAAAGATGTCCTTATTGAGGCTAAATGAGAAACCAAAGCTAAATCCATAGCTTCCTGAACAGAAGAAGAACATAGATGACAAAATCCTGTGGCCCTAGTTGCCATCACATCCTGATGATCTCCAAAGATTGAAAGAGCCTGACCTGCTATTGCTCTTGCAGCCACATGGAAAACACAGGGCATCAGTTCCCCCGCAATTTTGTACATATTAGGTATCATCAATAATAAGCCTTGAGAGGCTGTAAAAGTTGAAGAAAAAGCTCCCGCAGAAAGAACTCCGTGAACAGCCCCTGCAGCTCCTGCTTCTGACTGCATTTCAGCTACAGTAACTATTTCATCAAAGTAATTCTTTCTTCCATCTGACGCCCAAACATCAATTGATTCGCCCATTGGGCTTGATGGGGTAATTGGATAAAGCGCTACAACTTCTGAAAAATAATACGCAATATGAGCAGCAGCTGTATTGCCATCCATTGATTTTTTCTTCATCTTTTTTCCTTAGAATTATTTTATTATTCTTGTTCCTGTTCCTGTAATTGTAATTGTCTTGTAAACTTTTGTTTTCCCCAAAGTGGAGTTAAAAATGCTATTGAAATTAATCCGCAAGCAAAAAGGCATACAAAAAAACCTTCCCATCCCCACGATCTCATAATAAGCCCTAAAGGGGCGCCTGCAGTTGCCGCTCCAATATATGCAAAGGTCCCGACAAAACCTGTTGAAGTACCGGCAGCTTTTTTATGTGATAATTCTGCGGCTGCAATACCAATTAACATTTGAGGGCCAAAAATTGAAAATCCAATCATAAAAATAAAGAATGTATCAATTAATAACACTCCTCCTGGGACTTTCCACATTCCGAATACAAATATTGTTGTTAATAAAGCAAAAATAACATTTACAGGACCTCTTTTACCTTTAAATACATGATCAGATGTCCATCCAGCTACCAAACTTCCTAAGAAGCCGCCTATCTCAAACCAAAAAATTGTACTACTTGCTTTTAGTAATGAATATCCTTTTGCTTCAACTAAAAATAATGTGGTCCAATCATTTATTCCTGTCCTTATAATATAAATAAAAAAGTATGCTATTCCCAATATCCATATAAATTTATTTTTCAATACATATTCAAAAAGGAGCTGTTTAGCAGAAAGATTAGTCTGTCTTTCAGCCGCCTGTTCTTCTTCCGGTTCTTTTCTATATTTTTCTATAGCCGGCAATCCTAATGCTTGAGGAGTATCTCTTAATCTGTTTATTAAAAACAGGCCCGCCATTATACACATTACACCTGGCACATACATGGCATATCTCCATCCCATATATTGAGCTATCACGGCCGCAAGTATAGGTATTGCAGCACCCCCCAAATTATGTGATGTGTTCCATAGGCTCCACCAAGTTCCTCTTTCAGATTTAGAATACCAGTGAGTTAATAGCTTTGCACATGGAGGCCAACCCCATCCCTGGAACCAACCATTTAATCCCCAAAATATTGCAAACATTAGTATAGTCGATGAAAAGCCGAAAAATATATTAAAGATTCCGGTCAGGATAAGTCCTATGGCCATAAAATATCTTGGATTAGACTTATCGCTCATTATACCGCTTAAAAATTTACTGACACCATAAGTAATAGATAAAATACTTGCAAGCATTCCAAGCTGTACTTTATCAAATCCTAAATCTCTAATTAAAGCAGGCATAGCAAAAGTAAAGCTTTTACGTGAAAAATAAAAAAAGGCATAGCCTATATACATACTGTAAAAAGTACGTATTCTCCAGTACTTATATTTCTTTTTAACAATTTTTTGATCTTCTATAGTTTTTGCTGGTGGAGAAGGTTTGAGTATATCTAGAACGCTCATATTGATGCCCCCTTTCTAGCTTCAGGATAAAATATAATTAATGAATGGTCAATAAAATAATTTATTGTTTATAATTCATTTATTAATAAACAGTTATTATTGAGTTTTACATTAAATCCTTATTATTTTTGTTTATAATATAAAAATATTTATTTCTAAGAATCTTATACACTTTTAAATAAAAAATCAATATTCAAAAAATTCTCTATATATTGCCCTAGATAAAATTTTTATAGATAATTCAAAAAATATCTTATATAACTAATAAAAACACCAAAGTATTTATGGATGATTTTAAAATACAGCCGATACCAGATATAATAAAATCTGCTTACGTAGAAAAAATCGGCGATGAAAAAGAAAACAAAAAAGATAAAAAAGATTTTGAACAACAATATAATGGCCTTCTTGCATTTGCACGAACATGTCAATCGATGAAAAAAGTATTGGATAGTATCGCCATAACAAAAAAGAAAGGTTCAATAAAAAAATTACTTTCTTCCATTTCTGAATTAGAAAAATCTTTAAAAAAATTATGCGAGAAAGATTTAAGTGAAGATGCGAAATTCTTAAAAGAATTATCACTTAATTGGCTGCACTTTTTAAGAGAGTTTGCTCCTTTTTTAAATCAAGAAGATCCTCTTTCTTTAGAAATAAAAAGTTTTTTAAATGAAATACATGAATATCCTTCCGGCTCAGAATTTTCATTGGGATATTATCTCTCAAAATTTGCAGGACTTGAATGGATACCTTTTCCATACATGGAAATATTAAGAGAGCTTCATGAAAATTATAAAGAAAAAAAAGAAGAAAGCTTATTATTAAAATGGATCAATAAATTAAAATCCCTGATTTCTTCAAAAGAATAAACACTGAAATTAATAAATTTATTTATGACTCCATTACTGATTAATGTAACAAAAAAATTTTATTTACAAATTTTTAATAAAAATAAAAGATGAATTTTGATCTTTTTTTAAAAATGATTTATCATCCTTATAAACTATTTAAGGAAAAAATAATGAACATACAAATACCTAAAGGCTTATATGACATAGTTCCCTATTCTGAAAAAGAACAATGGAGACTGGTTTCTTATTGGCATTATGTTGAAAAGGTATTGCATAAGTTATCTAATGACTATAATTATAAAGAAATAAGGACTCCAATTTTTGAAAAAACAGAATTATTCGAACGAGGTGTTGGACAAGCAACTGATGTAGTTTCAAAAGAAATGTACACCTTTAAAGATAAGGCTGACCGCCTTATGTCATTAAGACCTGAAGGAACTGCAAGCTTAATGAGGGCCTTTATTGAAAATAATTTTGCATCATATTCACAGAAACATAAGCTTTATTATTTCGGGCCAATGTTCAGATACGACAGACCGCAAAAAGGAAGGTTTAGGCAGTTTTATCAATATGGAGCTGAAGCTGTGGGAGATCCATCTGAAGAACAGGATGTAGAAATTATTGACATGTTATATGAATTATATCAAAGATTGGGATTAAAAGATCTTGTCTTACATATCAATTATATTGGTCAGGCTAATACCAGAAAGTCTTTTAAAGAAGAACTTAAAAAATATTTACAACCACATTTAAATAATTTATCAAAGGATTCAAAGG
>CAYPMA010000020.1:0-16634 GCA_964411685.1 uncultured bacterium
GATTCGTATAAGAGGGTATATTTTACAGGGGATACAGGCTATAATGACAATGATTTTAAAGAGATAGGCAAAAAATGGGATATAATTGATTTGAGCCTTATTCCTATAGGAGCCTATGCCCCAAGAAAATTTATGAAGCCCGTTCATGTAAATCCAAGAGAAGCAGTAGAGATACATAAAGATGTAAATTCTTCATTTAGCATAGGAATGCATTGGAAAACGTTCAATTTATCCGATGAGCCTTTTAATTTACCTCCTTATGACTTGTTTCTCTCTATGAAAGATGCTAAACTTGAGCCTGATACATTTATTACTGTAAATCCAGGCTATTATGTTAATTGGTAAAAGATCAAAATCTGTTTTTAATTTAATTAGATTGTATTTCAATGTGAAAATATATCAATTTAAAGAATTTACTAAGGCATTGAAATATTATTTATCTTTAAGGTTTTTATTAATCGATGTTTTTTTCTTTTTGTTTTATATGTTTAAAAATCCCTATAGGATGAATAGACAGTTTATGCAGAGGATAGGAAGTGAAAATGTATATTCTTATGGGGAAACGCCTCTTACAACATGGCATAAGATAGTGAAGAGAAGTAAAATAAAAAAAGAAGATCATATACTTGAATTAGGATCCGGAAGGGCTAAAACATGTTTTTGGTTAAATAATTTTATAGGATGCCAATCAACCGCAGTTGAATGGAATCCTTCATTTATATTTTATTCAAATATTATAAAAACAATTTTCAGAATAAAAAATATGAATTTGATAAATGATAATTTTTTTAATATCGATTATTCATTTGCATCTGTGGTGTATTTGTACGGCACTTCTTTAAAAACTGATGAGATATTAAAAATAATTGATAAGTTAAAAAACCTGAAAACAGGTTCTAAGGTAATTACGATCAGTTTTTCTTTAACAGATTATATAAATTCGGAATTTGAATTAATAAATCATTTTTCAGTATCATTTCCTTGGGGAAATACATTGGCTTATATTCATAAAAAAATTTAGTTTTCTTGTTTTGAATTTTAAAAAAATCTATTCTTTTTTTAAAAATGGAGAAAATCATGAAAATGCCTAATAAAAAGTTAAATGACGGAATTGAAATTCCTGTCTTGGGGTTGGGCACATGGCAGCAGGAAGGAAAAAAATGCATAGAAGTTATTAAAAACGCCCTTGATATAGGATATAGGCACATAGATACAGCTTATGCATATTATAATCAGGACATGGTGGCAGAAGGAATAAAAGGTTTCCCTAGAGACGAGCTATTTATAACAACAAAATTATGGAAAGATCATCTATATCCCAATAAAGTTGAATTTGCATGTGATGAGTGTTTGAAGCAGTTAAAAACTGATTATATCGATTTATTTTTAGTTCACTGGCCTGACAATTACAGGAAAATGGTTGGAATTGTTGAAGAAATGCATAAATTAAAGGAAAAGAAAAAAATAAGAAGCGTAGGCGTAAGTAATTATACAATTCATCATTTACAAGACCTTTTAGATAAAAATGTTTTTGTCTCTGTAAATCAGGTTGAGTTTCATCCATATTTATATCAAAAAGCACTTTTAGAATTTTGTAATAAACATAATATTGCAGTAACTGCCTATAGCCCAATAGTTCATGGTAAGGCAATAAAGGATTCAGTATTGATTGAAATAGGAAAAAAATATAATAAATCACCATCCCAAGTCTCCTTGAGATGGTTGATCCAAAAGGGTCTTATAGTTATTCCAAAAGCCACCTCTAAAGAGCACTTGAAATCAAATTTTGAAATATTTGATTTTGAATTAGATAATGACGACATTAAAAAAATTGATATTAATGCTAAGGAAAATGAAACAAGAACTATAAAACCTGATTTTCAGGAATTTGATTATTAGTAAAAATTTTTTTTAAATTTGTTTTGCAAATCAAATTTTAGTATAATTCTCCTCCTTAATAACAATTGGTTTTTTTAATGAAAAAAAATAATAGGTTTCCGACAAGACTGGTAAATATTGGAAACGTTTCTGTCGGGTGTAGTATGCCCATAAGAATACAGTCTATGATCTCTTCTCCTACAACAGATATAGAAAATACAATTGATCAAATACTTAGACTACAAGATGCCGGATGTGAAATTGTTCGTATGGCAGTGCAGGGAAAAAAGGAAGCTTATGCCTGTGAAAAAATCAAAAATTTATTAATTAAAAAAAATGCAGATATTCCTCTTGTTGCCGACGTTCATTTTTATCCTGATGCAGCAATGATCTCAGTAGAATATGTTGATAAGGTGAGGATTAACCCTGGAAATTTTTCAGTTGGTAATTTAGAAGAAGTAGAAGAAAAATTTTTACCTCTTATTGAAAGGGCTAAATATTTAAAAAAAGCCTTAAGAATAGGTGTTAATCATGGGTCGTTATCAAAAAGAATCTTAGATAAGTTCGGTAATACTACAGAGGGCATGGTAGAGTCGGCTTGTGAGTATGCTAAGATATGCGTAAAATATGGGTTTAATGACTTTTTGTTTTCCATGAAATCAAGCAACACCCTGATAATGATTGATGCTTATAAGAAACTTGTAGAAAAAATGAAGTTATATGGCTGGGACCATCCTTTGCATCTTGGAGTTACTGAAGCAGGAGAAGGAGAAGAAGGAAGGATTAAGTCAACAGTTGGGATAGGAACAGTGTTATTACAGGGTATAGGGGATACAATTAGAATATCTTTAACTGAAGATCCCGTTAATGAAATTGATCCATGTAAAAGAGTTATCTCTATATATAATTCTTATAAGGAAAAAGGATTTTTGCCGGTAATTGATTCTGATGAAAACAAAAAAGATGAAAAAATAATTCTATTTTCTAATGAAAATAATATTGAATCAGAAGGCTTCATAAAAGAAGATAATTTAATAATTTCTGGTAATGAAATATCTATCTCATCTTTAAATAATTATGTTGAAAATAGTGCAGTTATTGTAAAATCGTCGGATAATTTTGAAAAATTAAAAACCATCAATCCTTCTTATATATTGTTTGAGAAAAAAAAATATGATTCTAATGACTTATTGAATTTTTTGATTTTTTTAAAAGATAACAAAATCCAATGTCCAGTTATTGTAATTATGAAATATTCATCTAATTATGAAGATATTATTATTAACGCACCATTTGAGATAGGATATTTTATAATTAACAATTTAATAGATGGTATTGCATTAGATTCAGAATTTTCAGAAGAAAAACAATTTTCTATATTATCTAACATTTTACAAGGCTCCAGAAAAAGAATTTTTAAAACTGAGTTTATTTCATGCCCCGGATGCGGAAGAACAAAATATAATTTATTGGCAGTTGCAAAAGAAGCAAAAAAAAGACTTTCTCATTTAAAGGGATTAAAAATAGCTGTGATGGGATGTATTGTAAATGGTCCCGGAGAAATGCAGGACGCTGATTTTGGAGTGATAGGATCTAAGGAAGATGAAGTTTACCTGTACTGTAAAAAAGAGTGTGTAGAAAAAAATATTAAAACAGATAAAGCAATCGATAAATTAATAGATCTTATAAAACAAAAAAATATGTGGAATGATAAATAATCTTATTCAGGGGTGTTTTTCGCTCTTTGGAACAATCTTCCAATAGCCCTGAAAGGGGCAAATATAACCGATGTTACATTTGATAATTCTTTGCTAAGTCCATTAAAAAAAGGTCCTAATATTTCATCTTCATATAAAGTATCTATGATAGGGCTAACACATCGTGTCTTTAAGTATTCATAATTAATAGTAGTTGATAATTTTTTAATAATTTTATTTATCTGAGTTATTGCAGCTGTCGAAATAATTAATGATTCCAATAATGCCATAATTCCAATTGTTGTAGTTATTGGTGGAGAAAAATATACAATAGTCGATGATAAATATATTGCAGCAATGGATGTTATTATAAAAAAAAGAGGGTCTTCCACAATAATTTCTGTAAAATTATGCCATTGTTCTTTTATTGTTGCTAAACTAATAACTGTATCTTGATCTGAACTTGATTCTACAGACATAAAATCACCATAAAATAAAAATTTAAAAAACTTATAGTTATAAACAATTTTTTAATCAAATATTTTGTATATAATATCTTTTTCTTATCATATTTTTCTTATCGTGTTATAGTTTTTTCAAAAAGAGAAAAAATTATGGCATATGATCACAGTAGAATAGAAAAAAAATGGCAGAAGTTCTGGGCGGATAACAAGATATTTAAGGCAAAGATAGATAAGAACAAGAAAAAATATTACATTTTGGATATGTTTCCTTATCCTTCAGGTGCTGGGCTTCACGTGGGACACGTCACCGGTTATACAGGAACAGATATAATTGCCAGGTTCAAGCGTCAGCAAGGATATAATGTATTGCATCCCATGGGCTGGGATAGCTTTGGCCTTCCAGCGGAGCAATATGCAATAAGAACTGGAACCCATCCTGCTGTTACAACTGAAAAAAACATAAATACTTATAGATCTCAGTTAAAGAATTTAGGATTTAGCTATGATTGGGACAGGGAGATAGCTACAAGCGATCCTTCATATTATAAATGGACTCAGTGGATTTTTACAAAATTATATGAAAAAGGCCTTGCTTATGAAGCAGAAATCAATGTTAATTATTGCCCTGCCCTTGGAACAGTGCTTGCAAATGAAGAAGTAGAAAACGGTTTTTCAAAAGAAGGAAGATATCCTGTTGAAAAAAGGCCTCTTCGTCAATGGATATTAAAAATTACAGCTTATGCAGAACGTCTGTTGGATGACTTAAAAGATATTGACTGGCCTGAAAATTTGAAAAAACTTCAAATGAACTGGATAGGGAAAAGTGAAGGAGCAACAATTTCATTTGAAGAGAAAAAAACAAAAGAGAAAATTTTTGTTTTCACAACACGTTCAGACACTATTTTCGGCGTAACATATATTGTTCTTTCTCCAGAGCATCCATTAGTAAAGAAAATAACTACCAGGGAACAAAAAAAAGAAGTAGAGGATTACCAGAATAAAGCGATTAATAAATCTGATATTGAAAGAATGGACACAACAAAAGACAAAACAGGGGCATTTACAGGAGCTCATGCCATACATCCTATAACAAAAGAAGAAATACCAATTTGGATAGCAGATTACGTTTTATTAGGATACGGTACAGGAGCTGTTATGGCTGTTCCTGCTCATGATGAAAGAGATTATGAATTTGCCAAGAGATATAATCTTTCAATAAAGTCTGTATATCATCCTGATGAAAGCCTTATTACAGAGGAAGATTTAAAAGAAACAACCAAAGAGCAGTTTATAGAAGATGTTGTACAAGGTAATGTATGTTGGACAAAAGATGGTGAAATAATAAACAGCTCGTCAGATAGTTTCTCAATAAATGGATTAAATCTTTCAGAAGGGTGCAAGAAGGCAATTTCGTACTTTGAAAAAAATAATATCGGAGAAAAAACAATCTCATACAAATTAAGGGATTGGCTTTTTTCAAGACAGAGATATTGGGGTGAGCCTATTCCTGTTTTACATTTTGAAGACGGAACAGAAAGAGTTTTGGGTTTAGATGAGCTTCCTTTAATTCCTCCTCCAATGAAAGATTTTAAGCCTGCAGGAGGAGGTAAAAGCCCTCTTACGAAAGTTAAAGAATGGACAGATATAATTGATCCAAAAACAAATAAAAAAGCAAAAAGAGAAACAAATACAATGCCGCAATGGGCTGGGTCCTGCTGGTATTACTTGCGTTTTTGTGATCCAAATAATGCAGAAGAAGCCTGGTCTGAAGAAAGTGAAAATTATTGGATGCCTGTTGATATGTATGTGGGTGGTGCTGAACATGCTGTATTGCATTTGTTATATGCAAGGTTTTGGCATAAGGTATTATATGATTGTAATCTAGTTTCAACAAAAGAGCCTTTTCAAAGCTACAGGTATCAGGGTGTTGTTACAGCTCCTTCATATAGATTGCCAAAAGGTGGATATGTAAGCCCTGAAGATGTTGTTAACAAAAATGAAAGATATTTTCATGCTACAACTAATGAAGAGCTTATTCATCAGGTTGAAAAAATGTCCAAGTCGAAATTAAATGGAGTAACTCCTGATGAAATGATAGAAGAATTTGGAGCTGATGCCCTTCGTCTATATGAAATGTTTTTAGGTCCTTTTGACAGAGAAAAGATTTGGAATACAGATGCTATAACAGGATGCAAGCGTTTTTTAACAAGGTTTTATGATATTGCAACATCTGAGAAAGTAATTGATGAACTAGATGAAGAATCTCTTAAGTTAGCTCATAGGCTTCTCTATACAGTTTCAAATGAAATAGAAAACATGCAATTTAACACATCAATTGCGCATCTGATGGAATTTTTGAACTCCTTATCAAAATTAAATAAAATATCCAAAGAATCAATTAGGATTGCAACTCAGGCCTTATATCCTTTTGCTCCTCATTTATCTGAGGAAATTTGGGAGATCTTGGGGCAAAAAACTTATCTGTCATATGAACCGTTGCCAAAGATTAATGATAAGTATTTGCAGAATGACAAGGTAACATATGTAATTCAGATTAATGGCAAGCTTAGAGGTCGCTTTGAAATGGATAAAGACTTATCAAAAGAAGATGTTTTAAAAATTGCTAAAGAAGATGAAAACATTAAGAAGCATTTGTCTGAGGATATTTTGAAGATAATATTTGTGCCAAACAAGTTATTGAACATTGTTGTAAAAAAGTAAAATATGTTTTCAGTTTTTTATGATCTAATTCTTTGTTTAGCAATGCTTTTTGTGTTGCCTAAGTTTTATTTTGATAAAGTTTTTAAAAATAAAAAAAGAAGCCATCTCTTATACAGGCTAGGGATAAAGCAATATAATATAAAAGTTCCTGACAATAAGACTGTCTATTGGATTCATGCTGTTTCGATGGGGGAGACAAAGGCTTGCGTTTCTTTATTAAAAAAAATAAAAGAAAGTAATCCTGATTCTTTCATAGTTTTTTCTTCTGTTACAGAAACCGGACATGAACAGGCAAAAAAGGAATTATATTTTGCGGATTTTTTAATGTTTTTGCCCTTTGATTTTTCCTGGATAATGAAAAGACTTATGAAGTCTTTACATCCATCACATGTTATTTTGATAGAAACAGATATTTGGTACAACTTCTTAAAACATGCTAAAAAGGTTAATGCAAAAACTTCTATTGTAAGTGCCAAAATTTCAGAAAAATCTCAGAAAAGACTTCACTGGTTTAAATTTTTTGCAGAAAGACTTTTTTCCAATGTAGATTTAATATGTGCACAAAATGATCTTTATAAAAATAGATTTTTATCTGTCTGCAATAAAAAAGTAATTGTAACAGGAAACTTGAAATATGATTCAGATGTAGAAGTACTTAATAATGATGAAATAAATAGCCTAAAAAAATTGGTAGGCGAAGATGTTATTACTGTTGCATCAACGCATCATCCAGAAGAATCGCTTATATTTGACGTTTTAAGCTCTGTGTTTGAAGAAAAGAGAAGTATGCGCATCTTTTTAGCCCCCCGCCATCCTGAGCGTTTTAATGCCGTTAAATCGCTTCTTTCAGAAAAGAACATATCATTTGTAAATCTTAGTGAAATAGAAAATATAAAAGATGAAAGAGTTATATTTGTTGATACAATGGGAAAGCTTAATCTCTGCTATCAGCTAAGCAAGCTTGCAATAGTAGGGGGAAGCTTTACTGATAAAATAGGTGGTCATAACATCTTAGAGCCTGTTATGTTGTCATGTTTTTCTGTTTTCGGAAATAATATGAGGTCTCAAGAAGATATGAAAAATCTTGTATTAGAGAATAAATGCGGAAAGCAGCTCGACATAAAAGATCTAGAAAGATTTATTATGTATGAGTTTAATAAAATCTCAGATTTTCAAAAGAATAAGGAAGCCTTGTTAAATATTGTTAAAGGATCTCTAAACAATACTTTTAATGCTCTTATTCATTAACAACTGCTTGTTGATTTCTTCTTCTTTCTAAAAAAGCATTAATTTTTTTTGAAAAGAATTGATAACATGTTGCTAATTCATAACCTATCAGCATGCCTGCTGCTGATCCTAATGATCCAAAAAATATCCAACCAATTATAGAAAGAGAAATTCCTGCAATAAGTTTTACCATTAGGTCTTTTACTGAATTTTTGTCTGAAAGTCTTTTTCCATCGTGATACACATGAAAAATGTTTACTGCTGTTAAAGACCAGCTTAATAAAATTGTAGCCATTATTATCACCTAATTAAATTTATTAAAGTCTATAAACTATAACACTTTTAATTATTATAATTAATCTTAAAAAAAAATTTACATTTTGAAAATCTTGGTTGATATAAAAAAAAGTTTGTTTTGCTGTTGTGCTTAAATCTGTGTTTAAATATTATGTAACTTCAAATTATCGCGGGGTGGAGCAGTGGTTAGCTCGTTGGGCTCATAACCCAAAGGTCAGAGGTTCGAATCCTCTCCCCGCCATTTTCTTTTACGGCGGCATAGCTCAGTTGGTTAGAGCATCGGAATCATAATCCGGGTGTCGTTGGTTCGAATCCGACTGCCGCTAATATTTAAACAGTACAAAATCCAATTTATCATCTTTAAAATGTATATAATCAGAATAATTCCATATGTATATAATAAATTCTTTAAATTCTATTTTTTTTAGATCTAAATGAATGCATAAACAAATTGTAACTCAGTTTGTTGTGTCTTTTGTAAACAAATTAATTTAAAATTGAAGTTTAATATTAAGTTAATTATAATATTTACATTAAATAATAAAAAACACGTATAAAACATATGATAAACATTGAATTTGGCAAATATAACTTTAGATTAGGCACATTTGGCACATATAATATGGGAGCTAGATCAAATGATTATGAGCTAGCGGGTGGTTCTACAGAAGATGGTAAATATGAAGAGGTGCAAGCCAGAACTTCAGAAGAAATAACAAGTCAAGATATTCCATCTGTTTTTTTTCTTCAAGAATTAGGTTGTCCTATGAGAGAAAGGCCTCTTATTAAAGAATTAGAAAAAAGAAACTACAGCATAGTTCACCAAGGTAGAGCGGAAAAATATGTTGATTCCGGAATAGCGATAAATTTAGATGAGTATGATTGTATCGATGATTATTCTACTAATTTTCCAGCGTCTGCTACTGATGTAAGCGTATCAACAGCTAGGCATAAAACTTCAGGATTTACAATGAGTTTTGCTTCTGCACATGTTCCTGGATGTGATTTTAATTCGCCTACGAAGGACTCAGCTGTATCTGGAGATAGATTTTGTAGAGAATTAATTAACTATTTGAGCGATTTTGATACAGATTTAGTAGTAATCGGCGCAGATATGAATATTAACCCGGAAGGTTGGCCAAATAGGTTTGATATTTTTACAAGAGCAGGATATAAATTAGTAAGAACAAATAAACCTACAGCAATTAATCGAGATGATGAAAAAAACCAATTAAGAGAGCTTGATTATTTTTTCATTAAAGCAAACAATAAAAAAAACTATCACCCAATAAGATCCCTTTTTAAGTCTGCTTTTATTAGTGGCGTTATTGATGCACCACTTTGTTCAGACAATCCTGAAGTTCCATCTGATTTAGATAAAAACGCATCGGATCACTTGCCTGTATATATGAATTGTTCTTATAGCCCTATGAATTTCATAGACGCTATGGGATCAACTCCTTTTATTGGCTCAGTGGTATCAATTGGACGCATTATTGCAAGTGTTTTTGCAGGATTTGTTTCTATGTTTACGTTAATATTTAGTGCTGAACATTCTAAAAGAATTGCAGCTTGGTCATTGCAAAATTTATCTATTGGACTTATGGAATTGATTCCAGGAGTTAAAATGATAGCTGAATATATGCTTCATTCTAAAAATTCATCAGTATCATTAAGAATTACAAACACTGATGTAACTAGACAGGCATTACCTGGGGAAAAGATAACTTTAGGACAGCATTTTTATTCAAAACTGCAAAGAAATGATTATTCTTATAAGAAATTAAATTGATGATTTTACTGTTCATTTTTCAAATAATAATAAAATAATTTGTTTACATTTTTGTTTTTTGTTTATATTGGTTATAAAAGAAAAAAAACAAAAAGTATAAATTATGCTTGTAAAGAGAATTTTAGGAATAATTTTTATAGTTATCGGCATTTCTTTGATCTTATCTTCTTTATATATTACAAATCGTGTGAATGAAGGAAGAGAGCAGATCGCTCAAGCCCAAGGAAAAGTTAGCACCGGTAAGAAAATTTTATCATTCAATCCTTTTGGTAAAAAAATTGCAAAGCGTATCACAGATTCTATAGAAAAAAGGATAGAAGAAGGATCTCTTAAGGCAGATACCTATGCTACAATTTCTTTACTGTTTAAAGGTGGAGGCGGTGTTTTGATTGTTCTCGGAGTGGGGTTAATACTTTTAAGTATAAAACATAAAAAGTAAATTCATCCTGGGTTTATGATAATTAATCGTTATTAAAAATAATCATGCAATTAATGGGATCCTTAAAACGAAAAAAAATTAAATATATCGTATATTTTTTCCTTTTATGTTTTATGTCTAAAGCATTTTCCTCTGAAAAAATGATACTGATAAAGGATTTTAAATCAGGAAAAATCCTTTTTTCTGAAGGCGATTGTAATGTGCGTTACAGTCCATTTTCAACATTTAAAATACCTATAAGTTTAATGGGCTATGATTCAAATGTGTTAATTTCTAAAAATGAGCCTTTTTTTATATTTAAAGATGATCTTGTAAATAATAATTTATTTTTTGATAAATGGAAACAAGATCAAGACCCAAGCTCTTGGATAAAAAATTCATGTGTATGGGTTTCTAAAGACATAGTAAAACGAATTGGAAAAACAAGATTTTTAAATTACATTAACTCATTCAATTATGGGAATAAATGTATTGAGAAAGATTATGATAATAACACATGGCTAGGAAAAAGCCTTAAAATATCTGTTAATGAACAGATTGATTTTTTGAAAAAGTTTTTAGATCAAGATCTATTGGTTTCATTAAATTCTTATAATATGACAAAAGATATTGTTTTTGTTGAAACTCTTTCAAATGGCTCCAAGTTGTATGGTAAAACAGGTCTTGGTATTGTTGACGATAAAATACTTAGCTGGTTTGTTGGTTGGACAGAAAGAAATGATCGAAAACTAATGTTCTCATGTCTTATTATATACTCCGAAAAAGAAGAATTTTCTGGTAATTTGAACTCAAAAAATGAAATAAAATCAATTATTTCGAATTTTTGAAGTTATCATATAAACCGTTTAATGATGAAAAATGCATTTTATAAGGAGATTTTATTTTATGAAATTAGTCAAAGAAGACTATGGATTAACACAAGAGCAATTAATTGTTATCGATGAAATCGTGTCTTTTGTAAAAAACAAGCTTAATGAAGAGGCTACAGGACATGATTGGTTACATGCTTACAGGGTGTGGAAAAATGCAATTAAAATATGCAAGAAAGAGAAAGCAGATATGTTTGTAGTTCAAGTTGCTGCTTTGTTGCATGATATAGCTGATTGGAAATTCAATGATGGTGATCTTTCAAAAGGATCTGAAATTTCATATAATCTATTAAAAGGTTTAAATGTTGAAGATAATGTAATAAGTGATATTTGCCATATTATAAATAATATTTCATTCAAAGGAATACATGTAGAAAAAGCCTATTTATCAAAAGAAGGCCAAATTGTTCAGGACGCTGATAGATTAGATGCTTTGGGAGCGATTGGCATAGCAAGAACGTTTGCTTATGGAGGATATAAAAAAAGAGAAATATACAATCCTGAAATTAAGCCTGTTTTTCATGAAACATTTGAGCAGTATAAAAATAGCCAGGGGCCAGCGCTAAATCATTTCTATGAAAAATTATTATTCTTAAAAGACCTTATGAATACAAATACAGCAAAAGAACTTGCAGAAGATAGACATGTTTTTATGGAAAAATATTTAGAGAGGTTTCATGAAGAAGTTGAGTGATTATAAGGATGTTTAAGTAATTAATGCTTTATGTTTTAATGAGTGTTATATTTTTTATATTTAAATATTAAATTTCTATATATATTTGTTAAATTTTCATTGAATAATTCTAATTTTGTTTTATTATCAGATGAATGAAACTTATCTTGAATAAAATCTTTTTTTTCAATTTTAACATAAATAGCTAAAGGTACTACAGGAGAAGCCATTAGAATCATTGTAAATGTCAAAAATAGTAATGTGCTAATATATTGGGAGAATAAAATAGATAACCAAAAAAATGTAAATGCTACTATTGGTATTGTTAAGGCATACAATACTGCTAATAATTTTACGATAGATGATAATAAAATGTGTTTTCCTGCTTTTTCAATGTCAGGATAATATTTTTTATTATATTGTTTTGAGAATTCTTCATAATTTTTTAATTTTGTTAAATTAAATGTAACATCATATTTTCTAACACGGACGCCATCTAAAAAATAATCAATATGTGATTCCCTTTTTAATGATGCTGGACAAAGATCCATAAACATATTTATTATTTCTCTGAAGAAGAATAAAAAATGATCAGGATAATTAACACGTATATCGGCAGGTCCTAATTTAGTTATAATATCAAAAAATTTAATTTTTTTTCCGGTTCTTATAAAAGCATCTTTTTCATATGCTTTTTGCAACATATCAATAATTTTTGTAACTTGATGCAAATTATCAGATATAAAACGAAATCTAGATGACATTTTTATGGTTATTGTCGGCTTAGAGTCTTGGTTGAATGAAAAATTAAAAATTTTATCGTTACAATCATAGCTTATGTGTTTGTTTAATTCTTCTATAAAACGTTCTATTTTAATTTTTAATGATTGTTCAGTGTTAGATAGATTATAAAACCTTCTACATGTGTTTCCTATAGCTGAGCATGTTTTTAAAGAAGGGGATCCAGAAGACAGACCGCTTGCTATTGCTATACCTAAAATTTTTGCAACCATTTCGTCAGGAAGGTGATCGAAAGGGTTTTCTCCTTTAGGGACATGAAAAAATGGAGTATTTCCTGTTCTTGTTAAAGCTTTCATATAGTTATAATTATTTTTATTATTAATTAATTAATATTATAACACAAAAAATGAAATTTTAATAAATATATTATAAACTCGTTAAAATTTATCTTAAAAATATTATAATAATAATTTTAATCTTAAAAATTAAGCTATTGAACAATATTAATAAAATTTTTATTATGTCCGATTTTAAATTTATGACAAAAGTGGTTAATATGTATAAAAATTTTTTAATAATTATTATTTCTTCAATTCTATGTTCTTCTTCATATGCAGTGACTTATGTAGACAAACATCTGCAAGAAAAATTTCCAAGATTAACATATAAAAGATCAGATATTTATTCATTGCTAAGAGTTATTTTGCCAAGTAATAGTGTGATATTAGAAGCAGGGGCCAATAATGGAGATGACACATTTGAATTATCGTCAATATGGACAAAGGGAAGCGTATATGCTTTTGAGCCTTCTCCTAAAAGTTTTAAGAGATTGCAAAAGGCAATAAAAAATAAAAAAAATGTAAAAATATTTCCTTATGCTTTGAGTGATACAAACGGTAAGATACCTTTTTATGTTAACAATGATAATTCTGGGTCAAGTTCATTATTAGAAAGATCAAAAGAAGCTGGTAAGAACTTTTTAAACACAGCTAAAATTATAGTAAAATCTTATACGATGGACAAATGGGCAGAAAAAAACAATATTCCTAAAGTTGATTTTATGTGGCTTGATATGGAAGGGTTTGAGCTGCAGGCTCTAAAAAAATCTGAGAATATATTAAAAACCACAAAAGTAATATTTACGGAGATCAATTTTGATGAATATTGGTACGGCACAACAAAATATGAAGAATTGAAAAGGTTTTTAGAAGAAAGGGGTTTTATTGAAGTTTGGAGTGAATATGCTCCAGGTGTGCAGGGAGACTCATTATTTATAAAAAAAGATTATTTGTTAACCTTGCTTAACAGTTAGGAGTTTTTATGTCTTGTGGAGTAGCTATAGTAGGTGTTGTTCCTCGAAAACCTACTTCGAAATTAGCTGATAGGCGTAGAATAGGCGCATTGTCTTTTGATCCCAAAAAATGTATGGGTTCTAATGGTCCTGCCTCAGCATTACCAGAAAGTGATGCGGCTAGGAAATGGAGACGAATATATGCAAAGCAATTAGATGTTTCTAAAGTAGTTTTTGATCCACCATGCACGCCACCATTTACTCCTACTATGAGAGAATGGAATATTATATTTGCTGAAGCTTCATTATTAAAATTTTTTTAATATTCTTTTGATTTTTTTCATCATTTGTTAATGTTTTTCCCCATTAATTTTTAGGAGGTATTTGATGATTAGAAAAGTCATTTTGTTTGTTTTGGCAAGTTTTTGTTCATTTGCAGATCCAATAATAATAGGTATAGCAGGAGGATCGGGAGCTGGTAAAACAACTATAGCTAATAAACTATATGAAAGGTTTAAAGATGATGCTTTAATTATTACTCAGGACAACTATTACAAGGATCTTTCTCATCTAACATTAGAAGAAAGAGCTAAATCAAATTTTGATCATCCGGATTCAATTGATTTTGATATGCTTGAAAATAATTTAAAGTTCTTAAAGAAAAGCTTGCCTGTATATCAGCCTGAATATGATTTCTCAACGCATTCCAGAAAAGAAGAATACAAAACTTTATATCCAAAGAAAATAATAATAGTAGAGGGAATACTATTATTGTCGGTAAAAAAAATTAGAGATCTTTTTGATGTGAAAATATTTGTTCAGACAAATGACGATATACGTATTTTGAGGAGGATAGAAAGAGATATTGTTGAAAGGGGAAGGACTTTTGAAAGTGTAAAAAAACAATATTTCGAAACTGTATATCCTATGTATTGGCAATTTGTTGAGCCATCTAAGAGATATGCTGATTTTATTATTCCATATTTTGATTTTAATGCCACTGCAGTTGATTTAGTCGTGTCTAGACTGGAATCACACTTAAAAGAGTAAATAGTTTAATCAGATGGCCTATAAATTGATTATAGGCCGTATATTTTATAAAGTTTTTAATTGAACTTGTAATTAATTTATAATAAATAGTTTATGTCGGTATTGATAAAAAATACAGTTTGTTATAACATTGTAATTACAAAGAAAGGAGAATAAGATGTTAAAAAAACTAACTCAGTTAGGTAATAGTAAGGCGCTTGTTATCGATAAGTCAATTTTGGCAGCTGCGGGTCTTGATGAAGAAGCATTTTTTTCAATCAATATTAATCCTAATGGTGGCATTATTATTCAATCAGTTCAAGACGTAGATACTGTTGTTCATAAAAAAAATGTTAAAAAAGTAATAAAAAAAAGATCTAAATTACTAAAGAGGCTTGCTGATAAATAATGCGTTTTTTACGGTTGCAAGAAGTTTTGGAAATTCATGACCAAGTTATTGAAGCTTTTGGGGGCTTATTTGGTATCAGAGATCTTGGATTATTGCAATCTGCAATTGAAATGCCTAAGTCTAAAATATCAAAAAAATTTCTTCATAAGTCTTTATTCGATAAAGCTGCGGCATATCTTTTTCATATATGTCAAAATCATCCTTTTATTGATGGTAATAAAAGAACAGCAGTTGTTTCAGCGTTAGTATTTTTAGAAGATAATAATGTTTCTTTATCTTTTGATGAAAAACAATTTGAAGATTTGGTAATTCAAGTTGCAAAAGGTAAAGCTGATAAAAAAATTATCAGTCTATTTCTTAAAAAAGCTCAATCGAAATAATTTTATCATCTTTATAATTAGAATTTTTTGAGCGTTAAATTTTTAATTGAACTTGTAATTAATTTCTTTTCAGTTGTAATTTGTTATTCCAAAAAAAATAAAAAAAGTAAGAGCTTCCCATGAAAAAAATAATAAGTTTATTTGTTTGTATTTTTCCTTTAATTGCAGCACACAATGTTTTTAGTGAGGAAATAACTCCGCAAAAAGATAGCAATTCCTCAACCGAATTAAAATTAAAAGGCATGCCTGATTATAACTTAAAGTTCGATTTTGATGATAAAGGGGAGATAAATGACTTGTTTATTGAATTTGATGAAGCAAAATTCAGTATAAGGGACTTGATAGAAAAAATAGCTAAATCAATGCCTGCTAAAAAGAAAAAGGGAATTATTAAAAAAGAAGAAAAGAAACCTGTAGAAAAAATAGTAAAAGAAGAGAAAGAAGTTCCAAAAAAAGTTGAAGTAATAAAAGAAGAAAAAAGCGATATAGCCGAAATACTTATAAAATATGAAAATACTACTCTAACAATGACTCCATTAATGCAAGCAATAGAAGAAGAAGATTTTGAGGCAGCAACATCTTTGGTTAATTATGGCGCTGCAGTTGTAGAACAAAAGGGAGGGGAGCCTTTATTTTTAGCCTGTACCAAAGAAAATGTTCCAACATCGTTTGTTCGTCTTCTAATACAAAATGGAGCAAGGATTACAAATATCAATAAAGAGTCTCC
>CAYPMA010000021.1:0-15851 GCA_964411685.1 uncultured bacterium
AATTGGTTGCTAATTCGGAAGAGGAGGGATTCGAACCCCCGGTCCCTTTCGGGACTCTTGTTTTCAAGACAAGCGCATTCGGCCGCTCTGCCACTCTTCCATGGTGAACATAATAATAATCTTGAAGAAATATTATCAAGTTTTTCCTACTTTAATTCAATACTTGTAATTCAAAAATATATTTGGAATACTGTTTAATTATATTTGGAGATATCAATGACTTTGACATTAGAGAATATAACTGTAGAGATAGATAACAAGGTATTGCTTAATAATATCAATTTAAAACTTGAAAAGAAAACAAGCATGATAATGTTCGGCCCTAACGGATCAGGCAAGACATCATTGCTTATGTCAATTATGGGAATAGGAAATTACAAGGTATCAAGCGGTAAAATATTATTTGACGGTAAAGACATAACCAAAATGTCATGCGATGAAAAGGCAAACCTTGGATTAGGCTTAAGCTTTCAGAACCCTCCTGAAATAAAAGGAATAAAATTAATCAACCTTCTTAAAGTATGCGATAAGAAAGATCAGAAAGAAGAATTAAGCCAAAGGGCAAAAGACTTGATAAAAAAACTGGATATGGAAAATTTTTTACAAAGAGATATACACGTAGGCTTTTCAGGCGGCGAAAGAAAAAGAGCAGAACTATTACAACTATTGATAATGAAACCAAAAGTCCTTCTTTTAGATGAGCCTGACTCAGGAGTAGATATTGAAAGTTTGGCTTTGATGGCAAAAGAAATACAGAAATACATAACAGAAGAAAATGCTTCGGCAATAATAATTACTCATTCAGGATATATCTTAGATTACATTGAAGTGAATAAAGGCTTTGTATTGCTTGATAAAAAAATATACTGCAAGAAAAACCCTAAGACCATTTTTGAAGATATTAAAAGAGATGGATATTCGGGTTGTATTAAATGCTTAAAAAGTAAAGAAGAAGAATGAAAGATAAAAAAATATTAGAAGCAGCAGAACATGTTGGAATAACCTCTTCAGAGACACAAAGATCATGTTCATTTTTTCATGTTGATCACAAGACTATGTTATCACATGTTAACAAGGCTTATGAAGGCAAAGTTGAAGTTTTAGATATCCTTGATGCCATAAAAAAATATGACTGGCTAAAAGACTACATGTGGAAGCTAGTTGATAAAAATAAAGATGAGTACACAAAAAAAGCACAAAAGCCCTCCGGTGGATATTTCATGCGCATACTGAAAGGAGCAAAAGTTGATCTTCCTTTAGAGTCATGCTTAATGATGACACAGGATATTGAACAATGTGTGCATAATGTAATAATTGCAGAAGAAGGATCGGAAGCAAGGATTATCACAGGCTGCTCACTTACTCCAGAAGTAAAAAAAGGAACTCACATAGGCGTATCAGAGTTTTTTATAAAGAAAAATGCATTCTTACATTTCACAATGATACACAGATGGGCAAAAGAATCAAAAGTAAGGCCAAGAAGCGCTGCTTTACTTGATGAAAATGCAGTATTTGTATCCAATTACATAAACTTGCATCCTGTTAAGGACATGCAAATGTACCCTGCAGCTATCTGCAGAGGTAAAAACTCTAAAACAGTGTTCAACAGTATAATTTTAGCAACTGAAGATTCTCTTTATGATGTTGGATCAAAAGTAGTTTTTGAAGGAGAAAATACAAAAGGAGAAATTTCTTCCAGAGTGGTTGCTGAAGATAATGCTACAGCAATTGCAAGAGGTATGCTGGAGAGTAAGAACTGCCCTATAAAAGGTCACTTGGAATGCAGAGGTCTTATTTTAAATGATGATGCAACAATTCATGCAATACCTGAACTTATAGGAAATAAAAAAGATATAGATCTATCACATGAGGCCGCTGTAGGGAAAATAGCTGATAAAGAAATAGAATACTTAATGGCAAGAGGACTATCAAAAGATAAGGCCGTTTCTGTTATCGTACGAGGATTTTTATCTGTTAATTTCGAAGGTCTTCCTGAAAGACTATCTAATGCAATACAGGAAATGGTAGATAAAACAGTAGAAGGCATGTAATTAGAACTGAGATAAAAATCTCATATCATTTTCGGTAAACAATCTTATATCCTGAAGATCATAATACAGCATAGCAGCCCTTTCTACTCCCATTCCTGCTGCATAGCCGGAATACTTCTCAGGATCGATCCCAGCATACTTTAAAACGTTTGGATGGATCATCCCGGCGCCTAATACTTCAAGCCATCCGGCATGTTTACATATTCTGCATCCTTTACCAGAACATATGAAACAGCTGATATCTATTTCCATGCCAGGTTCAACGAATGGAAAATATGAAGGCCTAACACGTACTTCTACTTTCTTGTTGAAAACCTTACCCCAGAAAACTTCCATCAAATATAACAGGTCTCCGAAATTTACATCCTTGTCGACATAAAAAATCTCTATCTGATGAAAGAACACGTGTGACCTTGAAGAAATAGTCTCATTCCTAAAGCATCTTCCGGGAGCTGCCACCCTAAGTGGAGGAGTAGCATTTTCCATAACCCTTATTTGAGTGTTGCTTGTATGAGTCCTCATTAAGTAATGAGAAGATATGTAATAAGTATCCTGCAGATCTCTTGCAGGGTGATCTTTCTTAAAATTTAAGGCTTCGAAATTATAATAATCTGAATCAACATCAGGCGCATACTGCACTGAAAAGCCCATATCCTTCAAAATGCCAAGCATTTTGTTCATCATCTGGATTACAGGATGAACCTTTCCAACTTTTTTTCTACTGCCGGGAAGTGTAATGTCTATTTTTTCATTTTCTAGTTTTTTGTTCTGTTCCTGAAGAAAAAGTCTCTTCTGATTATTATCTATGTGAGAAATTATATCGACTTTCAAATCATTTATTAATTTACCGAAAATAGGCTTTTCTTCATTTGAGGCATTCTTCAGGTGCATCATTAAGGATTGAACGCATCCTTTTTTACCAAGATACTTGATCTTAATGTTCTCTATGGCTTTTGAATGATCTGCAGAAGAAATTTCCTCTAAGAAACTTATACGGATCTTTTCGATTTCTGAATTTAAAGACATAACAAAACCTTATTTTCAATAAATACTAAAGTGAAGCAAAAAAAACTTTTTTGCAACAAAATTTGTCTTAAGCAATAAGAGCTTGTTTTGCTTTATTTGCTACAGCAGTAAAAGCTGAAGGATCTTTTATTGCTAATTCAGATAAAACTTTTCTATTGATCTGGCAATTAGCCTTATTTAATCCATATATTAATTTGCTATATGAAATACCATTCATCTTTGCTGCAACATTAATACGAATAATCCAAAGCTTTCTGAAATTTCTTTTATTCTGTTTTCTGTGTATGTAATTAAAAGCTAATGCTTTCATCACAGCATCTTTTGTTAGACGCAAATGATTCTTTCTGTCTCCCCAAAAACCTTTAGCGAGCTTAAATAATCTTTTCTTTCTTTTATGTCTTGGTACTGAATTTGTTACTCTAACCATTGTCTTATCCTATTAATTTTTTTCTAAGCAAGGCCCATCATTCTTAGATATGTTTTCTCTTGAGCTTTATCAACAAGCTTAAATTTCTTTAAATGCCTTTTTCTCTTAGATGTTTTTTTAGTTAAAATATGCCTTTTTCCAGGACGAGTTCTTCTCAATTTTTTAGTTCCTGTAAGTTTAAATCGGCTCTTTACCGATTTATTTGTTTTCATCTTTGGCACTTGTAGTCTCCTTCTTTTTCAATGTTTTTGCTTTTTTACTTAAAGGAGCAAAAACTACCGTCATTATTTTCCCCATTTTCTTAATTGGAGCTTCTATTGAAGCTATTTCTTGCACTTCATCTAAAACTTTCTGTATAAGAGATTCTCCAATTTCCGTGTGAAGCATCTCTCTTCCCCTAAAAGTACAAGTAACCCTAACTTTCATTCCCTTTTCTAGAAACTTCTTAGCCATATTAATTTTAGTTTCTAAATCGTGTTTATCAATATTAGGTTTTATCTTTACCTCTTTAACTTTTATCTGAACCTGTGCCTTCTTGCTTTCCTTTTCTTTTTTTGCCTGCATATAACGGTATTTTCCAAAATCCATTATCTTGCACACAGGAGGTTTAGCCTGAGGAGAAATCTCTATCAAATCCAGGTTTTTACTTTCTGCGATAGAGAGCGCCTCTCTCACTGACATAACACCAATTTGCTTTCCTTCATCAGATATTACTCTTACTTTATCAGCTCTTATTGCTTTATTTATTTTCAAATCCATCTATATTTGCACTTCTTTTAATTTCAAAAATATCATTTTATCCAATATCATAATTTCTTTTGAATCGAATTTTAAGCTGATTGTAAAAATTATTTTTTTCCTTACTTTAATTTTCCATATTTTAAACACTAAATATTAATGTTTTTTATCAAGAAATGCAAGTAAGATTTAATTAAAAAAAATTTTTAAATGGGATATAGCTGACTCGAACAGCTGACCTCCACGATGTCAACGTGGCGCTCTAACCAACTGAGCTAATATCCCAAAATTTTTTTAAGGCTTGTTTCTAGATTGCACCCCGCTAATCCACTCCCAAACAGATCTATGACTTTCTTGTCCAAGCCACTGTCCAGTGGTTCTATGACCTAGAGCAGCTAACGCTACATCTGCACCTGCTGCTGCACTTGGAGCGACTGAACCTGCAACGGCACCTTTTACAGAATCTGCTGCCATAATATTTTCTCCTTTCTTCTAAAAATTTAACTATTCCTTTCCAAGAATAGAAAAAAGTAGTTTATTCAAATATTAGATTTAAGAAAATATAAATTCTCATAGCTCCATAGTAAAGAGAAAATTTTTCTAGTTCATCTTTAGAAATATCTGTAAATTATTATTTTGTATTCTTGGATTTAAAAAGCCTTGTAATTTTTTATTTGAAAATGCTCTCATAAAAAATAATGAAGATTTTTTAATATCTAAAAACGGTTTTAGGACCTCTTTATCAGTAATTACGATTTTTTCCTCTTTTGTAATTACAGCTACCGCTGTTTTTACTTCACCTTTTATTATTTTTTTAGTTTTATCATAAAATTCTTCTGCCCTTTCTCCAAGATCCTCAAAAAATGTTGTTACCTCACCTTTCTTGTCTTCTGCATGTTCTGTTTCTTGTTCTTTTTTTCGCTCTTTTTTTGTTTGCATAAGCCTATATGCCTTATTGCAAATTAGGGCCGCATCTAGGAAAACAAACAGAAAAACGGTTGATGAAGCGATAGATAACACACTTAAATTGGCAAGACCAAAAATAATAGACAAAGACATTAAAGCTAAAGATACTGTTTTACATATCTTAAGTTTTGAAATTATATTATCTTTTTTATCTTGATATTGCTCTGGCAAATCATTTCTTGAAGAAAGCCAAAATATTTGCCAGTTATTGGGAGAAACTGTTAAAGACATAAAATACACCTTAATTTTTTTCAAAAAAAGTATTAAACATCTTCAAATTTTTTATAATAAAAATTTTTACTTTATAAGAAAATGAGTGCCGATCGACCTGTTATTTTTCATAGCAGCCCTAATTATTAAAATAGATGCATCTATAGCCTCAGAAAGAACAAGAATATCCTTATTGATCCCAGTTGATCTGATTTTTTCTAAATCAGTTTTTAATTCAGAAATAGTTGACAAAGCCTTTTTTAACCCTTCATGCGTCCTTACTATTCCAACTTGTTCCCACATTGTCTTTCTAATAGTATCCCAAGCTTTATTAATATATGATTCATCAACCTTTAATGAACTTTTCTTAATATCTTTTGTATATGAATAAATTGGAATTTCAGAAATATTCTTTTCAATATCCAAAGAAGCTTTTTTTGCCCATACTACACATTCTAGCAAGGATGTTGATGCAAGCCTGTTTGCTCCATGAAGCCCCGTCCTTGCTGTTTCCCCTACAGCATACAGATTTTCGACAGACGTCTTTGCATCGAGGTCCACCGATACGCCACCGCACAAGTAATGTGCTGCAGGAGTAATAGGTATTAAATCCTTTGTAATATCTATTTTATCTTCAAGGCATGTTTTATAAATTGTTGGAAAGCGATTTATTATCCATTTGCTGTCTTTAAAGCTTAAATCCAAAAAGACATGATCTGAATTATGTTTTTTCATTTCTGAAAATATAGCCCGTGTAACTATATCTCTTGGAGCAAGCTCTTCTTCTTCATGATAATTTTTCATAAATGGCTTTTTTTCTATATTTAGGAGATTGGCTCCTTCGCCCCTTAAGGTTTCAGAAATTAAAAAAGATCTGTTTTTAGAATATAGTTTTGTCGGATGGAACTGAATATATTCCAGGTCCATTAATTCAGCGCCTATCTTATCTGCGAGGTATAGTCCGCTTCCGTTTGCCTGATCACAGTTAGTACTATTAGAAAAAAGATTTCCAGCACCGCCGGTTGCTAAAACAGTTTTTTTAGAAAAAATCATTTTTTCTTTATTATCTTCAAAAAAACAGGCCCCCAGGCACTTATTTTTATCTTTTATTAGATCAACTGCCAAATGTGATTTTAAAAAAGTTATATTTTTTTTCTTCTTAAGTGAAGACAAAAGAATATCTATCAAATGCTTTCCGGTTGAATCCTTGAAATGTAAAATACGGTTTTTTGAATGAAAGGCTTCTTTAGAATAATCATAATGAGAATTTTTCTTATCAAAATCAACTTTATACTTATCAATCAAAATATCTTCAATATACTTAGGACCTAATGTAACAAGCTGTGACACCGCTTCTTTATCAGATTGAAAACACCCCGCTTTCATTATGTCTTCTGCAAAAACATCTTCCGAGTCATTATATGCTACGGTAGCCATGCCTCCCTGGGCAAGGTATGAATTGCTCTCAAAGATATCGCTTGATGAAGTAGTGATAATTATTTTAATGGGATCCTCAGACAGCTCTAAAGCACAAATAATTCCAGCTAATCCCGATCCAATAATTAACACATCTGTCTTCATGATTTTTTACTGCTTATTACATGCCATATATGTTATTATAGTTTTCACATATTATAAAATAGTTTATGAAAAAATATTCACCGCATATAGATCTTGCACATGATTACTGGAAAAATCACTTAAAAAAAGGTGATTTTGTAATTGATGCTACATGTGGTAATGGGAATGACACATTATTTCTTTCTGAATGTGTTCTAACAGAAGCTGACGGAATTGTTTATGCTTATGACATTCAAAACAAAGCTATTGAAAAAACAAAAGAACTTCTTAAAGATAATCTTACATCAAATCAGTTAAAAAGAGTTTCCTTCATAAATAAATCACATGAAAATTTTAACCTTTCAAAAAAACCATCTCTTATTGTCTATAATTTAGGGTATTTACCTGGACATGATAAGACAATAACAACAAATGTTTATTCAACATTAAAAAGCATTAATAATGCTCTATTATTAATTAATGATTCGGGAGCTATTAGCATTACATGTTATCCAGGACATGAAGAAGGTAAAAGAGAAGAAGAAAAATTATTGAATGAACTATCTCTTTTAAATCATAAAGAATGGCATATTTGCTATCATAGATGGATCAATAAACTTAATGCACCATCCCTAATCTGGATTAAAAGACTCCCTTTACAATAAAATAAAAATATAATATTGCATAATATAGGGTACTATTTATGCAAACTATTAAAACACATATTACCAGGCAAAGAACTAAGCATTTATTATTTGCTGCTATTAAGGCTTTTTTCTTTATATCTATTCTATTCTTTCTTTTCCCATTGGAAAGAGTTCATTTTGCAGCACTTGGATCAAGCTCTTTCGCAGCTTTTGCCATACCAAAAGAAGCAAACGGACAAACACAGAATTTATTATTGAGCTATGTTATCTCAATACTAATAGGCATTCTTGGATATTATCTTATATATTTAAGCTTTGGAATTATCAATTTCCCATATTTTATAATCCTAATATCTGGAATAACTGTTGCAGTCACAATGTTTACACAAACAATGCTAAACATAGAACACCCTCCATCAGCCGGAATAGCTTTAGGCTTTATTCTAGATGCATGGACATGGGAAACCCCTTTAGCAATAGTAATAGCTATAAGCTTTTTAGTGTTATTCAGAGCTTCATTAAACTGGATTCATTCAAAAAGAATTAAGAATAAGGTACATTCCCATTCCGGCAAAAAAACCAATAAGCGCGATTAAAGAAACTTTTCTCAAATACCATATAAAATCGATTTTTTCTATTCCCATTAATGCCACACCAGCTGCAGACCCAATAATAAGCACGCTTCCGCCTGTTCCCGCAGTATAAGCTATCATCTGCCAAATAGCTGAATCAGGTGGAAATGTCTGCAAGTCATACATTCCCATACATGCTGCTACTAATGGAACGTTATCGACTATAGCTGAAAAAAGGCCTATTACAGTTGCTATTATTGCTTTATTCTGCAAATAAACATCTATCCAATTAGCCAAGTTCTTTAAAATGCCGGCCAATTCCAATGAATTAATACATAACAAAATGGCTAAGAAAAATAATACTCCTGATATATCTATCCTGGTTAAAACATAAGGCACTCGCAATTTATATCTTTCATCATGCTTTCTATGTATTATATCTGTTACAACCCACAATATACCTACACCAATGAACATCCCCATAAAAGGTGGAAGCCCGGTAAGGGCCCTTATCACAGGAACAAATATTAATGCCAGCATACCTAAACAAAAGACCCTCTTTGCGCCGGGCTCGGCTTTCTCACTTTCTTTTTTCGTGATAAATGAATCATCATAGTTTCCTTTAAGCTGAAAGCTCATCAATCCAAGGCAGACCAGCAATGAAACAAAGCTTGGTAAAAATACAGCTTTCATAACTGCAAGCGTTGTAATATTACCCTGTATCCACAGCATTGTCGTTGTTACATCTCCAATAGGTGTCCAGGCGCCTCCTGCATTGGCAGCTATAACAACAGTTGCCCCAATAAGCCATCTGTCCTTTTTATCCTCAATCAATTTTCTTATCATTGAGACCATAACAATAGTCGTTGTTAAATTATCCAAAACAGCTGAAAGGAAAAAAACTAAAAGACCAATTATCCATAACATTTTTCTTTTTGAGCGTGTTTTAAATACATCGGTTACTATCTTAAACCCTTTATGAGCATCAATAAGCTCCACTAATGTCATCGCCCCCAGCAAAAAAAATACTATTTGCGACACACTTCCTAAATGCTCATTTAATAAGCTCAACCCCGGCTCAGGGCCTACAGGAGGTCTAATAAAAAGTAAAAACCATGTTCCTACAGCCATCACTGTTGCAACTGCGGTTTTATTGACTTTAAGATAATATTCAAAAATTATAGCCGTGTATCCTATTATAAAAATAGTAATCATACCATAATGAGTTGCATCCATAAGCATTTCCTTTTTTTATATTATTAGAATTAATCGCTTAAGTTATTTTCTAATAGTTTGGTATTAATTATTCTTCATAAATTGATCTGCAATTCGTTTCCTTAATAAAAAATGTTACTATTATTGATGCCAAAATACTTATAGGAATTGCTAAAAAAGTATCTTTATAAGCATAAATTGCATTGGCAATGCATGTATTTTTTAAATTAGTGTCTAATAACCATCCAATGAAAGGAAGCGCAAACCCATACCCTACACCCATAATAATTATTGCTGCCAAGCTTAACCCTGTTCCTGTAGTCTTTAAAGAATTGCTCTCAGAGATTACTGGATATCCTATGACTTGAGCTGCACTTGCAAAACCTACAATAAAAAATAAGACATGCAGAACTAATATACTTAAACTTGATGAATACAGAATTATTAACATAAAAATTAAACATATAGTAGATCCTATATACATCGGAACTTTTCGTCTTTTAATAGCATCAGAGAACCAGCCAAAGAAAGGAGATCCTATTATCATTCCCCAGAAAAGCATAGAAGTTATTGAAGATGCCTGAAATTGTGTGATTTTATAAACATTATTTAAAAATGCATTACCAAAAAGAGCTCCCAAAATGGCTACAGGTGCATTTAAAAAACAAATAAAAAAACCGCTAAGCCAGTTCTGCTTTTCTTTTATAACTTTATATAAACCAATTAACACACCCTGTTTTTCATCTTGCAGAGTATTATCTTTTTTATTTCTGACAACAGCCATTAAAATGGCCAATATCAAGATACCAAATGCAGCAACAATTAGAAGGGCAACTCTCCATCCATATAAATTTACAACATATGATAAAGGCGATTGAGCTATAACAGCTCCCAACATACCGATTGTAATAATTAAAGAGCTAGCCAGGGCCATATGAGATGGAGGAAGACATAAAGATGCAAGTTTAAGGCAGATTATCAAACCAAAGGCCATCATAATTCCTGCTAAAAACCTTCCTATTCCCGCTAAAAAAAGACTGTCGGCAAAGGCAAACAAAATTGTTCCAACAATAACTATTACCATGTTTAAAGACATAAGCCCTTTTATTGAAAATCTATCTATCATCAATCCTGCAGGAATAATAAATATTACATTTGCATAAAAATATATCCCCGATAAAAATCCTATTCCCTTAACTCCAATATCAAAATTTTTTAATATTGAATCATGAAAAGATGTCATCATATTTGCTTGTAAAAAGGCGTATAAAAAAAACAAGGCGCCTGTAAGGGTAATTACCCAATTGCGAGTATTATTCATTTAAACCTCAAAATAAAAAAATGTATTAATTATTTTTTATTCCTATAAGAACTAAAATTCAAGAATGAATTTCATTAATAATTTTTATTGAAGAAGATGTTCCTATCCTATCTGCTCCGGAATCTATCATACTTATCATAGTGGATAAATCCCTAATTCCACCACTTGCTTTTATTTTCATCTTATTATCAATTGTTTTTTTTATTAGTTCGATATCTTCTACTTTTGCTCCCGAGTTTGAAAGCCCAGTGCTTGTTTTAATAAAAGACGCATTTGCCTTATGTGCTATTAAACAGGAAATAACAATTTCCTCTTTTGTCAGCTCACTTGTCTCCAATATAACTTTCACAGGAACATTAGACACTTCAACAACAGACAAAATATCATTGTATAATCCTTCATAATCTTTTTTAAATAACAGATTTCTATTCATTACCATATCTATCTCTGCAACCCCATTTTTTAACAAGTTCTCAGCCTGTCTTTTTTTTTCATCAAAAGAAGCTTCTCCTTTAGGGAAATCCAATACTGATACAAGACGAGGTTTTTCATCTTTTAGCATTTTTGATGCAATATTTAAATATTCAGGATAAATACATACTCCATAAAACCCATATTCTATAGCCTCTTTGCAAACTTTTTCTATATCTCCTTCATTAAGTCCTTTTTTTAGAATAGTATGATCAATATATCCTGCTAATTCATCTTTATTGAAATTCATAAAAACCCCATCAATTAAATTTTCTTTTGTTTTTTTTTCAATCTGTTATCATGTTATGTCACTACAAAAATAAGGAGATCCTTATGAGATTAAAAAAAATTTCATTTATTGTATGCTTGTTATTTTCCGGATATTGTTTTTCTAATTCTTCTGATGCCCTAATAGCCAAAACACCCCCAAATCAACGGTCTGAAAAAGATACAAAATTAAATGCTCAACAAGAATTAATCAATTCTGCAAAAGAAGCAAGAAAAAATGCTTATTGCCCATATTCACATTACCAAGTAGGCGCTGCAGTAAAAACAAAGAATAAAAAAGTATATCGTGGAGTAAATGTTGAAAACGCCTCCTATGGAATGACAATTTGCGCTGAAAGATCTGCTGTATTTAATGCGGTTACTAATGGCGATAAAAATATTGAATCCATTGCAATAGTAACAAAAGACGGCGGAGCACCCTGCGGAGGTTGCAGACAGGTTTTAAATGAGTTCAATCCGGATATGACGGTTATTGTATCAAATGAGGATGCAACATTAATTAAAGTTTATACTTTAAAGGAATTGCTACCGCATGCTTTTGGGCCTGCAAATTTAGAATAATAGATGCTTTGATATTAAAGAATCAAATTCATCTTCTGATAAGTATCCCAAGATAACTAGGGCTCTTTTGAGGCTGATATCTTTTTTCCTTGCATATCTTACAGCTTGGGATGCTTTATCATAACCGATATGTTCATTTAGTACTGTAGCTATTGATAATGAATTATCCAAATGCTCTTTTATCTTCTTTTTATTCACCTTCATATTCATTATGCATTTCTTTGCAAAACAATTTATTCCTTCAGACAAAAGATGAATAGACTGCAGCAAATTATATGACATAAGAGGCCTGTAAGAGTTCAAAGAAAAATTACCCTGAGATGCACACATTGATATAGACAGATCATTAGCCATGACCTGCATAGCTATCATCTTCATTGCCTCACACTGAAGAGGATTAACTTTCCCCGGCATTATTGATGAGCCCTGCTGAGTTTCAGGAAGTATCATTTCTGCAATACCTGCTCTTGGCCCTGATGATAAAATAGTTATGTCATTTGCCATTTTGAACAGTATTGTAGCTATCAATTTCAAATCACTACTTATATTCACTAAAGAATCAGATGAAGATATTGCTAAAAACTTGTTTTTTGATATCACAAAATTTTTTAAAAGCATTTTGTTTAAATACTTTACTGCTGTAGCACCAAACTTCTTATGAGCCCCTATACCAGTTCCAACAGCAGTACCTCCAAGAGGAATTTCCAAGAGCGAACTAATAAGCTTATTCAATATTTTCATAGCATTTTTTATCTGAGAATAATATGAAGAAAATTCATCTTTTAATTTTATTGGCACTGCATCCATCAAATGAGTTCTTGAAACCTTTACTATATCTTTCCACTGATTAATTTTTTTTCTTAATATTGTTAAAAAAAATTCTAAAAATGGGATTAACTTCTCTTCCAGTGATATTATTGTAGCAATATTAATAGCAGAAACAAACGTATCATTTGTTGACTGACAAAGATTAACCGTATCATTAGGATGTATAGTATTGTCTTTGTTATTCTTTTTTCTTAATATCTCATTTGCCTTATTTGAAATAACTTCATTCATATTCATATTTAAATTAGTACCGGCAGCTGCCTGCCAGATAGATAAAGGAAAATGCTTATCCAATTTATTTTTTAGAATCTCGCTGCAAACTTTTATAATTGCATTTCTCTGATATTTAGAAATAAGGCCAAGCTCGTAATTGGCATAGGCACAAGATTTTTTTATATATGCGTATGCAAAGATAATTTCTCTAGGTATCTTTTCTCTGCTTTTTGGCAAAAATTCAATACCCCTTTCTGTCTGAGGGCCAAAATAAAGATTTTTAGGAACATATACTTTCCCTAAATTGTCAGATTCAATTTTCTTCTTCATTTATATAATCAAGGTTGTAAAAACAAAGGCAAACAATGCAAATGATTCAATTATACCTGCAGCAGCTGAGCATTTACCAAAAATTGCCGGCTGCTTAGCAGAGGCCTGTATCGCTGTAGCTATTACTTTTCCCTGATAAATTGCTGAAGTTAATATTGCCAAGCCGGCAAAAAATGCTATTCCTATAGCTGCAGAAGAGCTTAGCGTCCCAGCAATTATGCTTCTTCTCATTAAAATCATCAACACAAAGCCATAAATAGCCTGTGATGACGGTAAAACGGAAAGACCAATAAATTTACCATGACCTTCCTCAACATGTGTCATAACACCGTGTGTTGCCATACCGGCGATAGCACATCCGATAGCGCTTCCCAAACATCCGAGACCTAAAGCAATTGCCGGTCCTATCATTCCTAACACTTTTAAATCCATAATATTGGTTCTCCTTTTTATTTTAATAACCTTAGAGGATTAAATAATTTGCCATCACCTTCAAAACAATAATGATACCATTCAATAAAATTCAAACGAAGGCCGTGTATAACTCCGCCCATTATTCCTATTAAAATATTTATGCTATGACCTACTATAATTATAAAGACTCCAACTATTACTCCACTTTCCTTACTCATTTCATTTACAGTAACAGACATGATCATTCCCGCAAGTCCTAAAGCATAAAGACGTAAATATGACAAAACATCTGAAAATATTTGAATAACATTCATTATCTCAGGAATTCCCCTTAATCTTTTTTGAACAAGAGCTAAAACAACAGCAATTATAATCCCTGAATATAACAGGTAATTGCCTAAACTAAACGCTACATTCTTACTAATTAATCCCAAAAAATTAAGCATCGATGTAGCTCCGATTATCGATGGGAAATACAGATACGCCCCAATCATAAATATTACCCATCCAATCCCGGCCCAGTTTCTTTTTAATGTTCTTAACAATGATAATGCTATATGTACAACTCCGATGAGTATTGAAATTTCCATAAGAATATTGTTCTTAAAGGTATCAAGCATCTCATACTTATTATCATCTGAAACTGCAGTATTAAGCATCACAAGCCCATTTTCAGAATAGGAAATATTAGGATATTTTTTTATCCATGAATCATACACATCATCTTTCACTTTCAAATGATAATCTGCTTTTTTCTCTGCCAGGTAATTTAACACTGTAACATTATTAAGAGGAGCATCCAAATTAACACTTATTCCAAAATAAGATCCAGTTAAAACTCCCCATGTAATACAGCAAAAAGAAAGAATGTATATTAGTTTTATAAACCTTCTTATGAATGCTTTGGGATTAGGTATTTTCCATTTTAAAAATATTGCTAAAAGAAGATATAAAAACCCATAACCTGCATCAGATATGATAATAGCAAAAAATATAGCAAATGATAAAAAAACCCAAATCGAAGGATCATGATCATAAACAGATGGGATATCATAAATTTTTACAAGGTCCTCTCCAATTTTTGAGGGTCCTTTATTCTCCATATATGTTGGGATTTTTTCATGTTTTTCTACAGATATGTACTCATACTCAATAGTCATAGGACTTATTATTTTCTCAAAATGTTCAATATGAGATATGGGGATCCATGCTTCAATAAAAAATAATGGGTTATCCATTGGATAAGCCGTACTTTTTTTTACATTTTCCAAATTAGCATGGTTTAATTGATGGCTTAACTCTTCTTTAAGTTTAGGTATATAGGATGTCAGTTCTTTAATATCAGTCTCTTTTTCCTGTATTTGATTCCTTACAAGAAATAACCTGTCATTTAACTCTCCTAATGGTTTTTCTACTATCATCTCAACCATATTAGGATAAAGCTTTCTCTCTTTAGAAATAGAGATATAATAATCCAGGTCATATTCAGTATTTATGTATATAAGTTCTTTAGGTATCTTAATTCCTTTTTTATTAGAGGTTTTTATGCAAAAAAACTGAACTATCCTATTTGCTTCTTTTTCTAAATATTCAATATCCTCTTTTGAAAAATCACCTAAAGGCATAACTCTATTTATTTCAGGCAACAATGCTTTTTCTTCTTCTCTTAGATGTTCTAATTGATTATTAATGCTGACAATATGCGAAGCTACAATATCCAAAGAAGTTTCTTCTTCTCTTTTCATTTCATGAAAAGGATATTTTTTTAATATTTTTATAGAAGATACAATATCCTTTACCAAAGAAGGCATTTCAATTCTTTTTAGAGAAGGATGTATAAACTCGACAAAACCTGCTTTCTGAGATGTTTTTAAAAATCTCTTAAGCTCTTCTTTAAGACCATAAATTAAGCATTTCTTAACTTTTATTAGCATTTTTTATGATTCCTTTTTATTTAATATTTTTTCTTTTGCAACTTTTGCCTGCGATACAGCTGCAAGCTCCTGATCAGAT
>CAYPMA010000022.1:0-15363 GCA_964411685.1 uncultured bacterium
ATGATTTATGAGGAAGTTTATTATAAGTTTTTACCTCATATAAAAAGGATTCATTTAAGAAATTTGCAAAGAATAAGAGAGATGACTATTCCAGAGGCTTTATTTGGAACATTTGTAGAAAATGCATTACCTGAAATGAAAAGATTCGCAGCTATTGGAAATGAAAATGTAATAGAAAATTTTGTGACAATGCCATTTGTAGGAGAAATAAAAGCCAGATGCTCATTAGCGTATCTTGATGGCGAATTAGATGCTTCCTTGTATTTTTCATATGATGGTAATGAAATAAGATCTACATTTGAAAATGTTGATTTTTCATCAATTGAGTCATTCGTAAAAGAAGAAGGAATATTATCCAGGAACCTATATGAGGAAAGAAAAGTCATGGAAGATCTTTTCCAGGATTTTATGTATAACCCTTTAAATGGAACTTTTGTCACAAAATCTGAAAAGAAAATAGTGGAATTCATGACAGAGATTATTCCTCGTTTTAATGATAGGGTTGTATTTGAATGCCCTCAAAACTTATTAGATCAATTTATTTATGATCAGACATCATATGTATTGAAACTAGATACTTCTGACAATATTGGTCAATATAATGTGGATTTAAAAGTTGAAGGGGAATTAAAAGGAACAACTCTTGATCTGTTATGGGAGTGTATAGCTTCTAAGAGATCTTTTATAGAGCTTTCATCTAAAAAAGAAAGAAAAGGAAAGTCGCGTTTTTCAAAAATTTTGGTTTTAGATTTAGACAAAATTTCAAAAATCGTAAGTATTTTTGATGAGCTTGGCATTCAAAAATTAGATTCTCATTCTGAAGAAAGGCCTCTTTGGAGCCTTGTAAATATCGATTCAACATTGTTTGAGAGCCTTCCAATAAAATTCTCAATGTCACAAAAATTAAAAGACATTAGAGCTCAAATGATGGGAGCAAAAGAAGTTAAACCATCGGAGATCCCAAAAGAGATCAAAGGAAGCTTAAGGCCGTATCAAGTTGAAGGGGTTTATTGGTTAGAAAAATTAAGAATGATGTATTTGAATGGAATCCTAGCTGATGATATGGGTCTTGGAAAAACCTATCAGGCTATAGTAACTCTTACTCAGGACTTGAAACAGAATAAGCAGGCAAAGTCAATAGTAATTTGTCCAACTTCTTTAATTTATAACTGGCAGGAAGAAGTTGCAAAATTCAGCCCTAATATTAAGACATTAATAGTTGACGGCATTCCTCAGCAAAGGAAAAAACTAATTGCAGACATTGATAATTACAACATTATTATTACGTCATACACATTAATGCAGAAAGATGTTGATCTCTATCAGGATACAGTTTTTTCATACATAATATTAGACGAGGCCCAGCATATTAAGAATCGAGGAACAAGAAATGCTAAATCGGTAAAAATGTTAAAAGCAAATCACAAATTGATTTTAACAGGAACTCCAATTGAAAATTCATTAGATGAATTATGGAGCCTTTTTGATTTCTTAATGCCTGGATTATTAAGTTCCTATGACAGGTTTATTGAAAAATATGTGCGCTCATCTGTAAATCATTCGGAAAATATGGGATATTTAAAGAAAAAAGTTTCTCCATTTATTTTAAGAAGGATGAAAGAAGATGTGCTTAAAGATCTTCCTCCAGTTGATGAGATTAATTATCATACACAGCTTGGTGAAGTGCAAATGCAATTATATAAATCATATGCTCAGTCGGCAAGGGATGAACTTACAAAACTTGTACAAAGGGATGGATTTGATAAGGTTAGAATACATGTGCTTGCAACTTTAACAAGATTGAAACAAATTTGTTGCCATCCTGCAATTTTTGCTAAAGAAAAACCAGAGGTTGGTGATTCAGCAAAATATGAGATGCTTCTTGAACTGCTTCAAGGACTTGTTGAAAGCAATCATAAGACTGTTATTTTCAGCCAGTATACAAGAATGTTAAAAATTATGCGTGATGATTTTGAGGCGCGTGGAATTAATTTTTCTTATTTAGACGGTGCAAGTAAAAATCGCTTGCAAATAGTTAAAGATTTTAATGAAAATAAAGATATTCCTGTTTTCTTGGTGTCACTAAAAGCCGGAGGAACAGGGTTAAACATTACAGGAGCTGATACAGTTATCCATTATGACATGTGGTGGAATCCAGCTGTTGAAAACCAAGCAACCGATAGGGTTCATAGGATTGGACAGACTAAGTCTGTTTCTTCCTATAAGTTAATTACTAAAGGAACTATAGAAGAAAAAATCGTGGAAATGCAGGAAAGAAAAAAAGGATTGGTAAAGAAAGTTGTAAGTTGCGATGATGAAGCAATTTCCAAGTTGACTTGGGAGGATGTATTAGAACTTCTTCAGACATGAGGTAATTTTGGTATGGCAGTAAAAGAAATGATAAATATAAAAGAAATATATGAAAAAACTAAAAAAATGTTTCACAATCAGATACACCAAGTTTCTGGTTTTTTTTCAAGTGATATAGGTATTGACCTTGGCACAGCAAATACGCTTGTTTATGTAAAAGGCAAGGGCATTGTATTGGCAGAGCCATCTGTTGTCGCAGTTGAAGCACATACAAATCAGGTGCTGGCTGTAGGACATAAAGCAAAAGCTATGCTTGGAAAAACCCCACAAAAAATACATGCTGTCAGACCTATGAAAGACGGTGTTATAGCTGACTTTGAAATAGCTGAAGGCATGCTAAAAGCACTTATAAAAAGAGTTACTCCATCTAGAAGCCTTTTTAGGCCTAAAATATTAATAGCTGTACCTTCAGGAATAACTGGAGTTGAAAAGAGAGCTGTTGAAGATTCTGCTCTTCATGCAGGGGCACAGGAAGTAGTGTTAATTGAAGAGCCAATGGCAGCAGCTATTGGTGTTGATCTTCCAGTTCATGAGCCTTCTGCAAATATGATAATTGATATTGGCGGCGGTACAACAGAAATTGCAATAATTTCTTTAGGAGGAATTGTTGAGTCTCGATCCTTGAGAATAGCAGGTGATGAATTTGATGATGTCATTATGAATTATATGAGAAGAACGTATAATCTAATGATAGGTCCACGTACAGCTGAAGATATTAAAATGACAATCGGTTCAGCATATCCTCTCGGCAATAATGAATTGGAAATGGAAGTAAGGGGAAGGGATCAAGTCGCAGGTCTTCCTATAACAAAAAGAATCAATTCTGTAGAAATCAGAGAATGCTTGGCAGAACCTATTCAGCAGATAATCGAAAATGTGAAGTTAACTTTAGAAAAATGTCCTCCGGAACTGGCTGCTGATTTAGTAGAAAGGGGAATGGTTTTAGCTGGAGGCGGTGCTTTAATAAAGAATATAGATAAAGCTTTAATTAAAGAAACAGGCCTTCCGGTTTTTGTTGCTCCAAATCCGCTTCTAGCAGTATGCATGGGAACTGGAAAAGCATTAGATTATCTTGATAGATTTAAAAGAAAAAAGAATATATAGTGCCTGTCAAAATAAAAGTTTGAGGGGTGTTTTGTATGAGTAATGCTTTTTTTTTAAATGCATGGACAAAAAATAAAAATCTCATTAATTGGATCAAAGATAAAATATCATTATGTCAGCCTGATAATGTTCATCTTTGTAATGGTTCTCAAGAAGAATATGATCAATTAATGCAAAGTATGGTAAATGATAATAAAGCTATTAAGTTAAATAGAAAAAACAGCTTTTTATTTAGATCGCATATTGATGATGTAGCAAGAGTTGAAGAAGCTACATTTATCTGTTCTGAAAATGAAAAAGATGCAGGTCCTACAAATAATTGGAAAGATCCAAAAATAATGAAAGAACATCTGCTTACATTATTTTCCGGATGTATGAAAGGAAGAACTATGTATGTTATCCCTTTCAGCATGGGACCTTTGGGTTCTGATAAGTCACAATTTGGTGTTCAGATAACAGATTCTGCATATGTTGTATGCAATATGAAAATAATGACAAGGATGGGTAAAAAAGCTCTTGATTTATTAACAGATGATAAAATGTTCATACCTTGTATGCATTCTGTCGGCGTTCCTTTAACTGAAGGACAAAAGGATGATATTTGGCCATGTAATCCACAACAAAGAGTTATTGCACATTTCCCTGAAGAAAGAAGTATTTGGTCTTTTGGAAGCGGTTATGGTGGCAATGCTCTGTTAGGGAAAAAATGTTTAGCTCTGCGCATTGCTTCTAAAATGGCAAAAGATGAAGGATGGCTTGCTGAGCATATGCTGATTTTAAAAATCACAAGCCCGGAGAATAAAGTTAAATATTTTGCTGCAGCATTCCCAAGTGCCTGCGGTAAAACTAATTTGGCCATGATGCAGCCTAATCTTGAAGGATGGAAAGTTGAATGTATTGGGGATGATATTGCATGGATGAAATTTGGAAAAGATGGAAAGTTATATGCAATTAATCCGGAAGCAGGATTTTTTGGTGTAGCAACTGGAACATCTGCTAATACAAATCCAAACGCAATGAAGACCATATCCGAGAATGCAATATTTACAAATGTCGCACAAACTGAAGATAATGATGTATGGTGGGAAGGGATGACAGATGAGCCTCCGGAAACTGTAATATCATGGAAAAATAAAAAGTTAAAAAAGCCGTTTGAAGAAAATGCAGCACATCCAAATTCAAGATTTACTGTTAGTGCAAGCCAATGTCCAATTATTGCAAAAGAATGGCAAGACCCTGAAGGTGTTTGCATATCAGCAATGATATTCGGTGGAAGAAGGGATGATGTAGTTCCATTAGTATGCGAATCATTTAATTGGGAGCATGGTGTATTTTTAGGTGCTTCTACTTCTTCACAAATGACAGCAGCAGCAAAAGGAACTATAGGAAAACTTAGACATGATCCATTTGCTATGCTTCCTTTTTGCGGATATAATATGAAGGACTATTTTTCTCATTGGCTTGATTTTTCAACAAAAACTAAAAAAGATAATCTTCCAAAGATTTTTTATGTTAACTGGTTTTTAAAAGATGATAATAAGAAATTTATATGGCCGGGATTTGGAGATAATATAAGAGTGTTGAAATGGATGTTTGAAAGAATTGAGGACACAGTTTCTGCAAGAAAAACCCAGATAGGATATCTTCCTAATATTGAAGATATGGATTTGTCAAATTTGGACATTTCTTATGAAACTTTAGAAAAGCTTTTTTATATTGATAGAAATAAATGGCTTAATGAAACACAAGAATTAAGTTCATATTTTTCTTCTTTTAAAGAAGGATTTCCTAAAAGATTAACTGATGAATTGAACAAGTTAACTCTAAGATTAATGAAAGAAGAAAAAGAATATGCGCATAATTATTCAGAGAGTGAAAAAAGCACAAGTTAAAGTGCAGGATAAAGTTGTAGGAAAGATAGATAAGGGAGCTTTAGTTTTATTTGGTGTCAAAAAAGACGATGATATTTCTAGAGTTCCATATCTTTGTCAAAAATTAGTAAATCTTCGCATGTTTTCTGATGAAAATCATAAGATGAACCTCTCATTAAAAGATATTAATGGAGAGGTTCTTATTGTGTCACAGTTTACTCTATATGCTGACTGTTCTCAGGGAAGAAGGCCTTCTTTTACAGAAGCTGCCATTCCCCAGGAAGCAGAAGCCTTTTATGAAAAATACATTATAGAAGTAAAAAAACATATTTCAAAAGTAGAGACAGGTGTTTTTGGCGCTATGATGCAGGTTGATCTTATAAATGACGGGCCTGTTACTTTTATAATAGATAGTTAAGAATATTTTTTAATAAAACAATATAATAAAAATCTTTTTAATATTTATTTTTAGCATTAAATAATCTATAATGTTGTTTTCAAAAATAAAAAGAATGAAATATATGACTGTGCAATTTGAAAATAATTTGAATAGATCTCAATTATTAAAAAATAATATGTGGCTGTTAAAAGACGGCGGCTTAAGAGACAGCTGTTTATATTCTGATCCATCTGATTTTCAGGCTGATTTAGGTCCTGTATCAGATGCTGATAAAGTCATTATTTTAAAAGAAAATGTTGGTATATTATCAAAAATTGCAAATGGTAAATTTAAATTAGATTATGTCTCTAATTATTCAGAAAGGCTCCTTAAAGGAGGTAATTTATCAGATAATGATCTTATGCAGGGTGTAATTGTTTTGCAGTATGCGATACAGAGTAAATCAGTTTTTTATAAACAAAATATTTTAGGAATTCTGACAAAACTATTTTTGAAAATATTTCGTATGTGGAATAACGGAATGCCAAGATCTATTGCAATAGCTGATAGTATTAGAAATAATTTAATAACAGCTCTTAAAACCAACCAAGATCAAAATGAAAATTTTTTGAATATGCTTAAAAGTGAGCATTTGGCTAAAACAGAAGAAATAACTCAAAATGGAAAGAAAGAGACAGATATAAGGTTTCTTTCAGAAGGTTACCTGCCTCTATAATCTAAAAAAATCAATAACTTAATATCTCATCTTTATTAAAGAAGAAAGCGATCTCTGTTTTTGCTGTCTCCGGAGCATCTGATCCATGAACGGCATTTCTTCCAATGCTTTCAGCAAAATCTCTTCTAATTGTTCCAACTTCTGCTTTTTTTGGATCTGTAGCACCCATTATTTTTCTATTTCTTTGAATAGCATCCTCTCCTTCTAAGACCATTGTAAGTATAGGACCAGAGGATAGAAATTCACAAAGCTCATCATAGAAAGGCTTTCCTTTATGTACAGCATAGAATTCATGTGCTTCTTCTAGAGAAATATGTCTCATTTTAGCAGCTACTATTTTTAATCCTTCTTTTTCCAGTATTGCAATTATATTTCCAATTTTATTTTTTGATACTGCGTCAGGTTTAATAATTGATAGAGTTTGTTGTTTCATTTTTTTCTCCAAAATATTAATTTTTATAGGTATTATAATAGATAAACTAATAAAAATCTAAGAAAATGAACTACGGAAATTATCCAGATTTATCCTGTGTAAAAAAAGTTTTGATAGTTAAATTGAGACATTTAGGTGATGTCTTATTAACATCTGCCATGCTTTCATCATTGAAAAAAAGGCTTCCTTCTGCAGAAATTGATGTTTATATATATGAAGAAGCAAAAGATATTCTTCTAGGACATCCAGCTGTTAATAATCTAATATTATATGACAGAAAAGTAAAAAAACTTTCTTTATTTAAAAAGCTTATTTCTGAGTATAAAAAATTAAAAACAATAAAAAATAATAAATATGATCTAGTTATTAATCTTACTGAAGGGGATAGAGGGGCAATTGTTTCAAAATTTTCAAAAGCAAAGTATAAAATCGGGCCTGACCCTCATAACAAAGGTTTTACAGGCAAAAGAAAAGCTTATACTCATTTAATAAGACATACTGGAGCGCCTAGGCATACTGTAGAAAAAGATTTAGATGCTATAAGAAGAATAGGCATTTTCCCTGAAGATAAGGATTTATTTATTCAAATACCAAAAGAAGTTTCAAATAGTGTAAAAGATCTTCTTAATAAAAATGGATTTAATGAAAAGGAATTTATACTTATTCATCCTGCATCAAGATGGCGATTTAAATGCTGGCCATATTTTAAAACTCTTTTAAAACAGATTTTAGACAAAGGACAAAAAGTAGTTCTTATTGCAAATGATGATCCAATAGAAAAAGAAATAGTTGCAAGTATTATTAAAGATCATAAGGACAATAAAAATATTTTAGATTTAACAGGAAAATTAACTATTAAAGAATTAGCATCTCTAATTGATATGAGCAAAGTGTTAATTTGCTTAGATTCTCTTGCCTTGCATATTGCAAGCGCACTAAAAGCTAGAACAATAGTTATTTTTGGGCCTACATCAGAAGAAAGGTGGGGACCATGGAATAATCCTAATGCAAAAATATTGAAGGCAGATATTTCCTGCAGGCCGTGCTGTTTGGATGGCTGTGGAGGAAGTAAAATAAGCGATTGTCTATATCAGATTTCAGATAAACAAGTGTTGGACGAATTATTTATAGAATAAACTCTTCCCCTAAGTAATATTTTCTTGCATTTTCATCATTTACAAGTTCATCTACAGTTCCTGCTATCATTACTTCACCATTTTGTATTAGATAGCTTCTGTCAACAATAGAAAAAATTTCTCTTGCATTGTGATCGGTAATTAAAATGCTAATATTTTTATTTTTTAACATTTTTATTAGCTGTTTTACTTCCTGTACAGCTATGGGATCTATATTTGCGAATGGTTCGTCTAATAAAAGTATGGAAGGCTCTCTAATAAGAGATCTGGTTATTTCTAGTCTTCTTCTTTCTCCGCCTGATAGGCTGGCTGCCTTTTTTAAACGAAGAGGATATAAGTTTAATTCATTTAAAAGAGAAATAACCTTTTTATCTTTTTCCTTTTCACCTATATCTAAAGTTTCCAAGACGCACAGAATATTATCTTCTACTGTAAGATTACGAAAAACAGAGGGTTCCTGCGCTAAGTATCCAATGCCCATATTTGCTCTTTTATGAATGGGTTCATTTGATATATCTTTGTCTTTTAAAAATATTTTACCTTCATTTGGCTTTATGAGTCCTATTACCATATAAAAAGCAGTCGTTTTACCGGCTCCATTAGGACCTAACAGACCAACTATTTCTCCTGGATAAACTGAAAAAGACAATTTATTCACTACTGTGGTGTCTGAGTATGTTTTTACTATATCTGTAACTTCTAGAAGCGGTTTTTGCATTTAATCTCCTAAGTATTGTGAAAATATATTATGAAAGAATTTCTCTTCTTCCAAGTTAAATGAAAATCTTACGTTTCCCTTACCTTCAATTTCTTCCTGTTTTGATATTGGATTTTGATAAATTAAAATTTTGTCGGCACTTAATGATAAAGATTTATCTTCCTGCCAAAAAAGCACTTTTTTGCCATTTTTTGCATTAAGCAAGAGATTTCTTTTTTGAGGCAGGTATTCAACTGCATCTGCAATACCATAACCCGTAGATTTGTCATCTGAATTAGATAAAAACCTAATGTTATTCTCTAAGTTTATAAAAGTTGGTTTAAATGTCTTTTCATCATATTTAACACACGCCTGATTGCCTGATATGGTAATTTTATTATTATTATAAATTATAGGATTATCACTATTTTTTTCGAAAAAGGAAGATGTTGTAATTTGATTGTTATCGTTATCAAGCTCTATTTGATAAGGGCAGGTTAAAGTAGATGTAATTTTATTTTGAGAATCATAAAAATTTATCTTAGTTTCGTTAATTGTTCTTATTTTCTTTAGTTTATGGTCTTTTTTCTGATAAACCTCCAGTTCATCAGAAAATAGCTGAAGACAGTTTTCAAGATTTATTGAAACATTATTTTTTAGAGTCATGTGCATATCAAAATCATGCCATATAAGTTCTCCAGATGAAAAAAATACATTTTTATGCTGGTTAACAGTTGAAGCATCAATAGTGCCTTCAGGATTTTTTAAAAAGTATTCTCCTTTAGCGATATTAATTTTAGCAGAGTCCGATTGTATTTGATTATTTTCATAAGTAAATAAACATTTTTTATTCTCTTCAGGATATAGAAATATTGTGCCTAGAATATTTTTTTTATCCTGTTTTTTTATATATTTTGCTTTGTCGCCATAGAATTTGTAGTTGTTGTTATAAGTTAACACTACATCTTCTGAAAAAATAATTGTTGAAAAATCAAAAAAGTTACAGTCGTTTAAACTTAATTGATCTGAAAATGAGCATTCAATTTTCTTGGAAGAGAGTGAATATTGGATTGATTTTTCATCTTTTTCATAAATGTCGGTAAAATTGGATATTCCATTTTTTGAATAAAAGGATATTTTCTGATTTGTGTAATCAATTGTTGCTTCATCACATTTTAAATTGCTGCCAGAAGAGAATAAAAAAGAAATGTTTCCTGAGAAAAAAACTTTTTCTAAAGAAAAATCCTTTGCGTTTTCATTTTGTAAAATTTCAATGGAATCGGCCTTTATTTGACCAAAAGGATAATCAATTACTACATCGCCGTTTAATGATAGCTTATTGTTATCAAATTCTGCTTTGTTTGATAAAATATTAGAAGGGATCTTATCAAATGAACATAAAGAAATACAAACTAATATAAGCAGTAACTTTTTCATTTACTATCCATTTTTTGATGAAATTGTGCTTTGAAATCATAAGCTTTAAAGGTTATTGGTTTTTGTCCAATAGAGAAAATAGCCTCTTTGGCGGTCCCAGTTAAATAAGGATTTTTCTTATCTACGTCATTTATGTCATGGAAAGATAATATGACATCCTTTGACACAAAGTGATTAAATAAAAAATAATAAGAGCCTTCATTTGCTAAAATATATCTTATGCTTGGCATGTTATGGGAATAATCAATCATAATACATTCAATTTTTTCTAAATTCTCAATACAGTCGATCCTTTTATTTTTCTGAATAATATTTAACTTTGAATTAGCACTTTTGATGCTTATGTGAGATCTGTTGTTGGCATCTGCGAGCCATATATTTTTTGTTACATTTTCCCTAACAGGGCGTATGTCGTTGAATTTTTCAGTATATGTTGTCGTTGGCTTATGAACAGATAATTTATAAAAATAAATAAGAAATATAAAAAAAATAGATAAACAAAAAATAGAACTATATGTAATCCATCTTTTTATCATATGGAAACTTCTTCCTTTATATTTAATGCATAATACAATCTTTCAATTTCTTTTAATAATTCTTTTAAGTTCTCAAATGAGATCATGGCATTGCTGTCACTTTTTGCAACAGATGGTTTTTTATGTGATTCAATAAAAAGGCAGTTGCATCCAGCTGCTACAGCTGATTTTGCAAGAAGGGGAATAAACTCATTTTGCCCTCCTGACTGTTTCCCCTGATATCCCGGCAATTGAGTTGAATGAGAGGCATCAAAACATACTGGAAATCCAAATGACTGCATAATAGGAATTGCTCTCATGTCGCTTACCAGATTATTATATCCAAAACATGTTCCTCTATCTGTTAGTATAATTCTTTCATTTCCAGTTGATAAAACTTTTTCAACTATGCTTTTCATGTTTTGAGGCGCTAAAAATTGTCCTTTTTTTATATTTACAGCTGCTTTTGTTTTTCCTGCAGCAACTAAAAGATCTGTCTGCCTGCATAAAAAAGCAGGTATTTGTATCATGTCTGCGACTTCAGCTGCAGTCTTTGCTTCTTCGGGGGAATGGACGTCTGTTAAAATTGGAATGTCGAGCTCGTTTTTTATCTCTTCTAATATTTTTAGTCCTTTGTCAATTCCGGGACCTCTAAAAGAATCTATAGATAAACGGTTTGCCTTGTCATAGCTTGATTTATAAATAAAAGGGAAAGGGCTTTCAGAAAAAATTATTTTTAGCTGTTCTGCAGCATATAATGCATCATCCCTGCTTTCTATAACACAAGGTCCTGAGATAAATACTAATGGTTCGTTTTTACCTATTGAAAAATTCTTAATTTTTACTTTTTTCATTTTACTACTCCTTGTTTTTGAAAAAGAAGGTCATCAATAGAATATAGTTTTGGCTCTTTATTATATATAAATTGAGCAGCTAAAAGCGCGCCTTTTGCAAAAACTTCTCTATTGCTCACAGAATGTTTAATTTCTATCATTTCATCTTGAGCATGTAATAATACTGAATGATTCCCAATAATGTTTGCAGCTCTTATGGAGTGAGTTTCTACTCTAACATTTTTTTCTATAGCACTTTTTAGAGTTATTGCACTTCCTGATGGCTTGTCCTTTTTTTTATTATGATGCATTTCAATAATATCAATAGATTCCAATGATGAAAAAGCATTAGTCATCTCTTTTATTGCATTTTTACATACTGCCATGCCTATGCTGTAATTTGAGCTGTATATAACAGGATATTCTTCTGCATATTCTTTAATCTTTAAAAAGTCTTTCTCATCGTATCCTGTTGTTCCTATTACTAATGGCTTTTTTAATGATAGAACCATATCAAGTGATGATTTATTAGAAAAATCAATCACTACATCTGCATTTTCTAATAATGAAATATTTTTATCTTGTGAGCTTATACTGCCAACTAATACAAACTCATCAGACTGATTTATAATATTTTTTATTAAGTTTCCTATCCTTCCTGTATGCCCAACTATTGCAATTTTCATATTTTTCTCTATAAAACACTTATAAAATGACTAAAATATCAATTTCTTATGTAAATTTCTATGGAATAATATTTTAAAGATATTATACTTACTAGCAAATTGGACTGGTAGCTCAGTTGGATAGAGCACCCGCCTTCTAAGCGGGTGGTCGCAGGTTCGAGTCCTGCCCAGTCCGAGTCTTTTTATAAGAGCATGTAAATGAATGTTTTATTAACTTTATTTTCAGGTTTATTTGCTTCATTCTTAGTAGGGTGTTTTTTTTTAATTTTAAGTAATATTCAAAAAATTGAAGAACTTGTAGCTATATTAAGGGCTTTAAAAAATGAAAGTGATTATAATTCCATTCATAGAGGAAGTGGTAAAAGTCCTTTTCAATTATCTTGGTTAGAAAAGGTATTATCTGTTTTAGAATTTTATAAACAATGTGATGAAAATTTTATTAAAAATTGTTTAGAAAGTTTTGAATTGGCTAAAGATGCGAATTTAGGAAATCTGGAGAAGAGAGGAATTTTAATTAGTAATGTTCAACAAAAATTTAGTGATATTTCTTCGTCAGTTGATAAAATGCTTACAGATTTAGTTAAAAATCTTAGTTTTTGGAATTATATAAAAAAGTTTGTTATTTATAAGTTTATTAATCGAAAATAGTTTAATTATAATAAGATGATAATTATTTTCGAATATGTTACAATATTTATTGTTATGGTAATTTTTTTATGATTTTGCAATGTATAAATATAATTGATTATTGGCTTTGATATTTATAAATAATATTTTGATAAAAAATCTCAATTAAATTAAGTTTTAACACCAAAAAAAGTTTGGTCAAAAATGCGCTTTTTTTGGTTAGTATTATTTTTATTTCAATCTTCATTGATTTTTTCTACACCTCTTGATCCTGATAGTGTAATTCTTATTGAGGATGTTCCAAAAGTACAGGATGTTGTAGATCCTATTTCAGGATGTTTAGTCTATTCCAAATTAGATTATGTTGTTAAAGGAGCTGAATCGATCAATATCAGAAGAATATATGCAACAAAGGAAGACAATTTAAGATATGAAGGAGGGTGGACCTTTTTTCCTCAATGTGAGCTGTTTTTATATTTGGATGTTCATCAAGTGGAAAATTCTGTGATTATCGCAAAAGAGTCTTCAGGGGCATTAGTTAAATATAAATGTTCAAGAAAAGAAAAAAATGAATTGTATTATCAACCTGATATTGATGAAGATACACTTGGGTATAGAAATACATTAGAGGGAGAATTATCAGGCCGCTCTAATATAAAAAATAATCGCCTGATATGGAAAGGTTCTGACATTAGTATTACAACAGCAGACGGCACAAGACTATATTATCATTTGCCAAAAAAACAAAAAAATACAGATGTTATCCAATATGTTTTATGTAAAGAAAGACTTCCTAATGGAAATTTGGTGATATATCATTATGATGATGAAGGATACTTGTTATCCATAAAAACAACTAATCCTTCCAATACTGTAACGTATGCAGAAATTGAACTTGCCTATCAAGGTGAGAAAAAAATAAAAGACAGAAATTTCTTTATTCAAAAAGATGGAAAAATTTTAGTCGAATATCATTTTTGGAGACCTTTAGAAAAGTATATTCATCATTCTTATTATTTAAATAAAATCAAGGGAAATAAGGTAGCCTCAGAATATATTAATTATATCGGAGGATATAAAGACAATAAGAATAAAGATAAAAAATATGATAAAACACGGGCACCTTATGTTCATCAGATTACATATGATGATATGTATGGCATGAAGATAGATTATTATGTGCCTGGTGATAATCATATGCAAAACGGATCGTGCCTTAACATTAATAATGCTAAGGATGCCATTTGCGAAAGGGTGAAAGATCTATATTCATTAGTCGGTACTAATGGAGAATTATTGCCTGAATTTTCCTTTCGATATGATTTAAGTAATAAAAGAAAAGAAGGTGGATTTGTTAATTATTCATCTGCTCATGTATATGATCTGATTTCTCAAAATGAAATGATTTATAGATTTACGGGGAAATTAAGACCTTATTGCGTGGAATATCATTACAATACAATGCAAGGAAAACGAGCTTTTTTTGAAAGATATTTTTGGGATCTTGGAGAAAATATTGGAAGGATAAAGGCTAAAGTACTGGAAGATCAAAGATCCGATGGTCTTTTTATAGCAAATAAATATCGTTATGACGATCAAGGAAATGTTCTTGAAGAATCCTTTTACGGTAATCTTTCCGGCAGTGGATTAAATAAGATAAAAGTAGGGGACGAATTAGCAATTACAGGAGAGTGTTATAAAAAAAGATATGAGTATTCTAATGACGGATTTAATCTTCCGATTAAAAAAGAAGAAGATAATGGGCTTATTATTTATTATACTTATTATCCTGAAACGGATTTGATTACCTCTAAAATTATTTGTGACAACGAAAAAATCTTAAGAAGACATTTTTTTAAGTATAATCAGGATAATATCTTAATTCTGGAAATAACAGATGACGGATCATCTTTTGATCCAAATGATTTTAAATCTGTAAACATTAGAAAAATAAAAAAAATTGTCTTAAGAAAAGAACAGCCTGCTATCAATCTTCCTCATTGTGTGGAAGATCTTTATTTGGATAAAGATTCTGATAAGGAAGTGTTATTATCGAAAACAATTTTTCATTACCGTAGTGATGGGGAAATTGTTCAGGAAGATGTTTTTGGATCTGATAATGCTTTAAAATATTCTATACATAATACTTATAATGATGCGAATTTTATCATTGATAAAACCGATCCTTTAGGAAGAAAAAGCATATTTCAATATGATTCTTCTAATAAGTTAATAGGAATGAAAAAAGCTAATTCTCAATTATTTGAGCATTATATTTATGATGCAGGAAGAAGAATAACTAAAAAAGAAGTTGTTACACCTTCAGGGATAAAAAGAATAATAAAATTTCAATATGATGGTAAAAATAACAAGATTTCAGAAGAAGACCATCAAGGAAATATAACAAAATTTTCTTACGATGGAAAAGGAAATATAATTCAGAAAATCTTACCTGAGATTGAAAATAAACAACAAGAGCTTGTTTCTTATATCACTACTTATGATTACGATGGTTTTGGAAAAGAAAGATCATCTACGG
>CAYPMA010000023.1:0-15252 GCA_964411685.1 uncultured bacterium
CGATAATTTTTTTTATAAAAAATAAAAATAAAATATTTTTTAATTTCTTTTGGGAATAAAAATATTTTTAATTTTAAAAAGATATGGTTAAAAGTATTTTGTTTGATAAAAACCTTAGATAGAAAAAAAGTCTTGATTTTGCCAAACTGTAATATATTTCTCATAAAGGAGGCTATAATATGAGGGGTTTGCAAAATTTTTGCACCTTGGTTGGGAGAATATTTTTGAGTTTATTATTTATTTTCTCTGCAATTGATAAGCTATTGGATTGGCAGAATTCTGAAGGTGGTCTTGTTTCTCTTTTTTGTGATTGGCATACATATTTGAATCAATTCCCAGTTCTGCAAGATATTTTTGCATCCTTGCTTTTATGGGTGCCTTATATCCTTGCAATGATTGTTATATTAGAATTTATTGGTGGTCTTATGCTTCTATTTGGAATAAAACCAAGACTTGCAGTAATTCTTATTTTAGTTTTCTTCATTCCTTCAACATTATTATTACACCATTTTTGGTTTTTACCTCATGAAAAAAGAGAATTGGAATTTGCATTTTTCATGAAGAATATAGCAATAATTGGTGGATTATTAATAGTATTGGCTGATGGGGCAAGATTAAAAAAGAAACCTCCTAAAATTGAATTAAACATTCCAAAAAATGATGAGAAGAAATAATTTTTTTTTTGAATCTTTATTAAAAAAAGAAAACTTTTTGTTTTTACTAAGTTTTATTTTGTGCGCTTTCGGACAGCCTGCGTGGATAGGTCCTCTTGGCCTTTTTACATCTTTTCTTGGCTATACAATATTTTGGTCTCAAATAATCAAAAAACAGATAACAAAAAGAAGATTTCAATATTCCTTTTTATGGTCTTTATTTGTACAAGCTATTGGGATCTCTTGGATGGCCTCTGTAAAATATCAGGGATATTATATTTTACTTGTTTATCTGTTTGTAATATGTGCAATAAGTATTCAGTTTGCTTTCCTTACTATTTTAATTCCGGTAAATAGAAAGATATCTTTTCCAAGAATTGGTCTAATCGCTTCTTTAGCAGTTATTTTCGAATGGTCAAGAATGTTTTTCTTTAGCGGGTTTACATGGAACCCAATAGGCATTTCCATGTCTTATTATAATGTCGCTATCCAGTTTGTATCAATATTCGGAATATATGGATTAACGTTTTGGGTAATGCTAACTAATTTAGTGGGCCTAAGGGCTGTTGCTTATGAACGATCTTTTAAGGCGTATTCATTGTGGGTCATTGTTTTTTTAATTCCATATATACATGGATATTTACATATTAAATATCATAATAAAATAGATGGTGTGGATAGGGCTAATATATTGCTTGTGCAAACATCAATAATGCCGGAAGAAAGAGACTTTTCCCCTGAAAACAAGAATTTTATTCATCCAATAAATCAATGGGAAAGGATTTTATCCTTTTTACCAAAAGAAAATAAGGACATTGATTTAATTGTATTGCCTGAAGGTGCTTTGCCATTTAGCGCTTACATACCGATATATTCTTTAGATTCAATAAAGTATTTATTCAAAGACAGATATAATATTGAACCTGATACATATCTTCCAAATGATGAAGGGCCATATGTTTATTATGATGATCAAAAAGAGGCGATATATTCAAATGCATTTTTTTGTCAGTTGTTATCTAATTATTATAATTGTCCTTTAGTTATAGGATTGGATGCATATAAAGATAAAAAATCATATAATGCAGCGTTTTATTTTGAGCCTAAAAAGAAAATAGCTGATTACTACTTCAAGCAGGTTTTAGTTCCTATAGGAGAATATTTTCCATTTCAATGGTGTTCAGATATTGCAAAAAGATATGGTATTAATGGCAGCTTTTCAAAAGGCAGGGAAACTAAAGTTTTTGAAAGCAAATTCCCAATATCAGTATCTATTTGTTATGAAGAAACATATGGATATCTAATGAGAAAGGGTAAACTTTTGGGAGCCAAGTTATTTGTGAATATTACAAATGATGTTTGGTTCATTAATTCAAAATTGCCGAAACAGCATTTTTATTTGGGTAGAATAAGGACAGTAGAGAATGGTGTCCCCTTGGTAAGGTCATGCAATACTGGTATTACTGCAGGGATTGATTGTTTCGGAAATGTTATAAAGGAATTAAAATCAAAAAATGAAAGCTGCGAAAAATTAAAAGGATCATTAAAAATTAATCTTTTATTAAAAACTTACGATACATTTTATTCAAAATATGCTGATTTACCTCTTTTAGGATTATGTTTTCTTTTCATAAGTTTTGGGATTTTTCATATGCTGTATAAAAAAAAGAAAAATATTTAATCAAAAATAAACAAAATATAACTTGCTGAAAAAAGATAAGCTGGGATACGTTTTTATAGAATCCATAATTAATATTGGTTATAAGTATTTTATGCAATTAAGGTGAAATTGAGGGTTTGCTTTTGACAGATACTTTGCCCATTGTGCTGCAAAAAACAGTAAGAAAAGAAATTGAAATAAAGGGACAGGGTCTTTTTACAGGAAAAGATGCTGTTGTCCGTATTTTGCCAGCAGAAGCAAATTCAGGAATTGTATTTAAAAGAATTGATCTTCCCGAAAAACCGATTATTCCAGCACATGTTACTGTAGCTCAGAGAACAACACGATATACTCAAATTGGAAAAGGAAAGGCTAGTGTTCAGACAGTTGAACATTTATTATCTGCCTTGACTGCCTATGGCATTGATAATGCTGTTATTGAAATAACCGGTCCTGAAGTTGTAGTAGGAGATGGCAGCGCAAATATTTTTGTTGAAAAGATTGAAAAGGTAAAAATTCAGGAACTTGATGAACCTAAAAAAATATTTAGGTTGACTGAACCGATATATTTTTCTGAAAATGAGATACAGATTATTGCATTGCCTTCTGATGAATATCAGATAAGTTATACCTTGCATTATCCTCATTCTCTTTACTTAAAATCACAATATTATCATTTTAAAATTTCACCGGAAAATTATAAAAATGAAATAGCACAATGCAGAACTTTTTCATTATTTGAAGAAATTGAACCACTGATAAAAATGGGAATGATACGCGGCGGCGGTCTAGATAATGCTGTATTAATACAAGGAGATAAAATTCTTAATCCTGAAGGTGCGAGATTTTATAATGAAATGGTTAGGCACAAAATTTTAGATTTAATCGGAGATTTATCATTAATCGGAGTTCCATTTTTAGCTCATATAATCGCAATAAGATCTGGCCATTATTCTAATATCTGTTTTGCAAAGAAGTTTTTGCAAACTATAACGGAGAAAACGAAATGAAGGAAAAGTATTCGACAGTATTTAATTCAAAACAAATAGCAGAAATTCTTCCTCATAGATATCCATTTCTTTTAGTAGATAGAGTCGTTTTTATAGATACTGAAGAAGGAATTATTATCGGACAAAAGAATGTCACTATAAATGAAGCCTTTTTTCAAGGACATTTTCCAAATATTCCAATTATGCCTGGAGTTTTAATCCTTGAAGCTTTAGCTCAGGCCGGTGGTATTTTAGTGCATCAAAAAGGATTTAAGAAAAAAATTGCGGTTTTATTAAATATTGCTAATGCAAAATTTAGAAATCCAGTAGTCCCGGGAGATGTATTGTTTCTTAGGGCGGAAGCTGTGCATGTAAGCAATAAAGGTGGAAAAATAAAAGCGCGGGCAATAGTGCAGGATAAGATAGCTGTTGAGGCAGAGATCAGCTTTGCATTAGTAGATAAAGGGCAACTATAATATGAATTGTATTCCAAAAAATAAAGAATCAAAATTTACAGCAAATATTCATCCATTGGCAATAATAGAAAATGGGGCTGTTATTGGTAATAATGTAACAATAGAACCATTTGCAGTAATTAAAAAGAATGTTGTTGTTGAAGACAGTGTCGTTATTAAATCGCATGCATACATAGATGGAAATACAACGATAGGTGAAGGGACTGTTATTTGGCCGGGAGCGAGCATAGGAACTAAAACGCAGGATTTAAAGTTTAATGGTGAAAGAACATTTGTTAAAATCGGGAAAAATTGTGAAATACGTGAATTTGCAACGATAAATTCTTCATGTCAAAAAGATTCAGTTGTTCAAGTCGGTGATAATTGTCTTATTATGGCGTATTGTCACATAGCACATAATTGTGTGTTGGGAAATCATATTATCATGTCTAACAGTTCTATGCTTGCCGGGCATGTTATTGTTGAAGATTATGCAATAATAGGCGGTATGACTCCTGTTCATCAGTTTTCAAAAATTGGATGCTATTCAATGGTTGGGGGATTTAGCAGAGTATCTAATGATGTGCCTCCATATACTATTGGCGGAGGCGCTCCGTATAAATTAGGAGGATTAAATCTGATTGGTCTTAAAAGACATAATTTTCCTTTAGAAGTAAGAAGAAAGCTTGCTTTAGCATTTAAATACACTTATAGAATGGGCATGCACTTATCGGAAGCATTAAAAAAGATAGAAGAAGAAATAGAATTAATCCCGGAAATTGTTCACTGGCTGAATTTTTGTAAAAATTCAAAACGCGGACTTATTTGTCTTGGTGGAACAACAAACCCAGTAAATGAAGATAAAGAAGAAAAATGTCTTCAGTAAGAATAGTATTTTTTGGCACACCATCTTTTGCATCTAATATTTTAGAATATTTAATCGAGAAAAATTTAAATATTGTTGGAATCGTAACTCAGCCTGATGATTTTCAGAAAAGAAGAGGAAAACCTTCAAGAGTTAAAGAAACAGCTGAAAAGTTTTTACCTAAATTAAAAATATTCCAGCCTAAAAAAGCAAGTGATCCGGAATTTATTCAAAAAATGAGAGAATTAGAGCCTGATTTATTTATTGTTGCAGCATATGGGAAAATATTACGACAAGAACTTTTAGATGTTCCAAAGTTAGGTTGTATAAATGTACATGCAAGCTTATTGCCAAAATATAGAGGTGCAGCTCCAATAGCTAGGGCAATAATGAACGGTGATGCTGAAACGGGAGTTACCATAATGAAAATGGTATTGGAGATGGATGCAGGAGATATTATTAAAACAGCTAAGATTACAATATCTGAGAATATGAATGCCTTAGAACTAGAAAACGAGATGTGCAAAATTGCCGGCCCTATTCTTATTGATGCAGTTAATGATTATAAAAATCATCAAGTAAAATTTATTAAACAAGATAATAATTTAGTTACATTTGCTCCAAAAATTGAAAATAAAGACATTTATATAGATTGGAATGATGATGCTAAAAATATTTATAATAAGATACGGGCGCTATCACCTAATATTGGCGCAAGATGTTTTATTAATATTAATAATAACAAAAAACAATTAAAAATTTTTAGAGCTGCAATTATTAATAAACAATTAAAAGTAAATGAATGTTTAATTAACAATGATTCAATTATTGTTGGCTGTAAAAAAAATGCACTTCAATTAATAGAAATTCAATTAGAAGGTAAAAAGAAAATATTATCTTCACAATTTATTACAGGATTAAAAAGTCCTATTTCTTTTTTATAATTTTTTTCTTTTGAAAAATATTTTATTTATGTACTATTTGCGACCAATTTAAAAATTGGAGGCAATGTATGACAGCAGTAGCAGCACAACCTAAACGGCAGGGAGCTTTAGAGTCTTTTGAGAATGTTTCAAAAACAGCATATGCTGGAGTTTATCTTACTTCTAAGACATTCTTAAAAACAGCTAATCTGATAGAGACATTTGAAAATGTTGGAGCAAAAACACTTTTAATAGCATCAAAGGTATCAACAGTTTTTGGAACAACATTAAGCTCATTGTCATTTATGTATATTTTATCTGTTTTTAGCAAAATGGTAAAATCTATTCATGCTTATGTTATCCCTACAGGAACAGATTATAATGCATCAGAAAAGTTTTTAAATGCTGTACATGATGTTTTTGACTTCATAAAAAATTCAGGGTACTTAGTAGGTAGTTTAAATGCTATATCAGTGGTTGCATTAAGTACAATTGCTCAAGGTACAGTAGGCATAGTAATTAGTGGTGCTTCATTAGTAATTGATTCTATAGAATTGTTTAAGAACATTAAAGTCTTGCGCGATAATTGGGATAAGCAAGATGAGGGATCTTTAGAGATGAAAAGACTTGCATGGATAGATATTGCTAAAAACGTAACAGGCATTGCAATAGCAATAATAGCGTTCAGCAATATTTATGTTGGGGCAGCATTATGCGCAGCTAAAGCAGTAATAGCCGTAAGACATTTATTAATACTTGAATTGTTTAACATATTTACTTTGTGGACTAGCACTATGTACAAAGAAATGCATCCTGGAAAAAAAGAAGATTCAGCTGTAGCAGTAGCAGAACCAGCTCAGGTAACAAGAGACCGATTAGAAAGAGATGAAATAGAGGCTCGTACTAGAGCATGCAATGCAAAAGCAGCTTTACACGAAGAAACATTGCGTCGATTACAGGCACAACCAGCAGTACTTGTCCCAGCTTAATTTTTAATAATTCTTAGTTATTTATTTTTTAAGGACGCTTAATAAAAGCGTCCTTTTTTATTGCAAAGAATTTAGATTTGTAATAAAAACTTTTTCAAAAAAAATGGTTTAAAAAATGAAAACAGAAGCAAATTTAGATAATTTTATTGAAAGGATTAATTCTTTTGAGAAAGCTCTTTCATATCAAAATCATTCTATTATTGATGAGAATTTGAACATAGTTCATAAGTATGGATTTAAATGGAGGGTTTTATGTCTTTTAAGGCCTTTTTATGCATTGTTTCATAGAGATGTATATAGCCATGTGCGTGCAGATAATGTTTCAAAAAGTATTTTTACATATTGTGAACATAATAAAGATCTTTTAGAAAATGATCCTAAATTAATTTCAAGAATCCGAACAAATATTTTTACAAAGCTAAGGGATAAAACGGGTAAAAAATATCATCAAACATTAACAGAACAGTCTATGCAAGTCTTTGGTCTTAATTCTGTTATTTATGAAGAGGGGATTGATGCTAAAAAAATTGCAGAAAAAATCATATCAAGGTCTTTTACATCCGCAATTAGTTATAAAAGATTTCAAAATGCTATCAAACTTAAAAATGAAAGAAAACGCGAGAAAGAAAAAATTAAAAGAGAATCAGCAGCAGTTACAATTCAAAGAGTATTTAGGGGAAGTAGGGCTCGTATATTTGCAGAACGTGAAAAAAAATATACTATACCTATTAGTGTAGTTGAAACAGTGCAAGAATTGATAGAGACAACTAGGCTTAGTTCTTTGCCAAGAGAAATCCGTGACGGATCGACAGCATTTTCTTTAACGCAAGGTGTTGAATTTCCTGTAGTGATAAGGTGTACTCAACACGGAGAGAACGTTAACTGTTGTAAGAATATGAAGGTTGCAATAGAGCTTTGTGAAAAGTTAGACATAAAACATTTAACTATCCCAGGGGCAAAACCAGTTAGAAATTTTTTAGTCGAAAAGAAACTTCCTTTAGGTTGTGTGGCGCCAAAAGCGCAAATAGGCCTTTATTTGGAGAATGATAGAATTTTTACTCCTGCAGTAGAAGATTTTGCAAGATTATATTTTAATTGCTCTTTTTATAATGTTATAGGATTAAGAAATTATTATCGTTTTCTTATAGGCGATGTGAAGCTTCCTAATTACGATAGTTTTCCATTATATTTTGATGAAAAAGGAAAACCTAATATAGCTCTTTTAAATCTTGAACATTTATTGCTGTATCCGGAATCGCTTTTTTATAAAGATTGGATTCCTAAACCAGATTATTCATCTGTTGCAGAGCTTCTGACATTTTTTCCTCTTCATTTTGAAGAGATAATGAAAATTGCTAATGAATATAATCCAGATATTGTACAAAAAACTTCTAATTTAATAGATCATAGAAACAAAGTATTGGAAGCTTATAGAAAAATTTATTCTGAACATATAGAGTTTTTAACAGCAAAAGGTATTTCAGTTGCCAATCCAAATGATAAAGTAACGATATCTAAGCCTAGAAGACAAGAGATTTGGACAAGATTATCAGCAAAATTACATATGATTCATAATGGTCAAAGAGTTGGAGAGTATTTATCTATTCATAAAGATGCAGAAGGATTTTTAGGTAGTAACCCGGATAAAGCATTGAAAAAATTTAAGTTTGATCCATTATTTGAGGATGTAATAACTTATATTAGGAAACTTGTAAACGGTAAGTTAACTGAATTTGAGGGCAAAAGAGTAAATTCTAATTCAGAGCTTGTTGAAGCAAGAACTGTCTTTTTTGAAAGCGGATCACAAAGCAATTTGAATAAAAGACTTCAACAATATTTTTCTCATTATACTTATAAAAGAGAGTGTTTAGATTCTATTGCCTGTTTAGTTATCGAAACAATTTTTGAGGAAATGGCTAGTGGCAAAGAAATTCTATTATTTAAACTAGACTATTATAGCACAACACATATGGCATTCTGTTAAAGGTATTCGCAATATTTATATTCTTAAAAATAAGCAATTAATGTATCATTTTTGTCTGTTTTTTAAGGTTATAAAATTATGTCATCTCTAGCAGTTGCAGAACAACAAAATAATCAATCTATTGTTGACTCATTATCTAATATTTGTGATACATCATACGGGGCCTTCACTCTTCAAAAAACTGTATGCAAAACATCAAAGTTTATATGCACTTTTGAAACTCTTCCGAAAAGAGCTCTTATGGTTGCATCAAAGACTGCTACTTTGTTTGGTGTCTGCTTAACCGGGTTTGTAATAAGAGATGTAGCTGAGTCTTTTAAATCGTTAGTTACTTCACTTTGTAGCTGCGCCTCAAATAAAAAGCCTGAAGATATGTCAGATGAAGAATGGAATAAAAAAAGAAAAGATAATCTTTTCGATGCAACTTATTCAATATTTGATTTTATCTATAATTTGGGAGACTTAGTTGATTTAGCGAATACTGTAAGTCTTATTAGTCTAAGCAGCTTTTCTCAAACAGTTTTTGGATATGTTGCTAATGCAGCATCATTAGTTTCTGATTCGCTTGATCTTTTTAAAAATATAATGATTTTAAACGCTAATTGGAATGCTCGCTCAGCAGAAACTGTAGCACGAAGAAAGCTTGCTATAGTACATATAGTATCTGATGTTGTAAGCATTGCTTTAACAATAATTGCTATCAGCAATATATATGTGGGAGCCTCGTTATGTGCTGCAAGAGCCATAATGACGGCAAGGAAGCTTCACTCTCTAGATCTTGTATATCTTTCTATGGTATGGGCTGGGTTGATATATGAAGAAAGATATGTAAAGCAATATGATGCTCCTAAGCAATACAAGCCTGTGAATGACAACACTCCTAAAGTAAGTATGGACGCAAATTTGGCTATTGCTTAAAAATGTCTATAAAGTAAAATTTTTAATTAAAGATAATGAAAATTACATTTTTAGAAAAAATATTTGCTATGTCATTTATTATTTTAGTTCTTTTTTTAATTATTTTTTCACACCTTAAAAAAGAAAATTATTACCCAAAAAATGATAATTTAATAGTTGTCGTGGTTGAAGGAGAGGTTGAAAGGCCCGGGAAATACGAATTTAATAGAAATGTGGCTCTAAAAGAGATAGCAAATGAAGCCGGAGTAAAAAAAACAGCCGATTTTTCCAAATCATTGTCAAAAAAAATAATTAAATCTTCCTGTAAGTTATATTTTCCTTCAAAAAATAAAAAACATAAAAAAAATATTTAAAGACGTTTTTTTTCAGTTTTCCTTGAGAAAAATAGCCTTATTTCATATATTTCCTTTGCAAAAGCTTTTGTAGTGTGGGGTTTGTGAAAAAAAATTTGTGTGAAATCCAAGTTTTTGTTAACCTCACTATCATTAGTTTTTAATAAGTATCCTGTAAGTTGAAAAACTGCACGAATATCGGTTGATGATTCGCTTTCTGAATCCGCTCAATTAGATATAAAAGGATCATAATATTTTGTTTAAACCAATAACTTGAGATAAGGAAAAGACAATATGTCGCTAAAGTTAATTGCTAAAAAAGAGGCAATGACTCAGATCTTCAATAAGAATGGACAGGCTGTTGCTTGTACTGTGTTGGTTGCTGATGCGAATTATATCACACAAGTAAAGACCAAAGAAAAAGATGGCTATAAAGCAGTTCAGCTGGGATCGATCAAAGCTAGAGAAAAAAATGTTAAGAAACCAATATTAGGCCATTTTGCTAAGGCAAAAGTTGCTCCATGCCGTGTTATTTTGGAATCGAAAGTTGAAAATCCATCTGAATATACAGTAGGGCAGGAAATAAAAGTTTACTACTTTAAAGAAGGTGAGTTCATAGATGTTATAGGAACCTCAAAAGGTAAAGGTTTCCAAGGTGTTATGAAATTACATGGATTTGCTGGAGGCCCTGCAGCCCATGGTTCGGGTTTTCACCGTCATGCAGGATCAACAGGAATGAGATCAACTCCAGGAAGATGTTTCCCCGGAGGAAAAAGAGCAAGCCGTATGGGTGGAGAAAATGTTACAGTTCAGAATATTGAAATATTAGCCGTTAATACTGAAAAGAATCTAATTATCGTTAAAGGATGCGTTCCAGGGTGCTGCGGAGGAATAGTATATATTTCAAAAGCAAAAAAGAAACATCAAGATAAGAAGAAATAAAGGAGCGAGACGTGGCAACAGCAAAGAGATATGACTTATCAGGAAAACAGCTAGATGAAGTGACTTTTAAAGATGATCTTTTAATAGTTGAAGCTAATGCTCAATTAGTTAAAGACTATATTGTAGCTATTAGAGAAAATGCTAGGCAGTGGTCAGCTAATACAAAAGGCAGAAAAGAAGTTAGGTGTTCAGGTAAAAAACCTTTTAAACAAAAAGGAACGGGAAGAGCAAGGCAAGGTTATTTGGCCGCACCTCAATTTAGAGGTGGTGGAGTTGTTTTCGGACCGAAGCCTAAATTTGATCAGCATGTAAAGGTAAATAAAAAAGCCAGAAAAAAAGTTATTAATTATTTTATTTCTGAGAAGATTAAAAATAATCATTTTCATGTTTTAAAAACTGAAGAGTTAAAAGAGCCAAAAACAAAAAAAATGGTTCTTTTTTTTGATAAGTTGAAGATTGAAGGCAAAAGAATTTTAGTTCTTTTAGACAATAGTGTTGCATATGCGAATTTTATAAAGAGCATTGCAAATATACCAAAAGTTGAATATGCCCTTCTATCTAATTTAAATGGATATAATCTTGCTCTTGCAGAAGAAACCGTTGTTATGGATCAGATTGTAGATCCAATAATTGATATGTTGAAAAAGGAAGTTTAATATGACAAAAGATCCATACAGCATAATAAAAAGAAGATATATTACTGAAAAAGCTAGCGTGCTGGCAAGCCTTCATGCTGCGGAAAGCAATAAATCACTTAAAAAATGTAAAAATCCAAAAGCCGTATTTTTGGTTGATCCAAAAGCTAATAAAAAAGAAATAGCTTGGGCTATTGAACAGATATTTGCTGAAAAAAAAGTCAAAGTAGTTTCTGTTAATACCATAATAAGAAAACCAAAAAGAAGAAGAGTTCGCGGTTATTCCGGATTTACAAAGTTATTAAAAAAAGCAATCGTTACCTTTGAAGAAGGTGATGTAATTGATGAGCAGGTATAGGAGATAGCAAATGACAAAGAAATTCCGTCCAATCACTCCAAGTCTTAGAAAATTAGTTCTTCCTAGTTTTGACGAGTTAACTCCAAAAACCAAACCAGAGAAAAGCTTATTATCAAAAAAATCAAGAACCAACGGCCGCAATAATCATGGGCATATAACATGTCGTCATCGTGGTGGCGGTCATAAAAGAAAATTAAGAGAGATTGACTTCAAAAGAGATAAAGAAAATGTTCCGGCAAAAGTTGCTTCAATTGAATATGATCCAAATCGCTCATCTCATATTGCTCTTTTAAACTATGTTGATGGAGAAAAAAGATATATTTTAGCTCCTCAAGGGCTAAAAATCGGTGATCAGGTTATTTCAAGTGAAGAATCTCCATTTAAGACCGGATGCAGCATGAAGATAAAAAAAATGCCTTTAGGTTCCGTTATACATAATATAGAGATATATCCGGGAAGAGGCGGGCAGCTTGTTAGGTCTGCTGGCCTTTCAGCTCAATTGCTAGCAAGAAGCGGCGGTTATGCAACTATAAGAATGCCTTCAGGTGAAGTTAGAATGATAAATGATGATTGCAAGGCTACTTTTGGAGTTTTATCAAATGCCGAGCATAACCTAAGAGTTGAGGGTAAGGCAGGAAGGAAACGTTGGAAAGGTATTCGTCCAACAGTTAGAGGAACTGCTATGAACCCTGTCGACCACCCACACGGTGGAGGAGAAGGGAAAAGCAAAGGTAATCATCCTCAGTCTCCTTGGGCATTATGTGCTAAAGGTGCTCGTACAAGAAGAAGAAAAAAATCTAATAAAATGATAGTTAAACCACGCAATAGGAAGAAGTAGGTAGCAGTATGGGAAGATCATTAAAAAAAGGTCCATTCGTTGATCATAGTCTCATGAGAAAAGTGAAGAAACACATTCTAGAGAAAAGTAAGAAAAGTATTAAAACATGGTCTAGAAGATCTATGATTTTGCCAGAAATGGTTGGAATGACTTTTGATGTACATAATGGGAAAAAATTTATTCCAGTTTTTGTGAATGAAAACATGGTTGGGCATAAATTAGGGGAATTTTCTCCAACAAGAACATTTAAATCTCATCCGGTAAAGAAAGGACCAACAAATGAAGCAAAGTAAAGCTATAACAAAATTTGTAAGAATTAGCCCAAGAAAAGCAAGACCTGCTGCAGATCTTATAAGAGGGCTAAATGTTGATGATGCAAAAGTTCAGTTAAATTACTGCAACATGAAAGCAGGAAGACTTTTGTTAAAAACTTTAAACAGTGCAATAGCAAATGCTGAGACACAGCATGATGCAAGAAAAGAACAATTAAAGGTACAAGAAGTAAGAATTGATGTGGGACCAGTTATGAAGCGTGGTAAGTCACGCAATCGTGGTGGTGTAGCTCCTATTTTGAAAAGGACTAGTCATTTTACTGTTATAGTATCAATTGAAAGCTAAGGAGAAATATGGGACAGAAAGTATCACCAAAAGGTTTTCGTTTAGTTAGAAGAAAAAATTGGACCTCAAACTGGTTCGCAATTAAAAATGAGTTTGGATCTCTTTTAAAACAAGATGATGAAATAAGAAAATATTTAATGAAAAAGGCAATATGTGTTGGAACTTCAGAATTAAATATTAAAAGAATGAGCGGCAAAATCGAGGTTACAATTCATACTGCAAGACCTGGACTGGTAATTGGTAAAAAGGGTGCTGAGATTGAAATATTGAAAAAAGAATTGAACAAGCTAACAGGTTCAGATGTTTGGATAGAAGTTGAAGAAATTAAAAGACCTGATTTAGATGCTCAGCTTGTTGCTGTGGGAATAGCTAAGCAGATTGAAAGACGTATGCCGTTTAGAAGAGTTTTGAAAAAAGCCATGCAAACTACTATGGATGCAGGAGCTGCCGGTATAAAAGTTCAATTGTCCGGAAGGATTGGCGGAGCCGAGATAGCAAGAACTGAGTGGTATAAAAAAGGACGCATCCCACTTCATACAATAAGGGCCGATATCGATTATGCACATACACGTGCTGAAACAACGTATGGAGCAATTGGAATAAAAGTTTGGATTAATAAAGGCGAAGAAATGAAAAAGGTTGGAGGCTAAACTATGAGCATGATGCCATCTAGGACGAAACATAGGAAACAACAAAAAGGACAATTTAAAGGTAAATCAAAAGGTGCTCATTTTGTTGATTTTGGAGAATTTGGAATGCAAACCCTGGAAAGAGGGTGGATAACTGCACAGCAAATTGAAGCATGCAGGGTTACAATAAGCCGTTGTTTTAGCCGAAAAGGAAAGGTTTGGATAAGGATTTTTCCGGATAAACCTATAACAAAGAAGCCAGCTGAGACAAGAATGGGAAAAGGTAAAGGAACTCCAAGCCAGTGGGTAGCTGTAGTAAGGCCTGGAAGAATATTATTTGAAGTTGGAAATGTTACCAAAGAAGAGGCCCAGAAAGCTCTAAGGCTTGCATCAGCTAAGTTACCAATAAAAACCCGTTTTGTTGAACGCATGGAAAGAGTGTGAGGATTAAATGAAAACACAAGATATTAGAGATAAATCTGATGAGCAGTTAGGAAATGATCTATTGGACTTAAGAAGAGAACTTTATGAGTTGAAAAATGAGCTTGCAGTTAACCATAAGCTTGAAAAGCCTCATTTAATAAGGGCAAAAAAAAGAGAAAAAGCTCAAATATTGACAATTCTTACAGAAAGAAAAAAAGGTATTAACAATGCAAAGAAATAAAAGAAGGGTTGTAACAGGAGTTGTTGTTGCAAATAAAATGAACAAAACAGTTGCTGTTGAAGTTGTAAAGACACTTCGACACCCAAAATATGAAAAATTGATATCTAAAAAGATGAAATATTTGGCGCATGATGAAAAAAATGCATTGGAAATTGGTCAGGAAGTAAAAATTATGCAGTGCAGACCATTTTCTAAAAAAAAGAGATGGATAGTAATTTAAATTAATATTTTTAGGTAAAAAAAATGATTCAGCAAGAAACAAATTTAGAAGTGGCAGATAATACAGGGGCGAAGAAAGTTCGTTGCTTTAAAGTATTAGGCGGAACAAGAAGAAGATATGCACGTATTGGCGATATAATTATTTGTTCTGTGAAAGAAGCTGATCCAAGGGGAGCAGTAAAAAAAGGTGAAGTAGTAAAGGCTGTTATTGTCAGAATGAAGAGCTATATTAGGAGAAAAGACGGATCCAGACTTATGTTTTATGATAATAGCTGTGTTATTATTGATGATAAAAATAATCCTAAAGGAACAAGGATATTCGGATCGGTTGCAAGAGAGGTTAGGGAAAAAGGTTTTATTAAAATTTGTTCTTTAGCACCAGAAGTAATTTAAGAGGGAAATAATGAGTAAGAATAAGTGGATATGTAAAAATGATAAAGTCCTGGTTATATCTGGGAACGACAAAGGTAAAACGGGAAATGTATTAACTAGAAAAGAAAATAAAGTGATAGTTCAGGGAATTAACATAAGAAAAAGACACGTGAAAAGAACTCAGCAGACACAGGGAGCTCAAATTCTTT
>CAYPMA010000024.1:0-15152 GCA_964411685.1 uncultured bacterium
AGCCCTAAAAGCTGACAGCGTTGAATTTTATAAAGATGTTGACGGGATATATTCTGAAGATCCAAATGTTAATAAAAATGCCAGGTTTTTCCCATATTTGTCATATTCAAAAGCTTTAGAAATATGTAAAAAAGCAGATGTTTTACATCCTAGATGTATTGAACTTGCTAAAAAAAATTCTTTACCTTTAGTTGTTACCTCATATATTAATCAGAAAAATAAAACTATAATCAGATGTAAAGGAAAAACAATTAACAAAAGTCCTGTTTTTGAAGGAGATTGTAGTGGTTCTTGAGATCGAGTTTCCAGAAATTATTCTTGATAATGATCTTTCATTTAATGAAGGGTATTATAAGGAGGGAATAAAAGAGATCTTAAGAAAAATTTTACCTTCTGATTTATTTTATAAAGAAAACGATAAATGGATGTTGAGCAAATCTTCATTTTTTAATGATTCTTTGCCGATCATTAATAAACATGCATTACACACTAATCCAAACAGTATAGCTATTTCCCTTCTTTATAAATACAGACAGAATGCTAACAGATTTTTTTATGATATGATAAGCCGATGGCTAATACCAAATAAAAAAATTAATATTGGTCTGTTTTTTTCTTCTAATTTTACATTTACTGATTTTGACTCATATAAATTGTCGGTAGCTCAGATAATAGTTAAGTTAGATAACGAAAATGAAGTAAAAGAAGTTAACAATAATTTTCGTTCTATTGAAACTGAAATCCGTCTTGGTGTGATATCTGATTTTCATGCTAATAGAATAATGGAATTCAAAGGCTTTTCATCTGATAGAAAGATTGAAATGATACAGGAATCAATTGGTAATTTAATAAAGAACCGTCCAAAAGATTTTGGGCAGAGTATTTTTTCTCATATGCAGCATTTTTTGGTAACCTGCCGAGAGGAATTTAAAAGTATCAGAGATCATAATCATATAAGCAGAATTATTTCTATTTTACATTCTATGCGAAAACTACTACAGACAAAAATTGAAACTGATCCTAATAAAAGGCACTTAATTTTAAGATTTTTAAAAACCAAGTTGAAAATAACAAATTCTGAAAGATCGGTGCTTGGACTTTTAGTGGGGCTAAATTTTCTAAAGCAGCATGAGATTTTTGAGAAATCACATCTTCTAAAAGCTATAAGAAGGTATTTTCCTAAAGTTGTTCCAGTTGAGAATTCATATATAATTGATCGTAATAGAAATAACACAGTTCAGACAATATACCTTGAAATAGAAAAAGAAAATGAAGAGGAATTTACATTTGATGAAATACAGAACTTAAGATTTTCATTATCTAATGATTTAAAAGGATATGTTGAACAATTAATGCATTCTATTTTCATGCCAAGAAACGAAGAAGAGATAGTAAGGAATATAATGGCCCTGTCAAGGCAGTTAAAATATGTTCAGGACATACCGCAAGTAATAATATCTTTTGATCAGCAGACATCTTCGGAATTAACTTATACAGTAATACTTCTTAGAATATTAAAAGATAATCCAATGACTGTTAAAGATATGTTCACACAAAGTAATTCTGAGTTTAGATTTTTATCGGACAGAATAAAAAAGGTTGGGATTTTAAGAAGAAAACACATTAAAGAAGCAAATGTTTTTAGGCTTGTATTTCCAATAAATCCATATTTTAGATCGGATAATTCTGTTGATTTGAACAAAGCTAGGTTTGATGTTCTAATGGAGCTTAACAGAATTTTTGATGATGTAAGGGATTATAATGGTGGAATGATACAAAAACAAAAAGAAGTCCTTTCATCTCTTAAATTGTTATTGGATGAAGTCGGAACAAAAAATGAGAATTTTTTAGAAAAGTTCTTTTATTCAATAACGCCTGCCGAAATGACTGTTATTCAGAATAAAGACTATTTAAGAAATATGTTTTTATTTTTATTAAAAATTAAAAATGAAAGAATGAAAAAGCCAAACAGATGGATCTGTAGCAGAGAAGGAAAGACATCTTATATAGTTATATCAGATGTAGAGCAATTAAAAAAGAAAGCTCTAATGGACAAAATAGAAAAACTATATCTTCCATCATCTGAGTTTTTATATTTTTATTTGAGTGATCTAGACATCAACTATCTCGGCTTTATTTTATTTTCTGATGATTCAGAAAGGCAAAAAGCATTTTTAAAAATCGTTCGCGATTTTATTGAGTTTCGAAAAAAGATTTAAAAAATTAATTAAACTACATGATAATTATAATCTCTTACCATTCTAGTTATCTCAAGTATTCTGTTCCATGCAATTTTAATGTTTTCATCAGCTGTAGAACAAAATCTTTCAAACGTTTCTCTTATTTCATCTGGAAAAAATTTATTTGATTCATTAATTTTCTTTAATCTTTCATTGGATGCACGTATTTCTTTTGCTAACGGAATAAGTTTTAGCAAAGTATCTTCATTTTTTAAACCGTATAATTCTGAAGAAATTTCTTTTATTTCTGCTTTGCTCGTTCTGTTACGTAATTTTTTAAATAATGCTTTTTCGGATTCATCAGATTCTGCTAATTTAATAAGTTCTTTCATTTTTAGATTTATAAAATTATATTCTTTTGCAGCTTCTCTTCTTGCTGTTACAAATAATTTTTGTTTTATATTAGGTAGTGCATTTTTAGAAATTGTATATTGTTCATTAATAATTTGTTTTAATTCATTTAAAATTGATAATTCATCACTTTCAGATTCTTTTTCTTTATGTGTTGTAAATAATTCTAATTCGGATGTTTTATTTGCTAATATTAAAAGCTGAATATGATTTTTTAATTCATCTAATAAATGCGTTTGGTCCTTAATATTTTCTTCAATTATAGAAAATATACTTTCTATTTCTGGAGTTATTACATAACCTGATTCTGTAAATTTTTTAGTAATAGTTTTTTCATGAGATTTGACTTGATTATGCAATGTTTCTATTGCTAGTAGGTTGCTATGAATTTATGTTGCTTCTGCTTTTTGTTCTCCTGAAGGTCCTGCTAATGCTGCCATCTCCATTCTCCTAAAATGAAATCTTTAATTAAAAGCAAGCATTATATTATTAACCAATGTAAAAAAGCAAGTTTGTTAAATTAAAAAAATAATTATAATTATTCATTATATTCAGGAGGAGGATCAGCTCTTTGTAATTCTTCTATCCTTCTTTGTGCATTAGCTAATTCCTTGTTTTGCATATTTATGTAATTCCATATTAATGGGGTTACTATAGATGCTGCTCCAAGTATTGATAAATTGTTAGCAGTAAGAGGACTTACAATTGATCCTATAATAGGTAGATATTCGTGTAGTAATGCAAATGATGCTGAGATAACTAAAATTATTCCTGATGCAACTGCTATAGAAGAAATAACCTGCTCCTTATATGTTGTACCAAAAAAATTTTCAATTCTCATCTTGTATCCTTAAATTTGAAAAAAACATCGTAAGAAAATATTCAATAAAAATAAAGCTTTTGATGTTTCAAAAATAACTATTGAATTTTTTTAAATAAATTCTATAAAGTACCGATCTTTTAAAAAAATGGATAAATATATGGCAGGAGCAGTTTTTAGAAGATTAGTCCCCATGGTAATGAGACCTTCTTCAGATTCATTGGTTTCTGTTGTGACAAATGTTGTCGTCAGAAGAGCATGTCAGGCTGTAAAAAGAGTAAATTTATTTCAAGTTCCTAAGGTAAAGCTTTCTTATGAACATTTAGTTAATACAGATACTTTTAAAATTTATCCAAGAATAGTAGTACATTGTGATCAATTTGGTGAAATGCCAATACATAGAGCTGTTAGAGACTTTGATGAAGAGGCTTTAAAAGCTTTACTGAAAAGCGGAGCAGATCCAAATCGTAGAACAACAAGAACTTCATTGGCAAGAGGTGATGAAACACCATTACATATAGCTGTAAAGTGTCTTGAAGAGGATCCAAGGACCGAACAATTAAATAGAATAATTGAAATATTACTTGATTATGGTGCCAATCCTAATGCTCATAATCATTATGGGGTAACTCCCGTGTCTGAAGCTTGTAATTGGCGTAATATGAAGGCCTTAAAAGTGCTTTTTGATAGGGGGGTGTTTTTTTCACCTGATCGGGATGGTAAAATACCATTACATCATGCAGCTTCAGCGTTTTTTTTAGAGGGTATTCATCAATTAGTTGATAAAGGATATAGTATAGAACATAGAGATGATGATGGTCTAACTCCATTACATATGGCCATTATTAAACAGATCTGTCATCCTATGCATGGATCATCATTGGTTGTTGTTCAAGAATTACTCTCTTTAGGTGCCGATCCAAATGCTAAGGATAATGAAGGAAGGAATGCATTGTATTGGGCCATTAATCGTGTGCAGTTTTTATGTGTATGGGCATTACTTAACCATCCTGAAACTGACAAAACATCCATGGTATTAGGAAAAAGGCCGGTTGATTATTTTGTACAAAGATTTATAGAAGAAAATTTTTTGATTTTCAACCCAGAAGAAATTGAGCAAGCAATTGAAGAATTCTTGATTTTATTTCAAAGATAAAGAATATGGTATTTAAGTCTTGACTTATGACAATTTGCTGATTTAGTCTTTATGATAAGAAATCTCTAAAAGAGATAGAATAAATGAGAAAAATAAAAGTATATCCATCAATTTTATCCTGTGACTTTGCAAATCTTGAAAAAGAATTAAAAAGAATAGAAAAAACAAAAGCAGAAGGGATACATGTAGATATTATGGATGGTCATTTTGTTGACAATATAACAATAGGTCCAAGCATCGTATCTGCAATTAATAGATCGACAAGCATGTTTTTAGATGTTCATTTAATGATATATAACCCTATTTCTTATATTGAAAGATTTATTGCTGCAGGGGCTGATGCTATTTCATTTCATTGTGAGGCAACAGAAGATGTTGAAGATACCATACAGCTTATTCAGTCATGCAATAAAAAAATCGGGCTAGCTCTTAATCCTGAAACGTCTGTTTCAATGATAGATAGCTATTTGATCTATTGTGACCATGTTTTAATTATGACCGTTCATCCGGGATTTGGCGGACAGAAGTTTATAGAAGAGAATGTTGAAAAAATTAAAGTTATAAGGGATTTAAGAGAAGACTTGAAATTAAAGTTTGAGATTCAAGTTGATGGAGGTATTAATCCTGATACTGCTAAATTGTGTCTTGATGCTGGAGCAGATGTAATTATTTCAGGTGATTATGTTTTTAAGCATACCGATCTAAGCACAGGAGTTAATAAATTGCTTAATATATATCCCAATAAATAAAGGTATATGAGAAAGAAGAAAATTGTAGTAATTGGCGGCGGAACGGGTAATTTCGTAGTTTTGAAGGGATTGAAAAATTTCAATGTCGATCTTTCCGCTATTGTTTCAATGGCAGATAATGGCGGCAGCACCGGAATTCTAAGAGATGAACTTGGGGTTTTACCTCCAGGTGATGTAAGGCAGTGTCTTGTTGCATTATCTAATTCATCAAGGTTGATGAGAAGCTTAATGAATTATCGTTTTGAGAATGGTAATTTAGGGGGTCATAGTTTTGGCAACCTATTATTGTCTGCATTGGAAAAAGTTACAGGGAGCTTTGAAAAAGCAGTTGAAGAGGCCGGAAGGATACTTTTTATAAAAGGAAAAGTTATTCCTGTTACCACAAATCAGGTTCATTTAAAGATGATATTAAAGAACAGAAAAGTTCTTGAAGGTGAAGGAGATATATATTTATCTCAGGAAATTAATCAAGGATATAAAAGTATTTTCTTAGAGCCATATCCAAAAGTTAATCCTCATGTTATAGACGAGATAATGAACGCTGACATAGTGGTTGTAGGGCCTGGAGGCCTTTTTACATCTATTATTCCTAATTTCTTGGTAGAAGGTGTTGCAAAAGCATTAATAAGAACCCAAGCAAAAAAAATATTCATTGTAAATTTGATGAATAGAATAGGTCAGACAACAGGATATAAATCTAACAATTATTTAGAAGAAGTAGTTAAATTTTTAGGAAAAGATATTTTTGATTATTTGTTTGTAAATAAATCAAAGCCTGCAAAAGAATTGATTGAAGAATATGCCGAAGAAGGTGAACTTGTTGAGAATGACATTCTTCAGGATAGGGTAATCCTGGAGGATTTTTTAGGACCTATAACTAAAAGCAATAACAAAGACTTAATTAAAAGAAATTTAATACGGCACGATTCAAAAAAACTAGCAAAAGAGATAATGAAAATTGTTAATAATCTTTGATTTGGATGACACTTTAATTAATACATCAGAAACAATAACTCCTCAAAAGTTAAAGTATTCTTTATTGAAAATGAAAGAAAACGGCTTACATGTTGATGCCTTTGACAAGGAATATTTTGAATTGTTAAAGATTAACAAGAAAACGAAAAGTTCCCATGAAACTATAAAAATTTTTTTAGAAAACAAGAAGGCCTTATCATTTCTGGATATAGGTAATGAGGCTGTTTATAGTAATTATTTTAACAACATGCTTGTTGAAGAGCAAAAAGGTGCCAAAGAAATTTTGAAAAGACTACAAGCTTCACATAGTCTGTATGTTGTGTCATGGGGGGATGAGAAAATACAATTAAAAAAAATGGAAAAAGCTGGTATTGATTATAGCGTTTTTAGTAAAATAGTTATCTCAGCCAACAAGAAAAAAGGAAGCGCATATAAAGAGATACAGTTGGAAAATGGAGCTGAAAAAGAAGAAATAATTGTTTGCGGTGATAGAATAGAAATTGATTTGATGCCGGCGAAAGATTTAGGATATAAAACTGTTTTTATAAATAAGGGAAGAGGCAAGGTTTTTAATACAAACGATTATTTAGAGTTTGTTGATTACAAAATTGATGAGTTGGAAGATATTATTCCAATAATAGAATATCAAGAAAGGTTATTAAATAAGGAATAGGATTATGACAAAAAACGGGCAAATATCCCCAGGAATGACAATCAACATTGAAGGAAAGATATTTCGTGTTGAGTCTTGTGTAAAAGTAGCTGTTACAAAGGGAACGCCTTTTATTAAGACAAAACTAAGAGATTTAATGACTGATAATGTTATTGAGAAAAATTTTAAATCAGATCAGATAGTTAAAGAAGTTTCTTTGGTTGAACATCAGTTAGAATATTTATATCCGGAAGGTAAGAATTACCTTTTTATAGATATTAGCAATTTAGAACAGGTATTGGTTCCATCAAAAATATTAGGTAACGCAGTTCATTATTTAAAAGAAGGGATTCAGGTAAAAGCCTTATTTTATGACGAGACAATTTTTTCTATTGAACTACCGCAGTTTTTAGAATTAATGATAGTAAAAACCGAAGGGGATAATGAAAAAATTCAAATGTCTAACGTAACAAAACAGGCTATTTTAGAAACTGGGGCAAAAATTGAGGTTCCTCCTTTTGTTGAGGTCGGAGATGTAATTAAAGTTGATGTTCATAAAAATGAATACATTCAAAGGGTATAATAAAAAGGGTGATTTCTATGGATATGAAAGAAATAGAAGAATTAATGGAATTCTTGGAAGCTAAGGGCTTAAAGAAAATTTTCATTAAGGATGGAGAAAAAGAAATTTTGCTTGAAAAAGAAGGAAAAGTAAATTCTTATCCTCATCATATAGTACCTGCTGTTTTAGAGCATAATCAACAGCAAATGCTTAATACAAAAGAGAAAATGGAAGATGATAAAAAAATTTATATAGAATCTCCTATGGTTGGAACATATTATTCATCTCCTTCACCAGACCAGCCTTCCTTTGTAAAAGTTGGAGACAGAATTGAGAAAGATTCAGTTGTATGTATTATTGAAGCAATGAAAGTTATGAATGAAGTTAAAGCAGATGTAACTGGAATTATAAAAGAGATATTAGTAGAAAACGGTAATCCAGTTGAGTATGGCAGTAAATTATTTGTGATAGAATAGGCTATATATGAAGGTGTTAATAGCTAATAGAGGCGAAATAGCCGTCAGAATAATTAGAGCCTGTAAAGAATTAGGTATTTCTACAGTTGCTGTTTATTCAGAAGAAGATGCAGAAGCTTTGCATGTTCTTTTAGCTGATGAGGCAATTTGTATAGGAAGGGCACAGTCATCTCATTCATATTTAAAAATACCCCATATATTGGCAGCATGTGAAGTTACAGGAGCAGATGCTGTACATCCCGGATATGGTTTTTTGAGTGAAAATTCAAACTTTGCATCAATATGTGAAAGCTGCAATTTAAATTTTATTGGCCCTTCACCCACGTCCATTTCATTATTAGGCGATAAATCAAAAGCTAAAGCTTTAGCAAAAAGTGCCAAATGCCCTGTTATTCCCGGCTCTAAAGGTATTGTAGAAGATGTTAATCATGGATTGAAAGAAGCAAAGAAAATTGGATTTCCTCTTTTTATAAAGGCTTCTGCCGGCGGCGGAGGGAAAGGAATACGCATAGCATATTCTGAGGATGATTTTATTAAAAAATTTGTAGCGGCTAAGACAGAAGCAGAAATTAATTTTAATAATTCAGATGTATATTTGGAAAAGATGATAATTAATCCTAGGCATGTTGAAGTACAGATAATTGGTGACAAGCATGGAAATTATGTGCATTTAGGAGAAAGGGATTGTTCTATACAAAGAAGAAGACAAAAACTAATTGAGGAATGCCCAAGTCCATATATAAACGCCAGCTTAAGAAAAAAGATGGGACAGGCAGCTATAAATATTGCAAAAGAAGCAAAATATCATTCTCTTGGTACTGTTGAATTTCTAGTGGATAAAGACCATAATTTTTATTTTATGGAAATGAATACCAGAGTTCAGGTAGAGCACGCAGTTACAGAAGAATGGACTAATATTGATTTGGTAAAAGAACAAATAAGAATCGCCATAGGTGATAAGTTATCTTTTAAGCAAAAGAATATTAAATTCCATGGCCATGTTATTGAATTCAGGATAAATGCCGAAAACCCCGCAACTAATTTTTCTCCATCACCAGGTACAATTCAGTATTTTATTCCTTCCGGAGGACCAAATGTACGCATTGATACTGCCTGTTATGGGGGATATAAGATTTCTCCTCATTATGACTCAATGATTGCAAAGCTTATTGTGAAAGGTAAAGATAGAAATGATGCTATAAATGTTGCAAAAAGGGCGTTAAGTGAGTTTTATATAACCGGAATAAGCACAACGATTCCTTTCCATTTATATATGTTAGAAGATAAAAACTTTATTTTTTCTGATTATTCTTTAAATTATATTGATGATTTATTATCAAAGGGATGCTCTTTTAATGAACCCGGTGATAATAAGTATGAAAACACTTAAAACTCTTCTTGTATTTTTAATTATGACATTTAATGTAATTGCATCAAATACTTATGAAAAAAATGCCGACAATCTAAAGTTGTATATCTCATATGAACAAATAAATGATAGAATTTTAAAATTGTCAAATGAGTTAAATGAAATATACAAGGATAAAGAAGTTTTAGTTGTTCTTGTATTGAAAGGATCAATAATCTTTGCGTCGGATTTAATAAAAGAACTTAAAGGTAATTTCATTTTAGAAACTATTAAAGCTTCAAGTTATGGAATGAAAGGATCAAAACGCACTAAACTTCAATTGTATGGCCTTGAAAATTTGGAAATTGAAAATAAGCATGTTCTTTTAATCGATGACATTTTTGATTCCGGAAATACTTTATACAATATTAAACAGGCTTTTTTAGAAAAAAAGCCCTCATCAGTAAGGACTGCCGTGCTTCTAAAAAAGAATATAAAAAGGGATATATCATATCTTCCGGATTATAGTTTGTTTGATATTGATGACAAGTTTGTGGTAGGATACGGGCTTGATTATAAAGAGTGTTTCCGAAACTTAAAAGGTATCTATATTGTTGATGAAAAATAGAAAAGGAATAATCTTAGCCGGCGGTACGGGGTCGAGGCTTTTCCCTGTTACATCTGTTGTAACAAAACAGCTTTTACCTATATATGACAAGCCTTTGATTTATTATCCATTATCTGTTTTGATGCTTGCTAAAATTAAAGATATTTTAATTATTTCAACTCCTGAAGATACTCCAAGATTTCAACAGCTTTTAAAAGACGGCGCTCATTTAGGAATCAATATTGAATACGCAGTACAAGAAAGCCCAAAAGGTATAGCAGAAGCCTTTATCATAGGAAAAGATTTTATTAAAGACGATCCTGTTGCATTGATATTAGGGGACAATATTTTTTATGGTCATGATCTTTCCATTTTTTTGCAAAACAGTTCTAAAACACATGACGGGGCTGTAATTTTCGGATATAAGGTCAATGATCCAAAAAGATATGGAGTAGTAGAATTTAATGATGATTTTTCTGTTATTAGTATAGAAGAAAAGCCAAAAAATCCTAAATCAGATTTTGCCGTTTCCGGCCTATATTTTTATGATAATCAGGTAATAGATATTGCATCAAAATTAAATCCTTCCAATAGAGGAGAAATTGAGATTACAGATGTTAATCTTGAGTATCTAAAACAGCAGAAATTACATTTAAAAGTATTTGGAAGGGGATCTGCCTGGCTTGATACTGGAACATTTGATTCAATGCAGAAGGCCTCTAATTTCATTCAAATTGTTCAGGAAAGGCAAAATATTAAAATAGCCTGTATTGAAGAAATTGCTTATAGGCTTGGATATATTTCAAAGACTGATTTATTTGAATTGTCTAAACAGTATAAAAATAATGAATACGGAAAATATTTAGAATCTTGCTCAGAAAGTATAAAAAGCAGTTTTTTAAATGAACATCAATTGGTTTATTAAGCTTTTTCCCATACAACAGTTTCATAATTATTTATAAAGCTTTGATAGCTGTTCTTTAATTCCAGCCCCCCGATTATTCTAACATGAGCATGTGTTTTTGTTATTCTTGCTGAATTACACCTTACTGTTTTTAAATATATAGGACCTAAAAAACGAATATTTTTAAGCATTGAAACTGAAAAAGGATGCTCTGTGTTAAAAGTTATTATTAATTCATCATTTATAATTTCAATCGTTAGTTTCATTATATTAGAAGGATACAAAATAACCCAATCTTTACCTTTAGCTATTCCTTCTTTTGCTGAAACTGTACCTTTATAATAATCTTTAAGGGTAATTTCTAATTCAGTTTTATTACCATTTTCGTGTTGTTCAAAATTTGATATTAAATCATTTCTAGGAATAAATTTTTCAAGAAGAGCTCTTGTGAATTGTAATTTTGAATCTCCAGATTTTAATTTAGGAGTTAAAACACACATTATTTTTTCTATGCAGGTAGGCTCTCGTTTCTCTTGAGCTGGTCCTGCTTCAGAAGCTTGTGAATGTATAGGTGATTGATGAGCTTGTTGTTCTGCAGGTTTTGGGTCTTCTTTATAAGTAGAAAGCTTTTCTCCTTCTTGTCTAACTTTTAATTTAATATTAGAAGGATACTCATGTCTTAATTTAGGAAGGGGTGGTGGTAAGGGAGTCTTTCTTTCATCGGCTGCATTTTCTGGTATTTCTTTTCCTTTATAATCTGATGGACCGGCTTCATTTATTAATGGATCAAAAACGTTAAATTGATGTGCAGCTTCAGGATTTTTAGGAACTATTGCTGCGCCTTCAGATTCTTGTGAGCCATTATTAGTTTGTTTAATAGGTGCAGAGCTATGGATTGTTTCTTCTTCAAAAGAAAATTCAGTTACTTGGTTTGCTAGATTATGTTGCTTTGTATTCATTTCAAAAGGTTTTTCTTTTTGTCCTTTAAAATAATGAGAGATAATAGAAAAAGTTTCTGCTAATAAATCATATACGTCACTAAGCAATGAAGTTTCTGTAATAGGTCTTGAATCAACAACGACATATTTATGCTCTTCTTCAACTGTTGAGGTATGTTGTTCAACTCTCAATGACATTTAATATAACCCTATTATTTTTTTTAAGTTTTTGTATAAGATATTATAACATAATAGCTTGTTTATTTCAATATTTGCTTGTGAATGAGTGGATTGTTAAGCGACTGCTTGTTAACGACTTATGAAAAACCTAGGGTTTCCTGGCTTTCCTTCTTTTATGGAATATTCTTGGAAGGTGCCTTCCATAAGCGACCTCATGAAGGTTTTCTATAGCTAAAAATGCCATTGGATCCTCTCTAAGAACTATTTCTTTCAATTCAGCCAAATCAAGTCTTTCTACAATTACAAAAAGGATATTTCGTTCAGATCCTGAAAATCCCCCTATGCCAGGGATAATTGTAAGGCCAAGCCCTAGTTTATGCATTACAAGATCACTGACTTGCTTTGATTTGTTTGTCATTATCATAACAGATTTCATTTCATCCAAGCCGGCGATAACTATGTCTATCATTTTGAATGCGACAACATAAGTCATTAATGATTGAAGGGCTATATGCCAATCCTTGAAAATAAGGCCATAGATTGAAAAAATGAATATATTTGCTACAAGAACCACTTGTCCAACGGTAAAGCCCAGTTTCCTGTTCATCAATATTGCTAAAATTTCCGTTCCATCGGTACATCCTCCATTTCTAATTATGAGGCCGACACCTGTTCCTAAAATAGCTCCTCCAAAAACTATTATCTCTAAAATATCTCCATTAAAAGGATGAAAATTCTGTAACAGGGTTAAAAAGCATGAAAATATAACTACTGAAATAAGCATCTGTATAACAAATGTTTTTCTGATGTACTTATAAGCAAGATAGATAAACGGCAAATTAAAAATTATTAGAGCGTATGAAAGAATATGATCGCCAAAGAGTCTTGCAGAAATAAGTGAAATACCAATTATTCCACCATCAATTAATTTGCTGGGATATAAAAAAACTCTTATTGATAAGGCTGCTAAAAAAGCTCCAATAGTAATCCATAAATAATTTAAAATAATTTTTTTAATAGATTTTGGTTTGGCTTTTTTATCAGGCATTTGACAGCTTTTAGCTAAATCGCGGGAGACGAGACTCGAACTCGCAACTTCCGGCGTGACAGGCCGGTGCTCTAACCAATTGAACTACTCCCGCACTTTCTTTTGGGCGCAAAAGGACTCGAACCTATGACCACCTGCTTGTAAGGCAGGCGCTCTACCAACTGAGCTATGCGCCCCAAATTATTTTATATAATTTACTTCTATTTAGAATTTTCTACAAGGATTACGATTTATTTTCTGATAAATTTTCTAAATTTATGTTAAATGCATCTTTGTGATTAGAGTAAAATGTGTGATCTGTAAGCTCATCAATATGTATTGGGACAGCTGTAACATATCCCTCATTCAAAAGTGCAATGTCTGTATCCTGTGTTTCATCATGGTCCATCCATCTTGATCCTAACCAATAATAAACATGACCTTCTGGATGAACTCTTTTATCTGGTTTTTCCAGCCAATAACTTCTTCCCTGCTTTGCTAGTTTTATACCTTTTATATTTTCTTTTAGTGAAGAAGGTACGCTAACATTTATAAGGCTTCCATGAGGAAGAGGGTTATTCAAAAAATATTCTACAATTGGCACAACATATTTTTCTGCAATGTCGTATTGAGGATTAACCAATTCTACACATGAAAAAGCAATTCCCGGTATTTTTCTAAAAACACCTTCTATAACGCCACCAATTGTACCGCTGTATAAAACGTTTCTTCCTGAGTTGGCTCCTCTGTTTATTCCAGATACGATTAAATCAGGTTTTTGTAAAAGAACGCTTAAAGCCATCTTAATACAATCCGCAGGAGTTCCATTTACGCTCCAAGCAGGAGTGTCTTTTTCCCATTTTAATTGATTTATCAGAAGTGGTCTTGTAAGAGTTGTTGAAAGGCCTTTTCCGGACTGTTCTGATGCTGGTGCAACAATTGATACATCTGCAAAATCAACAAGGGATTTCCATAGAGAATAAATGCCGGGGGCATGTATTCCGTCATCATTAACAATTAGTATTTTGGGTTTCTTTTGAGTCATATCTTTATTATTCATAAAAAATTAGTTTCTTGGAAGATGTTTTTTTTCTTTTGCCTTGTCTGAACCATATATTAAGGCAGCATGTGATAAGTTGGTATTAATATGTGGATACATTTCCTTTAGTTGCAAAATAATATTTTTTATTTCGCTTCGTTTAGAGTTTTTAGCGTTTGGGCATTGGCATGAAAATCTTAAAAAATTATTCTGCTTTGCAAATGTAATAATATCTTTTTCATCGATCAAAATAAGTGGTCTGATAATAGTAATTTCATAGTCATGCATGTAAAGCTTTGGAAGCATGGTTGCAAATTCACCTTTATGAAATAAATTTAGTAAAAGAGTTTCTGTCTGGTCATTTCTATGATGGCCGAAAGCTATAGTAACAGCATTAACTTCTTTTGCTTTATCAAATATTAATTTTCTTCTTATCCTTGAGCAGTGGTAACAGTCTAATTGTGAATCAGTTTTTGGAAATTTACACACATGAAATGATACATTTAGTTTATTACATATGGCATGTAAAAAATCAGATGTAACACCGGCTCCGCAGGAATTTTCTCCTTCGACGTATATTGCATATATCTTAAAGTCCTGAAAACCTCTGCCTTTTATGGCGCTTAAAAAGTATAACAGTGATAAGCTGTCCTTTCCTCCGCTTAAAGCTATTGAAATGCTTTTCTTATCATCTAATAAAGAAAATTTTAATAATGCTTTTCTTATAGCTTTTTCTAATTTCTTGCCTGTACTAGACCAGGGAGGGGTGGCTATAGGTAATTTAATTTCCATATTAAAGTAATTATTTTATTAAAGGTTTTGCTATGATTATTCATAGACATTTTTATAGTGATAATAATATAATATTTAACAATAAAAATTAAGAGATAAGCTATTTTATGAAAAAAACAGGCAGAAATGACCCTTGTCCTTGCGGTTCCGGCAAAAAATTCAAAAAATGTTGTGCTACTAAAATGATTGGTAAAAAATTTATGGCACATAAAATTGATGACCTATCAAAGTCATCTAATAACGTTTCTTCTTTTTTTCAACAAAAGTTATCAGAGACACCTCACAATCCATTAGTTAATAGAACAATAAAAATATCTTCTCATCATAATCTAAAAA
>CAYPMA010000025.1:0-14994 GCA_964411685.1 uncultured bacterium
GACCTATACACATATCAAATGTATGTTTGTGTGATAACGATGGGAATAAAATAAAAGTTAATTCGAGATTGTCGAAAGATAAAAAAACAAGAGAGCTATTTTATACAAAAGATAAGAAAAAAGTAGTATTTCGCTCAATAAAAAGAAGAGGATAATCAGTTATGTCCCGTATGAAAAAAAAGTATTATGAAGAAGTTATTCCTTTGCTAAAGGAAAAATTCAAAGACAAAAATGTCATGGATTTACCTAAACTTAAAAAAGTTGTTATTAGCATGGGTATTGCAGAAGTTTCAAAAGAAAAAGCTGCTATGCAAGATCATATAAATGAATTAACTCTTTTATCTGGGCAAAAACCTATAGTAATTAACTCTAAAAAGGCGATTTCTAACTTTAAATTAAGAGAAGGACAGCCAATAGGATTAAAAGTAACCTTAAGAGGAGTGAGAATGTACGACTTCTTAGATAGGTTTTTCAATATTTCATGTCCAAGAATAAGAGATTTTAGAGGATTTAAAGCTAAAGGCGATGGAACAGGTAATTTTAGTATTGGACTCGAGGATCAGCAGATTTTTCCGGAAATAAATTTGGACAAGGTTAAACGATCTCAGGGAATGAATATAAATTTTGTTACATCAGCAAAAAATAATGAAGATGGAATGCAACTGCTTTTATTATTAGGCTTTCCATTAAAGGTTAAGAAATAGTAAGGGAGCAAAAGAAAAATGACATTTAATGACCCAATAGCTCAGCTTTTAACACATATTAGAAATGCAAAAAATGCAAAGTTGCGTTTTGTTGATATTACTGTTAGCAAACTCAAGCTGGAAATTTTAAAAATTTTGAAAGATAAAGGGTTTATTCAAAATTATTTATTAAATGATAAGTTAAAAAAAGTAAGAGTATTTTTAAAGTATACTCCACAAAGAAAATCTGTAATTCAGGGATTAAAAAGAATTTCATCCCCTGGATTAAGAAGATATATAGCAAGTGATGCAATACCAAAAATTAAAGGTGGTATTGGGATTTCTATATTATCTACTTCAAAAGGTATTGTAGATGGATCAACTGCTGTCAAATTAAATATTGGCGGCGAAATATTATGTTATGTTTGGTAAGAATAGAGGGTAAAAATGTCTAGAATAGGAAAAACTCCAATTGTATTGCCATCGGGCGTTGAAACAACGGTAACTGGTAATAAGTTAACGGTGAAGGGGCCAAAAGGTACTCTTAATCTTGATTTATTACATGGCATCAACGTTGTAAAAAAAGATGGGACATTGATTGTTGAAAAAAAAGATTTTATAAATGGTGCTTTTTGGGGACTGTACAGATCTCTTATTAACAACATGGTAATAGGTGTTTCTACAGGGTTTGAAAAAAGATTAAACATGATAGGAGTGGGCTTTAGGGCTGCTGTTAAAGGAAAGGAACTTGAATTGCAGGTTGGTTATTCCTTCCCTATTAATGTTGCCATTCCAGAAGGTATTACAGTAAAAGTTGATAAAAGTACTGAAATAATTGTTTCAGGATCTGATAAACAGCAAGTTGGCCAATTTGCAGCTAATGTAAGATCAAAAAGACCTCCTGAGCCGTATAAAGGCAAAGGTGTTCGTTATAAAGATGAATATGTACGCAAAAAAGCAGGAAAAGCTGTTTCAAAAGGATCTGCAGGTTAATTAAAGGATAGAAAGAATTATGGAAAATAATTTGATAAGAAGAAATATTACTCGCAAAAGAAGAACTTTAAGAGTTAGAAAAAACTTAAGAGGTACTTCAACAAAACCTCGTCTTTGTATTTCAAAAACTAAGTCTCATATTTTTGCGCAGCTAATTGATGATGAAAATATGCTAACAATAGCTGGCATGGGAACTATGTCAAAAGAGTTTAAAGACAAAAAATCAAAGGAATCTGCCAAAAAATTAGGCAAAAAGATATCCGAAATAGCAAAAGAGAAAAAAATTGAAAGAGTAGTCTTTGACAGGGGTAGCAATAAATACCACGGAATAATTGCTGAGCTTGCAAATGCAGCTCGTGAAGCAGGTTTACAATTTTAAATGATAAAGGTGAATAATGGCTAAACGATCAGAAAAAAAAGTAAGAGATGAATCTAGCATTGATTGGGAAGAAAAGGTTTTGTACGTTAACCGCTGTTCTAAAGTGGTTAAAGGCGGAAGAAAATTTAGCTTTTCAGCACTAATTTTAGTTGGCGATAATAAAGGAAGAATTGGATATGGTTTTGCTAAGGCAAATGAAGTGTCCGATGCTATTAGAAAAGCAACTGAACTTGCAAAAAGAGATTCTTTTACTTTTATTATGGATAAGACAACTATTCCACATGATATTGTTGAAGAATGGGATGGAGCTACTATATTGTTAAAACCTGCTAAAGAGGGAACGGGTGTAGTCGCAGGATCAAAAATCCGATCAGTATTAGAATTGGCAGGAATAAAAGATATTGTCGCAAAAAGTTTAGGATCGAATAATCCGTTAAATCTTGTTAGGGCAACTGCAAATGCTTTAAAGAAATTACGTGATAAAAAGCAATGCTTACAAGAAAGGGGTCTGGTATCATGAGCATATTGTCGAATTTAAAAAATACTTCATTAGTAAAAAGAAATATTAAGAGAGTAGGAAGAGGGGTCGGTTCTAAAAAAGGAAAAACAGCTGCTCGTGGACATAAAGGATATGGCTCCCGTTCCGGATATACTCATAATTATGGTTATGAAGGCGGACAGTTTCCTCTTTATAGAAAAGTTCCTTGTAGAGGGTTTTCAAGAGCAAGATTTAAAAAAGCTTATTTTTCTATTAATTTAGCATCATTGGATTTATTATATGAAGATGGTGAAATAATAAGTTATGAAACACTTAGAAAAAAAAGAGCTTGTCCTAGGTTATTACCTAATGGAATAAAAATTTTGGGTAACGGTGAATTAAATAAAAAAGTTACCATTGAAGTACATGCAATATCAGAAAAAGCAGAAGAAAAATTAAAGAATAAAAAAATTTCTTACAAAATTCTTAAAGAGTTAGAAACTAATGATTGAAACATTAAAAAAGATTTTTTTCATACCTGAATTAAGGGTGAAAATATTTTTTACTATATTGATGCTTGCAGTATGCAGGGTCGGGGCTTTTGTGCCGATTCCAGGCATAAATTCTGAAATGGCTGTGGCCTTATTCAAGCAGGCAACAGGCGGAGGCCAGAACTTATTTCAATTGATGGATATGTTTTCTGGTGGAGCTTTTGCTCAAATGACAGTTATAGCGTTGGGAGTTACCCCATACATTTCAGCATCCATTATCCTACAATTGATAGTTGCCCTGGTTCCATCTCTTCAGCGGGAGCTCAAAGAGAATAGCGATGTCGGCAGAAAAAAAATTGCTAAATGGACCCGCATAGGTACAATGTTTTTAGCATTATTCCAATCATTATTATATGCAAATCATGCCCTTATGTTAAATTCTTCAAGCCCGGGTATAATTTCTCCTGAATTGTTAGGATTTACAGTTTTAGGTAAGCCAATTTTATTTTTTATTGTTCTTATGTTCACCATGACTACCGGCACCTTGTTCTTAATGTGGATCGGCGAGCAGATAACAGAAAGAGGAATCGGAAATGGTATCAGCCTTATCATAACAATTGGAATATTATCCTCGTTCCCTGGAACAATTGGTTCTATTATAAAACAATTAAATTTAGAGTCTCAGGAAGTTGGACAGCTTACTTTTTCGTCTCTTGTAATACTATGCATAGTATTTATTTCAATAATTGCCGGAACTATATTAGTTATTCAGGGGCAAAGAAAAATTACTATTCAGCATGCCAGAAGAGTGGTCGGAAGACATGAGACACAAGGCGGATCATCCTACATACCTTTAAAAATTAACTACGCAGGTGTTATACCGGTTATCTTTGCAGTCTCAATTTTGATGACTCCTGCAACAATAGGACAATGGCTCGGAAGTCATACTTGGGTAGGAAAAATTGCTATGTCTTTATCCCCAGGCTCTTGGGTATATACAACATGTTATGTGCTGTTAATTTTATTTTTTACTTACTTTTGGACGGCTACACAATTTCATCCAGAGCAAATAGCTTCAGATATGAAAAAAAATGGAGCTTTTATCCCTGGAATCAGGCAAGGTAGGCCAACTCAGGATTTTTTAGAGAAAACAATGAGTAGAATTACGTTAATTGGCGGAGTTTCATTGGCTTTTATTGCGATTTTGCCTATGCTAGTAAGTCGACTTTTAGGGGTAGATGCGAAAATAAGCCATTTTTTTGGGGGCACGTCCCTTCTGATCTTAGTGGGTGTTATATTGGATACTATGAAGCAAATAGAATCCCACCTCCTAATGAAGAGATATGATGGCTTTATGAAAAGAAAGAAACAATTTTAGAACAGAGGAATATTAATTATGCCAAGGATTCTTGGAATCGACATACCAGATAAAAAAAGGTTAGAAATAAGTTTAACTTATATTTATGGCATCGGTAGAAAGCGTTCTAACGATATAATAAAAAAGTTAGGACTTGATCCTAATTTGAGAGCTAATAAGTTAACTGAAGAAGAAATTGCAAAGATTGCATCAGCTATACAGGAATATGAAGTTGAAGGTGATCTTAGAAGAAAAATTCAAAATGATATTAAGCGTTTAATTAGTATTCACAGTTACCGTGGTACAAGACATAAACTTGGACAGCCTGTAAGAGGCCAGAGGACAAGATCAAATGCTAGAACACGAAAAGGAAAAAGAAGAACTGTAGCTACAAATAAACCAGCAGTAGCTAAAAAATAGAAGGAGATGAACTTTGGCTAAGCAACAACAAAATAAGCAACAACAAAATAATACTCAAGTAAGAAACAAACCAAGAAAGAAGGTGCAGAGAACAGTTCCGGTTGGTATTGCTCATGTTACAGCAACTTTTAACAATACGGTTGTTACAATTACTGATTTAGCTGGAAATGTAATCTCTTGGGCATCAGCAGGAAAAATGAAGTTTTCCGGCTCAAAAAAATCATCTGCTTTTGCGGGATCCGTTGCTGCTCAGTCTGCTGCAAAGGATGCCAAGGCATATGGTATGAAAGAATGTGAAATAAGATTAAAAGGACCAGGGGCAGGAAGAGAGTCTGCTGTCCGCGGTATTGAGTCAGCAGGGGTAATTATAACTACTATCCTAGATAGGACACCAGTTCCTTTTAATGGATGCCGCCCACGTAAAAAAAGACGAGTTTAAGAGCATAATAAAAAATAGGAGAAAAGATATGTCATCGACTGTCAAGTATGGCAAGTTCGAAATGCCTCAAAGAATTAAAAAAGAAGATGAAAAAAACGAACCACAGACATTTGCCAGATTTGTTGCAGAACCATTAGAAAGAGGATTTGCTCATACTATAGGTAACTGCTTAAGAAGAATTATGCTTACATCTTTAGAAGCTCCATCAATAATCTCAATACGTATTGAGGGAGTATCTCATGAATTTGCAGCCATAGATGGTGTTGTAGAGGACATGACACATATTATTTTGAATTTGAAGGGTGCTCTTTTGAGATATGTTCCAATTGAAGAGGAAAACGGTACAAGAGAAAATTCAATTATTACAAAAGAATTAGACATCACACAAGATATGATAGATAGTTCCGGAGGTAATTACAGCGTTACGATTAAAGATTTACTTGGGCCTTCTCATTTTGAAATAGTTAATCCGGACCTCCCTATTTTTACAGCTACAAAGCCAACTAAAAGAAGAGTGGATATATGTATTGGAATGGGAAAAGGATATGTTTCATCTGAGCGTCATCCTAATATTGAGCCAAAAAAAGATGAGATAATTTTAGATTCTATTTTCTCTCCTGTAAGGCTAGTAAATTATTTTGTTGAAAAAACCCGTGTTGGCCAAGATACAGATTATGATAAATTAATTCTTGATATTACTACTGATGGGCGTATAACTCCTGAAGAAGCGGTTACTTTTTCAGCTCAAATAGCAATACAGCATTTAGAAATTTTTAATGCTATGAAAATGCATAAGATTGCATTTGATCAGGAAAAAGAAGAGACTAATAAAGATAGAGATGAAATGATTAAGAAATTAGCATTAAAGATTAATGAAATTGAATTATCTGTAAGGTCAACAAACTGTCTGTCATCTGCTAATATTGATACTATCGGTGAGTTAGTAGTAATGCCTGAATCAGAAATGCTAAGATTTAGAAATTTCGGTAAGAAATCTCTAACAGAGATTAAACAGAAATTAGAAGAAATGGGTCTATCCTTAGGTATGGATTTAAGCAGGTACGGTATTAACAGGGATAATATTAAAGATGTAATTAATAAATACCATGAAGATCAAGTGGAGAATATGCAAAAATGAGACATAGAAAACATACTTGTAAATTAAGCAGAACCGGGACACATAAAAGGGCTATGTTAGCTAATATGCTTAAGTCTTTGATTGTAAATGAAAGAATTGAAACAACAATTCCTAAGGCTAAAGAATTAAGAAGACATGCTGACAACATGATAACTCTTGCTAAAAAAAATACATTGGCAAGCAGAAGGCTTGCAAAAGCTCGCATGCAAATAAGGTTTAATACACTGACACCTAAAGAGAAAAGAATTACAAAAAAAGATAATGTCACATCTTTTTACAATACAGATAGAAAAGTCTTAAATAAATTGTTTAGTGATTTAAAAGATAGATTTGAGAATAGAAATGGCGGATATACCAGAATAATAAAAAAAGAGAACAGACAAGGTGATGGAGCTCAGAAATGTATAATAGAATATTTAGAGGAAACAAAGGTTAAGTCATAGTATTCATGAGCTGATATTTAAAATATTTTAAATATAGTTCAAACTTTACTTTCAATCATACATATATTATTATAGAGAAAAAAGGGAAACGTAGGAGATCTTATGTCTAAAAAGATAAGGATTGCAATAAATGGATTTGGTCGTATTGGGCGTTTAGTTTTTAGAGTTGCTCATAAAAGAGAAAATATAGAGATAGTTGCAGTCAATGATCTAGTCCCTGCCGATAATTTGGCATATCTTTTAAAATATGATACTACTCATGGAAGATATGATCATGAAGTAACTTCAAAATCAAATTCTATTGTAGTTGATAATAAGGAGACCAAAGTATTTGCAGAGAGAGATCCCGCAAAACTTCCCTGGAAAGATTTAAATGTTGATTTCGTAGTGGAGTCAACAGGACTTTTTCGCAGCAAGGATGCTGCACAGAAGCATATTCAAGCTGGAGCAAAACATGTTGTTTTATCTGCTCCTGCTAAAGATTCTATTCCTACATTTGTTATGGGAGTAAATAATGAAAAATACAACCCTGCAACTGACGTTATAGTAAGTAACGCGTCTTGTACTACAAATTGTTTAGCACCCCTTACGAAAGTACTCCTAGATAATTTCGGAATAGAAGAAGGGTTGATGACAACCGTTCATGCAATCACTGCAACACAGCCCACAGTAGACGGGCCCTCTCATAAGGATTGGAGAGGAGGTAGAAGTGCTGGCTACAATATAATTCCTGCATCGACAGGTGCAGCCAAAGCCGTAGGCTTATGCATACCCGAAGTAAAGGGTAAACTGACTGGTATGGCATTTAGAGTGCCGACAATTGATGTATCAGCAGTTGATTTAACTGTTAGATTAAAAAAAGATACAACTTATGATGAAATTGCGGAAACAATGAAAAAAGCATCACAAAATGAAATGAAAGGAATTTTAGAATATTGTGATGAAGAAGTTGTGTCATCTGATTTTATTGGATCACATTATTCCTGCATATTTGATAAGTTGGCAGGTATAGCATTAAGTCCTCGCTTCTATAAGCTCATTGCATGGTACGATAACGAGATGGGATATTCATTTCGTGTTGTTGACCTAATTGAATATATGGCTTCTAAAAAGTAATAATTAAGAGAAGCTTTTAAAAAATTCTCTTATAATTTTTTATTAACATGTAAACAATGTAGGTATGTTGTGAACTATACTCGTGAACCTATTATAGAAACTGTTATTACACCAAGAGAAGGGTGTAAATTGATACTACGTAATAGCAAAGGTCTTCAGCAAGAAGATTATTATGTAGATGCAGTTGAGGTAATTTCCTTTGGCAATTCAATCTTTTTTAGATCTATAGAAAGACCTAAATCATTTCTTTTACCAGCAAACGATTATGAAATTATTGAAGTGAAAGAAACAAGAATGATTTTAAAAAGCGTTTCATCTGACAAATCGATCAAGATTAAAAGTACTAAAGAGGATGAAAAAACAGATAAAAGATCTTCAAAGAAAAGAAGAGCTAAAGAAGAAAAAATGCATAAGGAAAAAGAAAGGGAAAAAGAAAAAACTTCTCCTGAAGAGGTTGTTAAATCTTCAGTAGCTAGAAGACTATTTCCTCCTCCATCCCATTTAATCAAAGAAAAGTTGATTCAGGAAAAAGACTTAGAGGAAATAAAAAAAGAAGAAGTAGTTAAAAGTGAAGAGGAAATCGTTCTTCCACCGGTAGAAAAAGAAGAAGAAAAGGCAATAGAAAAGGAAAACGAAGAGAAAAATTTACCTCCTGATGAAAATACAGATAACAACGCTTGAAACTAAATCAAAAAAAAGATAAATTTAAATGATCTTTTTTGCTTGGATGGTGGAATTGGTAGACACAAGGGACTTAAAATCCCTTGGGAGAAATCCCGTGCGGGTTCGAGTCCCGCTCCGAGCAATATTATAAGTGGTACAAGAGATTCTTCAAAGGGCATTGGGCAGGATTTCTAACGAGGATTTGATATGGGCTTTAAGATTGGCTAATGAAAGGATACTCTTTTGTTGAGCAAGAGATCTCACAGGTCATTAAAAGGAATCCTTGATATAGGACAAATAGATGGAAAGTTTTTCTAAAAAAATTATTAATATTTTAAATTTATATTCCTAATTAGAAAGGACTTAAAATCCCTTGTGGGTAATCCGATAGGGTTCTAGTCCTGCTATGAGAATCTTTATTTAAAATAATTTTTGCAATTTCATTAATCTTTATGATGCATTATATTAATTGCAAATAATTGTTCAAAGGTGAAATTAGAGCCATATGAGATGTGTTATAGACCCATTTATAGATCATAATTATGATTATCCAAAATTTTTTCCATCGGAATTTCAAGGATATTGTTATGACCATGGAGGGAGAGCTAAATTTTTAGAAGACAAATCAAGAGAATTTTCTTTATGCATTTATCATGGTAATTTAGAAAATGCAAAGGAAGTATATAAGCTTGTAATGCAAAGGATGGAAAGATATGAAGACATGTACTTGACAGTAGATGAAAAAAAAAGACTAGCAATTGATAGTTTGCTAAAATATGATAATAATATGACGCATGAAACTCCATTGCACTTTGCTTCTAGAGAGGGACATGAACTTTGTGTGGAATATCTTGTCTCTATTGGGGCTTATGTTAATTATAATGCTGCGTATTGCGATGTGTCTCCCATATTATTCGCAGTTTATGGCGGCCATGCAAGGTGCGTTCAAAAGCTATTAGAATCTAAAGCTTCTATTACAGGAAATAAGTATTGCCTATTATCAATAGCAGCGTATGAAGGTCATGATAGTGTCCTAAAGACTCTATTAGCACATAATTCATCTATGATAGATGATAATAGTTATCAAGGGTTTTCTCCTTTACAATTAGCGGCATATAATGGACACCATAGTGCTATAACAATATTGCTTCAGTGGGGGGCTAAAAGAGATTCAACCATTAATGGAGAAATATCTTTTTTTTATGATCGAGATAAGAAGCCCGGATATGAAGAAGAGAAACAGTTTATAAAAACATGGATGCCAGCTTCACGTTCTCTTAAATGTCTTAGTGCATTAAGTGTTTTAAAAAATCATATTTCATATAATGATATTCCATCGGAGTTAATTTCATATGTTGATGACATGTCCGGAAAAATTTAATATTTATATTCATTGAAAATTATCAATTCTTTTTAAGCTTGGCTGTGATAAGTTTTTAATTATAAAGCTGTTGTGAAAAATGCTAATTATGTTGCAAATTTTATTGCAAATATTGCATAATAGGTAGCAAAAGGAGAAAAAATATGTATAAAAGATTTTTTATTCCACCAAAACAGAGTTATTTTTTGTTTGGGCCTAGGGGCACTGGAAAATCTACCTGGTTAAAAAGTTATTATCCAAATGCATATTATATTGATTTGAATGATCCTGAAACTTTTAGGTTATATACAGCAGCTCCAGAAAAATTATATCAGATATTAATGAGCTCTGAGTTGAATTTTAATGATCCTGAAATTGGTAAATCATATCAGATGGGGATGAAAGTAATAATTGATGAAGTTCAAAAGGCACCTGAAGTATTAAATGTTGTGCATAGATTGATTGAAGAAAAGAAGGGATTTACATTCATAATGACAGGATCAAGTTCAAGAAAATTGAAAAGACATGGCATTAATTTACTTGGAGGAAGAGCTCTTTTAAAACACATGCCTCCTTTTTTTGCTAAAGAAATAAAAGATGTTTTTGAATTAAAGAAGAATATTTTATTAGGCATGTTGCCGATTGTTTTAGATTCTTCAGTGCCTGAAGAAGTATTAAATGCTTATGTAGGAATATATTTAAAAGAAGAAGTTCAATCTGAAGGCATTGTAAGAAATGTTGGAGATTTTGCAAGATTTTTAGAAGTGATGAGTTTTTGTCATGGATCGGTAATTAATGCTTCAAATATTTCCAGAGAAGCTCAAATTGCCAGAAAAACTGTAGATAGTTATTTGATTATTTTAGAAGATTTACTTTTAGGATTTCATTTAGATATTTTTAGAAAAAAAGCTAAAAGATCATTAATTTCTCATTCTAAATTTTATTTTTTTGATACAGGAGTATATTACTCGCTTCGTCCTAAAAATTATTATGATAAACAAACTGAAATTGAAGGGGCCGCATTAGAAGGAATGGTTGCTCAACATTTGAAAGCTTGGGTAGATAGCCAATTGCAACAATATCAATTACATTTTTGGCGTACACATTCGAAAGTGGAAGTTGATTTTATTTTATCAGGGCAAAATTGTTTTATTGCTATCGAAGTTAAAAATGGGACTGTAATACATCCTCAAGATTTTAAAGGATTAGAAGCATTTATGGAAGATTATCCCGAAGTTAAACCTATATTATTATATAGAGGTAAACATAAATATGTTGAAAGAAATATTTTATGTTACCCGGTAGAAGAATTTCTTTTATTAATTGATCCAAATATTGATTTTTGGAAACAATTATAGAATCTAAATATTTCATTTATAAACAAAAGGAATTAAAATCCTCACATTTTCTAAATAACCTTACCAAAACTTCCAAAATACTCCATTGATTCCTCTGTCGCTTGATTTTGATGAGGTTTGATCATAGTACAATTTTGAGTTGGGTTTATATAGTTTATTGAGATATAATTTATCCAAAATTTGGAGGTTTTATATGCCAGCAGTTCATAATAAATTCACTTTATACCTTTCTGCTGAAGGTGATAGTGTAGAAATAAAAAGCTTTAGAGATTCAGCCACTATACCTGAACAGGTTCGGGCAACAACATGTAGAACTCATGAGCAGGTATTGGCTTTTCTGGAAGAAATAAGAGATTCTGAAGTAAGAGGGCAACTCAATTTTTATCATAATCATAATACCTCTTACGATGGTCACATGGGAACTTGGCCTAAAGGCGCAGCTCATCCTTGCTCTCTTGAAAAACAAATTGATTTTGTTCGATACCTAATTAGCGAAGGGACTCATGGAGTTAGGCATGCTCCTCGTTCATTTTGCGTAGTCCAATAGGCATTCTGTAGATTTTTTATATCATTATGAACCGCTGGGAAGATCTCAGCGGTTTTTTTACACAAATTTTACGCACTAGATAGCAAAAACGAGGAGAAGAAAATTATGACAAAAGATGTGAAAGAAGTTGTCTCAAAAGAGGATACTTTTGATTTATTGGAAATTAGAATAGGAAAAAGTATTTTTAGAAGAAGAAAATGAATATAAGTTATTTGGAACTTTAAATGCTGAAATTCATAAAATAAGTAAAAGTGATCTGCTAGAAACATTAAAAGAAATGAATTTTACTAATATAACAAATATTATTGATTGATTTGTTGTTATTACGATAATTATTTTTCACTCATAAAATAAGTATGTAAAATTATAGTGATTGATTTATAATTTTATTTAAATCTTATTAGAGATAAAAATATGAATTTTTATACAAATTTTGATGCTGTAATTTTTGATTTTGACGGTGTTCTGTTAGATAGTGAGCCTATACATTTTCAATCTTATAAAGAGATATTTAAAAATTTTAATATAGATATGGATTATTCAACTTACATATCGAAATATTTAGGCCTTTCCGACTGTGAGTTATTTCCAAAAGTATTTGAAGAATATCAAATATCTATAGAAGAAAAAATACTTAATGAACTCATTTCAAATAAGATTTTAATTTATGAGGAAACTTTAAGAAAAAACAAAAATATTCATTTTAATGAGGGAAGTGAAGAATTATTAAAGTATATTTCATCTAATTCAAAAAAAATAGCTATCTGCAGCGGATCAACAAAGTTTGAAATTAATGCTGCTTTAAGTTTTATTGATGATGGCAACTTAAAGAAATATTTCAGTCATATAGTTTCAATAGATGAAATAAAAGAAGGAAAACCTTCACCTTTAGGATATTTAGAAACTTCTAAAAGATTAGAAGTTAAATCAAATAGATGCCTTGTAATAGAAGACTCTCCAAATGGAATAAAAGCTGCAAAAGCAGCTGGCATGTATGTTGTTGGCATAACTACAACTTATGGTAATGATAAATTAAATAAGGCTGATAAGATTATTAGTTCTTTAACTGATTTAATATAGGGGAAGAGAATGAAATATTCTTATCATGTTCATTCACTATTCAGTGATGGTAAATCAAGCATTGCAGATATTGTTGCTTATGCAAAAAAACTTAATTTAGATGTTGTTGGAATATCTGATCATTATCATCTTTCTTTAGATGGATCTTTAATAGACGGTGATATGCCTTTGGACAAATTGAATGATTATGTGTCAGAAGTCCTTAGTTATTCTTCCAGTATAAAGCCAAAGGTTTTTTTGGGGTTAGAGGCGGATTTTGTGCCAGAGACCATAAAAGAGCTTGAAAAGGTAATTTTAAAATACCCATTTGATTACATCATAGGTTCTGTGCATTTAGTAAAAAATAATATTATACTTGATAGATTTAATAATTTTTTACTTCCAAATAATGTTGCAGACCTTATGAAACAATATTGGATATTGATTAAACAAATGGCTCAGACTAAAATGTTTGATATTGTTGGTCATTTAGATCTCATAAAGAGTATAGGAATGAAAGATGAAGTTGATTTGTCGAAAGAAATTGATGAAGCTCTTGAAGCAATTAAATATGCTGATATGACAGTAGAAGTCAACACTTCAGGGTGGTATAAGCCATGCCAAGAGCAATACCCTTCTTTGGATTTATTAAAGAAATGTAAAAAACTTGATATTCCAATAATAGTTACGAGTGATACACACCAAAAAGAACATTTAATAAGAGATTTTGATAGAGCTATTAAATTATTAAAGGAAATAGGTTATTCAAAACAGTCATATTTTATTAAACGGAAGCGATACATAGATTCTTTTTAACAAGGCAAAATAATGATCTTTGATTTATTAATAAGGCATTTCATACTGTGAAATGAAATATTTCAACATCTTGTAATTTTACTGTTATGTTTCTTTCTGAATCATGTCCAGTAATCACTGGTATCCAGTGAGAAAAATCATTACTATTAAATATTTTTTCAATATCTTTAATTTTTATTTTTTGTGATTCAAGTATATGAAATGTTCTTGTAGTTGTGTCAAATTTTAATGAAAGAGATGGATAGCTTCTTAAAGCCTTAAGTATTTTTTTTATTGTTTTTATGCCATAATAGCCATATGTTTCTTGTAGTAGGTCTGCTGATTCTTTATCAAATACAATTCGATAATATAACATTATTGAATAAGGTGCTTTTGATCCAGTAAATGACATAAATAAACTCCATTTTTAGCGGAACATTTTATGATGAGCTTAATTATTATCAATATATTTTTTTGGTAGGAGATTAATCATAAAGAGCAGTTAATGAAATTACAACATCTCCATTTGTACCTTTTCTACCAATAACCTCAGCTTTCCAAAAGCCATTTTTACAACGAGCGATAATTTTTTTTATTGTTTCAATAGTAGTATATTGTTTCACCGAAACAGTAAATTCTTTTTTTTCAACAGAATACAGTATGGGAGGTGTATTTCCAAAAACCCGTTTTAAAACATTAAATGTTATTATTACTGCTTCATGTAAAGACTTATTACAAAAATATTCAGCACTTAAACATTCATTATGTATTAATAGTTCAGGGACTTTTTTTAAAGTAACTAATAGATTTCCTAAATGATCGCGATTCGGCATAATATTAGGTATAAATTGACCGTAATTATATTTATAAAAACATTTTTGCAAATCCTCTCGAGAGAGGTCTTTAGAACCAGCTATATGAAATTGTTGTTTTCTTCTAAAGTATACTAATCCAAGATGATGAGGGTAGTTTTGTATAGCATTAAATATATTTATTATTGTTTCTTTAGCCTCTTTTCCATTATCTGTTATGTTGAAGCATTGTTCATTTATAGGAAATTTTTCAGTACATGTTTTAAGAATCATGATTCTATTCTCCTTTTTTTTGCAAATATTTTATTTATATTAATTAGATTATTTCAATAGTTAATTTTCATTTAATTTAAAAAGCAAAAAATTCTTTGACTAAAAAAAAATATATCCTGAAGATGAAAATTGAGAGGAAGAATATGGCAGAACCAGTAGTTCATGGTGATTTTAATTTAACAGAGCTTGA
>CAYPMA010000026.1:0-14496 GCA_964411685.1 uncultured bacterium
ATTGTTAAAATAAAATCCTTATAATAAATCTTTTTAAATATTATTTATAAGTCGATGTCTAGCTTGATTAATATGCATAAAAGTTAGTATCATTCTTGTGCAAATTTAATTTTTTATAAAAACAAACAATCTTAATATAAAAATTTTATTAATAATGAGGATTATTATGTCAGGTGCATCAGCAGTAAGAATGTCAGAAGTACAGCATAGAAGTGTATTTGGAAGAGTTTGTGATACATTATCAAATATTGATTGTAAAACAGTATATGGAATATCTGTAACACTTTTTGCAGGGATTAGCCAGGCTTGTGTTCTTTTATATCATTTCAGGGGATTAACAAATGTAAGTCCCTGTACGGGATCTGATAATCTTTCATTTTGTCCCGTGTTTAATGGTACAATTGCATAGAAATAAAAAATTGAATGGTAATTTTAAGCTTTTTGTATAGAAATAATACAGCGTATATTCTTTTAATAAAAAAATGAGGAAAAACATGAAATATAAAGGTCTTATTTTCGATTTTAACGGAGTGCTTTTATTAGACAGTCATCTTCATGAGAAAGCTTGGAAAGATTTTTCTAAGGATTTTAGAGGATATGAATTGACTGATGATGAGATATTTCATCATGTTCATGGAAAAACCAATAAAAGTGTTTTAGAGTACCTGTTAAATAAAAAAATAACTTCAGAAGAGCTTAATGAATTATCCGATAAAAAAGAATCAATATACCGCAAGTTATGTTTAAATAGTCCTGATGATTTTAAATTAGCGTCCGGTGCAGTAGATTTATTTGATTTTTTGATTAAAAATAATATACCGCATACTATCGCTACTGCATCTGAAAAAGGTAATTTAGATTTTTTTATAAAAAATCTAAATTTGGACAATTGGTTTGATATATCCAAGATTGTATATGATGACGGATCCTTTGTTAGCAAATTAGAAATGTTTTTGAAAGCCTCTGATAATTTAAATCTTTTACCAAAAGAATGTGTTGTCATAGAAGATTCAATGTCAGGCATTATGGCAGCTAATAAAGCAGGAATTGGAAGCATAATTGGATTCGGCCCTAGAGAAGATCATGATAAATTATTACAATTAACTGGAATAAACTGTGCTATCTCATCTCTTTATGAATTTCAAAAAAATATTTTTTAACATGTTATTTTAAAAATTTAAATTGAATATGTAATAAAAAAATTTTGTTTCTACATATAAATAATTATTGGCTTCAAAAAAATAATAAATTTCTTATATAATTACCTGCTAATTTTTAAAAAAGTTTATTATTATGGCAGCAGTTAGTTTACCGTTTCCTGAATCAGTAAGTCTTAGCCCTCCAGCTTATTATGCTCCGGATGATAGTATTATTGAATATCCCAAAAAGGAATCTCTTACTGCTAGGGTGTTTTATGTTTCATTGCCTTTTTTAGCGCTATATCAACCTTTTGGAAGAGCGATTACATTAATTTCAGAAGCTCTAAAGACCGTTTCAACAATAGGACAGTTAAAAGAAAAGAAAAATGCCAAAGAACTAATAAAGACAGCAATAGTTATAACTGCATTAGTTGGAACAATTTTTATGCACCCGATGGGATTGTGCATATCTGTTCTGTATGATCTGGGAATGGACGTGTCTAATATTATTTTTTACTTGCAAAAAGGAAATAATCAGGAAGTTGCTTATTCGATTGTATCAATGTGTCAGCATTTATTTTTTATTGGAACGATATTGTTCTCTTCTATTGAGATTATAGCTATTTCCATGCTGTTTAGTATGGCATTTGAAATTTGCCGATCTAAAAAAGAATTTGAAAAGGGTAATATTTTAGAAGGATGTTCTCATGTGTTGATGTCACTTGTGCGTTTTTCTCAGGCAGCACCTTATGTAGAAAAAAATATGCATAAACATGATATAGTGGGTAAAAAGATATCAAGTGATATGGTAAGAACCTTAGATAAGATCAGAACTAAAACAGCTTTATATTTTTATTACTCTTCCAGCTTCTTTTTAAAACCGCTTTGGACGTCAACAGAGCTATGGATGGAAACTGTAAGCATTTGTAATGATCCTAAAGAATCCTATGCTAAAAAAGCTGTAAATTGTGCTTCATCTTCATTCTCTTCTCTTGTTATGCTTCCATTCTCACTTGCAGGGTTAGCAGTTGCTCAATGTTTACATTTTTCTGCATATTTAATATCTCCAACTCCATATATCCATTTATATGGAAATGCTTATGCTAAAGATACAAATGGTGAAACTATAGTATATCAGGAAAATGTATGTTGTCCCGCAGGAGGCTTTGCACGATTGTTTGGAGGAACCACTCTTTCAAATAAAGAAAGAATTCAAATGATCTGTGAGATGATAAAAGACAGCAAAGCTGACATTGTTTTATTACAGGAAGCAAGTAATTTAGATGATTCTCTTTTATTGTATGAAAATTTGAAAGGAGATTTTCATGAGTTTTATTTAAATATTGGGGCAACTCCATTTGTTTTACAAAATCCAAGCGGTTTATTTGTAGCAAGCAAAAGTAGAATTTATAATCCTAGAGTAATTGATTATTCTCATATACCTGGAACTGAGACAATGGTAAATAAGGCATTATTTAGTTTCTCAAGAGATGATCATAATTTCATTTCTACTCATACAAGTCCTTCATCTGATGATGCAAATCCAACTGATGATGAAATTCATGTTAGAGACCTAGAACAGGAAATTATTTATCAAGAAAGTATGAGGATGCATAAAGAGAATGGAAAATCTGTTTTTGTGGCAGCAGATTTTAATATTAATAAAGGAAGCAGAGAATATAACAATAGCTTGCTTATGAGAGAGGGTGAAACCAGGTATAATGGTGATGCTACAGCAGAGACTGAATATCTCATTCAACGAAATTGGCATCATAAAGAAGACGCTAAACGACAAAATCTAATACTAGACTATTTTCTTGCATTATTTAAAAAAGAAAATGTTTCGTTTGATACTAGAAAAGTTGAAATTTTTCATGAAGACACAAAACGAGTTGTTTCTGACCATGCACCTCTTGTATCTCATATCAAATGTTAAATTAAAAAATTTGTTTATTTTTCATAAATTTATATAATAATTCGATTACGTTTGGAGGACATATGAATTTAAAAGATAGAATTACCAATGTTGGTTCATATGAGCCTCGTAGATTAGAAATAATTAAGACAGGAGATTCAGTCCTACGACAAAAAACAAAAGAGCTTACCAAAAAGGAAATATTAAGCACTGAGATACAGCAATTAATTCAAGATATGAAATTAACTATGAGAGTAGCTCCGGGAGTCGGTCTTGCTGCTCCGCAAATTGGAAAATCTATTCAATTGGTTGTTATTGAAGATGCTGACCACTCATATTTTACAAAAGAAGAAATAGCTGAAATGGAAAGAGAGATAGTTAATTTTCATGTAATTATAAATCCAAAGATTTATCTGGATAAGTCTGAAATGATTGAATTATATGAAGGGTGTTTAAGCGTTCCGTATTATGCGGGAGTTGTTCCAAGAGCAAGGTCTGTTCGTGTTGAATGCTTAAATGAAAAGGCAGAGCCTTGTGTTATTGAGGCTAAAGGGTGGTATGCAAGAATATTACAGCATGAGATAGATCATTTAAATGGAACTCTATATTTGGATAAAGTCTTAATAAAGACATTATCTACTGAGGAAAATTGTTCTAAATGGAAAAGGAAGAAATAATTTATGAAAGTTTTAGATTCTGTTTATAATGTTTTTACAAACAGTTTTCTTCCCCCTGAAGAAAAATGTGTTTATAATGTTGAAAAGAAAAAAGTAGATATTATTCAGTCATCTTTTTGTAAAAAGGTTTCTCATTATGTTGTTAGCTTTCTTAAGATGGAGTTTTGTCTTATAGCTATTCCTATATTGGGAACAATTTCTATCATAAATGATTTAAAGAATAAAATTATAAATCTTATAAGTTATAAAAAAGATATAAAAGTTGTGACAGAAGAAGAAATTGCCGAAAAATTTAATGAATCTGTTGAAAAACCGGCTTTTTCAGATTCATTTTTCCAGACATGTTTGTTTGGCACAAAATTTTCCAAAACACAATTTAGATATCAAGGAGAATGTGACTGGGCTGAGTGGGTAAGAAATCCAGAAGGTCATATTGAAGGAACTCCTGAAAGAATACAATCAAGTGCTAAAAATATTTTAGATTATCCTGAAGCAGTTGTTCAAACGCTATTAAAGATGGGAGCTAAAGCTTATCGTTTCTCATTAGAAAGATCTGTAATAGAGCCTATGCCGGGAGTATTTGATGAAATAGCAATCGAAAAACATTTAAATTTCTGCAGAATATTAACAGAAAATGGAATTGAGCCTTGGATCACTTTAAATCATTTTGTGATGCCAAAATGGTTTGCAGATAGGGGAGGCTTCGGAAATCAAAATAATATAGATAATTTTGTCGTTTATTGTAAAAAAATTATTCCCATATTTTCCAAACACGTAAAGCATTTTTCAACATTTAATGAACTTGGAGTAGATGGATTTCAAAGAAGGATTAGAGGAAAATACCCCAGTAAAAAGAGAGGAATTTTTGCATATATTGAAGACGTTCAAAACATGATGATCGCCCATTATAGAATTTATGATGAAGTAAAAAAAGATCATCCTGAAATACACATAAACTTAACTCATCAATGGCTTAAATTTATACCAATTAACTCTTATAACCCTATTGAGAGAATTATATGTTATGCTCTTTCTCATATAACACATTACGCTATATTTAATTGTCTTAAAACCGGGTATTTCAGAATTCCTTTTTTGGTAAATAGAAGACTTTGGGATGCAAAAAAGCCTACTTTAGATTCTATTGGAGTTCAATATTATGGATTTCCAAGACTTAAATCAGGTTTTGGATCAGGAGACGAACCGGGTGTTGTTCAAAAATATAGAATTCTTTCTAAACTTTATTTTGTTGCTGGTGCAACATGTGAAAAAAATGGAAGTGTATCAAATTTTGGGCCTCCTTTTGATCCTGAGCATTTAAAAGACACATTAGAAGAAGCAGAAACTTTAGCTCCTCCGGTGATAACTGAAACAGGGGCTGATGCAATGTCATGTGCCTGGGGTGAAAAAAAAGCCAAATTAGATAGAAAAACTCAGAAAGAATATTTTAGAAAAATTGTTAACATAATTTCTAAGTTTAAATTAAGAATGGTTGCTATATGGACATTGTATGCTGAGCAGGTAGAATGGGAAAATGGAGTTGATAAGGTTCAATTAGGATTAGCTGATGTTGTAAAAGACTATAAAACGGGTGAGATTAAAACTTGTAGATATAGCCCTGCAGCTGAATATATTCAGTCTGTGTTTAGATCTAGAGTTCAGCCTGCTGGAGTACAAGTAGCTTGATTGATATGAAAAAAAAACATCTTATAGAAAAGTTGTCGAAAGAGATTGTAGAATGTAAAAAATGCTCTCTTCATAAAACAAGAAATATTCCTTTAGTTGGAGATGGAAATATTTCTTCTAAAATTATGTTCATTGGAGAAGCTCCAGGATATCATGAGGATTTAGAAGGAAAAGCTTTTATAGGAAAAGCAGGTAAAATATTAGATCAGCTTTTAGAATCTGTAAAAATGAAAAGAGATGATATATACATCACAAATGTAATAAAATGTCATCCTCCAAAAAATAGAGATCCATCTTCTGATGAAATTTCAAAGTGTATGCCTTATTTAATTGAGCAATTAAAAATTATTAAACCGAAAGTTATTATTACATTAGGAAAATATGCTACAGAGATAATTTTTAAAGCTTTTAATCTAAATTTTACCGGCATGAACAGTCTTCATGGCATTGTATTAGATTTAAAAACATCTTACGGTATTGTTAAAGTGGGGTGCAGTTATCACCCTGCTTTGGCTTGTTATAATCCTTCTATGCTAAATGTTCTTTTAGATGATTTTAATAACATTTTTAATGCCTTGGCCAAATAATTCTAATAGTCTTAGGTATTCCTGGTTTAATACTTCATTTTGTTTATATAGTGACGTAGCATGAGCATGTGTGGAAATAATTAATTTTTCTAATGTTTCAATTTCTTCTTTATTGGATTCGTCTGTAGCTTTTCTAAGTTTTTGTAGTTTATTACCTATATTAATTAATATTTTGTATGATTTTCTTGTATGCTTTGCTAAAACTTTTCGTCTCAAATGAATATCTCTAATTTTAATAACTCTTTCCATTAATATTTGAGAGTGTGTATCACACAACTTAACACTAAAGACAGATAGTTTTTCTTCACTATCACAAACTAAGCATATCATTTTTTTAATATTTCTTTTGCGCAATAATTTATTAGTTTTGTTATTTTTTTACCAGAATTATGTATGGCCTCCAAAACTTCTTCATGAGTCATTAAAAAAATTAAAAAAAGGTTGCTTATAAAAATTATTTTAATGAATTTTTTGAAAAACAAACTATATATACTATTTTTTTCATAGTTTATTTATAAGATATTTTACTGTATAATATTTGCAAAAATAATACAAATTTAAAAAAATTATGACTAATTATATTACAGCTATTAAATCAGATAAATTATCTATAGAAAATGATATTCTTTCTTATTACCAAGGCTTAAATGATGAAAAAAACTTAAAAGAAATGAAAGAGTTATTAGAGGACATACCACAGTGGTCTAAAAGCGAGTTGCAATCGTTTTTAGAGATCTATGATCCTTATATAAGAAGAAAAGTACTGGCATATCAATTATTAGCTAGCCTTCCAATAACAAAAAAAATACAAAGAGCTTTTAGAAGTCATCTAATGACATATGGAAGGACTTTAGAAAATGTTTTTTTAACAACAATATTTCCCGATGCACCTGCTTCTGAGATTAAGGATGCAGCAGATAAAATCTCTAAATCATTTATGGAAAATGGTCATGATGGAAATGCAATAATTTGTAAAAAGAGAGAAGTAGGTAATATTAGAATTAACGGAAAGGAAATTGTTTGTATTACTGATAATTCTGATAGAGAGCGAAGAAAAAGAGTTGTGTCGATTAATATGCTGCTTCCAGATAAAAAAGGAAGAGTTAGGATTTTTTATTTTTCTGTAAGTATGGAGTTTAGCTGGAATCAAAAACACTGCACAATTATTTCTAGACAATATCAGCCAATATCAAGATTTGCAATGACGCTAATACAAAGAGCTTTTAGAAGGCATGTAGGAGAATATGACAGAACTTTGAAATATGCTTTATTAAACATTTTTCCAAATGTACCCGATACTGATATTAAAGATGCAGTAGATAAAATCTCTAAATCATTTATGAAAAATGGTCATTATGGGAATAAAATAATTTGTGAAAAGAGAGAAGTAAGTGATATAAAAATTCATGATATGGAAATTATCTGTTTTACCGATAATACTGATAGAAAACACATGAAAAGAGTTGTCTCAATAAGCTTATTACAACCACCTCCTAAAAAAGGTGGTTTTAAAACTTTTCATACGGCGTCTAAAATTATATTTAAATGGGAAAATAAAAAACGATCAGTTTTGGAGTCTGATGAAGAAGGATTCTTAAAAGGTAATAAAAAAATTACTTTAAGAGATATTGAACAAGAAATTAATGGAGCTAGGATTCAAGCTGAGCTTGCTAGAATGAATCCTGATATAATTTGTGAAGCCCCTAAATTGGTAGTTAGATCAGGACGAAGGATTATTTTTAAACAAAGAGTGTATAAAGAATTTGTTGATGGTATGAGAAATCACAATTACACTTGGTTATTGAATGAAATGAAACGTGTAATTCAAGGATTAATTTTTATCCATTCAATTGGTATTGTACATAGAGATTTTAAAGCTCCTAATTTATTCATATCTGGAGAGGATCATGTTTTAATAGGAGATTTTGGCCTAAGCAAGAGGTCCACTGATATTTGTAACTCATCAGGAACTCTTTATTTTATGCCTAAATTATGTATGCGTAATGGAATGAATCCAAAAAGTGAACAGGATAATTTTGCTTTTGTTATAAATTTAGCTCTAATTATGTTTGGCGATAGATTGTATAAACATCTTGAAGAACCAGACGAGCCTGATGATAGGAAATATTTATTAAAGCTAATTAAAGTTAGGGAATTGTTTGCAAGTAACGCTTCATATTATGATGGATGTAATGAAGTGTATCAAGATTTATTAATGTATCCATTAAAAAATAAGGTAATAAATTATCTGTCAAGTAACATGCAGTGCGGTCCCGAACTTATTGATAAAATTAAAAAATCTAATGAAATATATAAGTTGATTGAAATTATTAATGATAGAAGTATCCCAGATGATATTAAACATGAAAGCATTGTTATGATTAGATTTTTTGAAACAACATATAAATTACTTGTGGATACAATTAATTTAGAGGTCACAAGAGGTTGTATTTCTTCAACTGAAATTCTTAATAGACTATCAAAAATACATGCTTAATTATTTATGATTAATTGTTAAAATGATCATTTGCAAACATTTTTATATATAATTTTATGAAAAAAAACGTTTTACGACTTTCTAAGTTAATGTCTCAAAGAGGTATATGTTCCCGTAGAGAAGCGGAAATGTATATAGAAAAGAGGCTTGTAAAAGTTGACGGCAAGATAATAGATCATCAAGGTGTTAAGGTGTCAGAAGATGCTGATATTGAGCTCTTGTCTGAAGCAAAAGAAATAAAAAAAAATAAAGTTACAATACTGTTAAATAAGCCTGTAGGTTATGTATCTACACAGCCTGAAAAAAATTATCGCCCGGCTATAGACCTTATCACTAAAGAAAATCAAATAAAAAGAAAAGGCGATTTATCTTTTAATAGGAGCTTTTTAAAAAAACTATCTGTTGTGGGGCGTCTTGATATCAATTCAAAAGGGCTTTTGGTCTTTACTCAGGACGGTGTTTTGGCAAAACAGATTATTGGTTCTGATTCTAAAGTTGAAAAGGAATACCTTGTATATGTTGAAGGATCAGTAACTGAAGAAAAAATTGATAAATTGCAGTTTGGACTCTATCTTGATAATAAAAAATTAAAAAAAGCAAAAATTGATCTTTTAAAACCCCATCTTTTACGTTTTATATTGCAGGAAGGAAAGAAAAGACAAATAAGAAGAATGTGTGAAATGGTTGATTTAAATGTTGTGGGATTGAAAAGAGTTCGTATTGGAAATGTTCGCCTTGAAGATCTTCCAGAAGGCAAATGGCGACTTATAAGTTCCAATGAGTCTTTTATATAAGTTTTTGTTTTATTAACATTAATTCTAATTTAACTTGCAATTTTTCTTTTTTATTTCTTTAATTATTTAAAAAAAAAGAGATTTTGTATGAAACAGAGACTTGGATTATGGACATTGGTATCAATCGGCGTAGGAAGCATGATAGCTTCAGGTATTTATGCTATGCCTGCCGCTATGGCAGCCGTTGCCGGGCCTTCATTAATTTTAGCAGTTATAATTGCTGGTATAATAGTTATCTTTCAGGCCCTTCCATATGCTGAGCTTGGGTCAACATTTCATCTTGAGGGAGGTCCTTATGCCTTCCCAAGGCTTGCAATGGGCAATTCAACAGGATTTTTGATTGGCTGGGGATATTTTGTTAATGCCTTCATAGGTACTGCCGCAATAATTGATATATTTGTTGTATACCTTGGATTTTATATTCCTGATCTTGCTGTGGGGAATACTTTAACGCCAATAGGAATAGCAATAGCTGTTGTTGTTTTATGGATTTTTACCATTATCAATGTATTAGGAGTTAAGTGGGGAGGATTATATAGTATAGTCACAACGATAGGTAAATTAATAGCTCTTTTAATCTTTGTTGTTGTTGGTTTCTTTTACTTTAAGGGAGGAAACTTTTCTCCATTTTTCACTTATGGTTTTACTGGGCTTTCCTTGGCAATACCGTTATTCTATTGGTCTTATACAGGATTTGAGACTATAGTCGTTCCAACTGGAGAGGTAAAAAATCCTTCAAAAAACATTCCTCTGGCAATGATAATTGCAGTTATTATTGCCATATCAACATACTTTATAGTTATGGTAGTGTTCACAGGAATGATTTCGTGGGAAGGGTTAAGTATAGGGTTTAAAGACTGGAAATCGTTTTCTTCTATTTCTTCTCCATTAGCGGGTGTTTCAAAGGCTCTTGGCCTTTTTTCTCTTGCTGCTGTTGTAACTATTGGAGCTATGATAGCTACCGGTGGGGCAGGTGGTAATTGGGTCCTTATTCAAGGAAGAATGCCTTTTGCAATGGCAAAAGATAAATTATTTTGGGCATTATTGGGAAAAACAAATCCTCGTTTTGACACTCCTGCAAATTCGCTTATTTTCTCTTCTATTTTAACGACAATAATTATGATAACCATTCCAAATTTTCCATCTGTTGCATTAATAGCATCTATTACAGCTGTTTTTTCATATGGTTCTGCAATTTTGTCCGTTCTCATATTGCGTAAGACAAAACCCAATGTTAAAAGATCTTTTAAGCTTCCTATAGCAAAAACATTTTGTGTAATAGGGTTTATTCTTTCAACCTGGCTTATTTATTGGGCATCATGGCCATGGACTTTAGTAGGAAGTATTTTTATTATGGCTGGATATCTTTTTTATGCTCTTTTAAGAGGCAAAAAAGAATGGAAAAGAAGTTTTTGGGTTCCAATATATCTTTTAGGAATAGCTGTAGTATCATTTATTGGAGATCCTACATTTAGCTATAATAATTTTTTAGAAATATCTCCTTTAGGAATATTAAAAACACCATATGATCTTGTGGTATTGGCTGTTTTTGCAATGATAATGTTTTACATTATTTATAAGAAAAACACTGGCAATTATGCATTAAAAATAAAGAAAAAATGATTATCTAAATTTTGATCTTTTCTTTTTAAATCTGGGCTTATTTTTATTGAAGAACCTTTTGTTCTTTGAATTCTTCGGAGCAGATTTATTTTTTGCTTCAAGGCCAGGTATGATTAATGTGTTAATTTTAAGGCCAATGTATTGCTCTATTGTCCTTAACATTTGATTGTCTTTTATAGATACAAATGATGTGGCAACACCTGTTTTGCCTGCTCTTCCTGTTCTTCCAATACGGTGAACATAGTCCTCAGCGTTTTGAGGTAAATCAAAATTAATAACATGGTTGATTGAAAAAACATCGATTCCTCTAGAAGCTACATCTGTAGCTACTAAGATGTCTAGTTTTCCATTTTTAAATTTTGCAATTGTATTACTTCTTTTCTGTTGTCGAATATCACCATGAAGAACTCCGGCATAGTATCCTTTATCTTTCAAATCATCTACAATTTGATTTGCATATGATTTAGTAGAAGTAAAAATAAGAGTCCTTTTTAATTCTTTTTCTTTTAAGAGGTGATCTAAAATCTGATGTTTATGAGAAAGGTTGTCGACTCTGTGTATTCTCTGTTCTATGTTTTCATGGGTAACTTTTTCAGGGGTAGTATGAATTTTAACAGGATCGTTTAGTAGGTGTTTTGATAGCTTTATAACGCTTTCATTTAAAGTAGCAGTAAATAATAAAGTCTGTCTGTCTTTTGTAAGCATATTTGCTATTTTTGTTACTGGTTCAATGAATCCCATATCTACCATACGGTCAGCTTCATCAATAACAAAAGTATCGATATTTGATAAGTTTATTACTCTTTGCTGTATTAAATCGATCAATCTTCCGGGAGTGGCTACAAGAATATCATAGTGCTTATATAATTGTTTTTTTTGAGTTTGGTATGGAACTCCGCCATATACGCATACTGTTTTAATATTCCTTGCGTGTTTGCAGTATTTATTTGCTTCAGCATCAATCTGCATTGCAAGTTCTCTTGTAGGAGCTATTATTAATACTTTTGGCCCTTTGTTTTTTTTAGCGGGGGCTTCTATTAATTTATTAAGAATTGGAAGAATAAAAGCGGCTGTTTTTCCTGTCCCTGTCTGAGATGAAGCATAAAGGTCTTTTCCTTGAAGTATTAGAGGTATTGCTTTTTCTTGAATAGATGTTGGGTTTTTATAACCGCAAGCATTTACAGATTTAATAAGTAATGGGTGTAAATTTAATGTATTAAATGTCATATTTTTATCTTTTTGTGTGTGAAAGATATAGAGTTTATCACAGGTATCAAATGAAAGATATAAGATTTAACACTATTTTTATAAAAGTGGTAAAATATTTTTTTTAAGACATCATTATTATACAAAAATAATGATTATATATAGAATTAACGAAAAAAGTTATTAAAAATATGGGTTTATCTAATAAAAAATTATTTGAATCATATTTGAGCAAGTTATCGGTAGATATAATTCGAAAAGAAAAACTCGAACACGAGGATTCTTTAAGTTCAGAAATATATAAACTTTATTTGAAAAAAGGCTCTAGTCTTATTTTGAAAATTAGCTACAGCAAAGAAAGATGGAATAGGGAGATATATTTTTTAAATAAATTAATAAACATTATTCCAGTGCCCATGATTATAGAAGAAATAAATCCGGAGGATAATTTTTCTGGAGCTATATTAATGGAATGCTTACAAGGCACAATAATTCAGCCAAAAGATCTTAATGATCAGCTTGCATATAAAATTGGTAAGCTTCTTGCCCAAATTCACAGCATTAAATGTGAAAACTTTGGAGATGTAGCAAATAATATAGTTATAAAAGACGCAAAAACAATATTGAGAAATTATTATTTAGAGTCATTTGATGAATGTAAAAATCATTTGGATTTTAATTTATTAAATAAAATTGAAAAATTTTGTGAAGATGAATTCAATAAACCTCTAAATCTTGATGGGCCATGTCTTGTTCATCGTGATTTTAAATTAGGAAATATCATGATTAAAAATAATAATATTGTTGGAATTTTTGACTGGGAATTAGCTTGTAATGGTTTTACAGAAGATGATTTTTGCCAGCTATTTTATTTATTATGGGAAAATTATCCAAAAACCAAAGCCTCATTTTTAGAAGGATATGCATCTATAAGAGAAGTTCCTTCATTTGATACTATGCCTTTGCTTAGAGTAAGTAAATCTCTCGGAGCTATAGGTTTTACAATAAATAGAAATACCTTCAATACTAAACATAAATTTGTATTTGATAAAAATGAAAAATATCTTAAAGATTTTTTTAATTAGGAAAGAAAAATGAATAAAACTAATACTACAAAAGTCAATATATCGTTAATTCAAACAAAAGCTTTTTCAACTAAAGATGAGAATTTAGAACATACAATTGAAAAAATAAAAAAAGCAAAAGAGAAAAATGCAAACATAATATGTCTGGAAGAGCTTTTCTTAACTAAATATTTTTGCCAAACAGAAAATTATGATTCATTTTCTTTTGCAGAATCTATTCCAGGGCCTACAACTGAAAAATTATCAAAAGTTGCAAAAGAGTTGAAAATCGTAATAATTGCTTCTCTTTTTGAAAAGAGAGATCAGGGCTTGTATCATAATACTACAGTGGTTATTGATGTTGATGGAAAAATAGTAGGAAAATACAGGAAAATGCATATCCCTGATGATCCGGGATTTTATGAAAAGTTTTATTTCACACCGGGGGATTTGGGATTTAAAGCATTTGATACTTTTTACGGGAAAATAGGCGTTCTAATATGTTGGGACCAATGGTATCCTGAGGCTGCTCGTTTAGTTGCTTTGCAGGGAGCGAAGATAATTTTTTATCCAACAGCAATAGGATGGGGATCTCAAGAGAAAGATGAAGTGAAAAAACAGCAATCAGGTGCATGGGATACGATGCATAGATCACATTCGATTGCCAACGGAGTCTTTGTTGCTGCAGCAAATAGGGTAGGCGTTGAAGATAATATTACTTTTTGGGGCTCATCAATGATTTATGATCCATTTGGAAATTTACTAAAAAGAGCTTCTGAAAAAGATGAAGAAATAATAGTTTCAGAATGTGATTTTTCAAAAATTGAAGCTATGCGCCAAGGGTGGCCATTTTTAAGAGATAGAAGAATTGATGCTTATAAAGACTTACAGAAAAGGTTTTTAATATGACAGAAAAAGACACTCCAAAAAAACTTGGTTATAGAATGCCTGCAGAATGGGAAAAGCAGGAGGCTGTTTGGCTTACTTGGCCAAAAAATAAAATCACTTGGCCAAATATTATTCCTCAAGTTGAAAAGACATATATTGCAATGATCGATGTTATTTCTTCCTATCAAAAGGTAAGATTGCTTGTTGACAATGAAATGGAAGAGATAAGAGTAAGATCACTACTTAATTCCGCTAAGGTTGATAATTCAAATATTGAATTCTTTAAAATTAAAACAGAAGATTCATGGATTAGAGATTATGGCCCTACATTTGTAATAAAAGAAAAGTCTTTGGCAATGGTAAACTGGAAATTCAATTCCTGGGGAAATAAATATAAAGATTTAGCTAAAGATAGTATTG
>CAYPMA010000027.1:0-14033 GCA_964411685.1 uncultured bacterium
AAAAAAAGGCGTTTTTCCTCTTCTTTTAATTGTTGAAAAATTACATCGTTAGAAAGTTCTTGTCTGCGTGTTTGAATAGCAAAATATGTTTGGCCATTAGCTATTATGGGTTTTGAAGGATCCCCATTTTGTACAATCAAATAACAGGCATAACGGGATAATTTTATATCTACAATTTGTCTTTGTCCCCCTTTTCCAATTTTGATCATTTCGAGGATATCCTCGAAATGATCGGTAATATTTTGTCCGCTATTTTTGCATGCTTTTTTTGCTTTTTCAATTACAGGAAGAAAATGACGGTACTCAGAATATTCAAGCACTTTAGCTAGTTTCCTTGCATTCCAAAATTCACAGCCATTTTCTTCTTGTTTAAAAGATTCAAAAGTTTGGTAATGTGTATTTTTTATAGGCTTGTCAGTCATAGTATTTTTCCAATTTTTAATTAAACATTTATGTTTACACAATTGATGTATTTTTTTTCTATATAAAAAAGAACAAAAAAGACAGTTCCTAATTTTGTTCTCTTGACAAAGAGATAAAAAACTATAAAATTAGATGAATGAAGAAAGATAAATTACATAACATTCAAGAAAGGCTTCTTGATTTATTGATAAAAAATAATGAGGAGCCTTTAACTATTAGAGCTATGCAACATTTTTTAGACGTTTCTTCTACTAGTGTTGTTGCTCGTCATCTTATTCATCTTGAAAAAAAAGGATATATAAAGCGAAATCAGTGTAATCCTAGAGATTATCAGGTATTAAATAGACATCCTGAAAAAGCTATTGTTTGGTTGAATTTATATGGACTTGCTCAGTGTGGTAAGAATGGAATGTTATTAGGAAATAATCCTATAGATAGAATCCCTGTTGCAACAAGGCTGTTGACATTTCCATCTACCGAAGCTTTTCTTGTAAAAGCAAAAGGAGATTCAATGTCTCCACGAATTATGGATGGAGATCTTGTTATTGCTAGACAGTGTAAAGAAGTTGTAAATGGCAAGATTGTTGTATGTGTTAATAATGGAGAAGCTTTAATTAAAAAAATTCAAATAGATAATTCTATTATTCTTATTTCTTTAAATCCATTATATGATCCTTTTTTAGTAGCAGAAGATTTTAGAATTATTGGTGAAGTTAAAGGTCTTATTTCTAGAGCATACTAATAATTATATTCTTGAAATAATCGGAATGCTTATTTTTAATATTGATAAGGTGCGAATTGGGCACAGCCGGGTCCGATTGACTTTTTTTTAATATAAAAACCCAAATACCCAAAGAGGTATTTTATTTCCTATGCCTTGTTCTATTTCATCGCAAATAAGATAAGAATTTTTTAAAGATTTTATCTGGTTAAATGATTTGTTTTTTCCTCCAACTTCAAAAATATATTTATTATCTACAAGAAAATCTCCATTTTTTGGTAAAGCAACAGGATATTTTTGAGATATCATAGAAAGGAAAAAAGTTTCTCGAATCGTTCCTTTGTTCATAACACTTAAAGGTGAAATTGCATAAATCTGATTGGTATTATTTAAATAAACTTTTTCTGGAGATTCTAATTTGCTAATTTTTTTTGTTGCTTTAGTAATTGATCGGATCAATCCAGCATCTTCTAAATGTTTAAAATAAGACTTCAGGGTTCTTTCATCGCCAATATCTAAAATATTCATAATTTTTTTCCAGTTAGGGGTAAAGGGTACTGTTTCTGCAATAAAACTAAGGAGATTTTTAATTTTTCTAATACTGGAACCCATTAATTGAGGAAAGATAGCTGCAATATCTGATTCTATAGTCGTATGCATATTTTGTTCTAAAGTAATTTGATATAGAGACTCATTATTTAGTTCATTAAAGAAAGGATAATAGCCTATTTTAAGATATTGGTTGAATAAGGGTATTATTTTTAGATCTTTGTGGGTTAATTGTTTATTAATGGTAGAAGTAATACGTTGATGCTGATCACAAAGTTCATTTAGAGAATATGAAGGAAAATTAAAATTATAAGCTAATTCCAAATATTCACGAAAAGACATTCCTTGCATATGATATTTAACTGCTCGCCTTGATAAATCATGGCTGCCTTTGAAAATCTCTAAAGCTGAACTTCCTGAAGAAAATATTTGTAATTTTGGAAAAGTATCATAAATGCTTTTTAATTCTTTTGACCAGTTTGGATATTTATGTATTTCATCAAAAGCAATCCATTTGCCGCCATGAATATTAAATTGCTCCGCAATTTCATAGAGCGATGTTGATGCAATTTGAAAGTGATCTGTTTGTATGTATAGAATTCGTTCATCAAAAATATCTCCTTCAACCTTATCTAATAATATTTGTACTAGTGATGTAGTTTTACCAACGCCTCTTTGACCGATAATTAAAGACATTCTATTGCTAAAATCTGTAAATCGGGCCAAGGCTCTTTTATAAGGACTATTTTTAATTTCTAAAAAATGATGACTTAATTTTTTTAATTCCTCAATCATGACAGCCCCTTTAATTTGGATTTAAATCCTATTTTATCAGTAGTTTTAGCGGAATGCAATACATATTTTAATAGAATTATTATGTATTAAAGTCGGAGCTTGCTAAAAATCTAATTGTCAATGACTTATGTTTTTTATTAAATTTTAAAGTTTATTTTAAAACAAGAAAAAGTGCGAATTGGGCACAGCCGGGTCCGCATCTTTTTAAGTTATTGATAGTCAGCTAGTTTAAAATAATTTTATTGGTAGTCTCAAAAATCCTGTTCACTAAAATAAGCTGTTCACTATATAATGAACAGTATAAGAAAAGTGAACAGCATGAATGGTAAATTTTTATTGTCGTCAAACATATCTGATTCAGATCGAAATATTTACGCCGATAAATCTTCAGTCATTTTATATTGGCTTTTGCTTATTGGGAAAAATAAAACATATTTTTCTATAAGAGAAGTTGCTAAGGAATGCAATTTAAGTGTTGGGTTAGTTCATAGAGTTATTAAGATATTAGTTTTAAAAGGATTTGTGCAAACTGAAGGTATTAGAACTTCAAAAAAATTCAAATTTAAAAAAGCCAAAGAATTATTAAAAAGTTGGAATGAAAACTATTCCATTATAGAAAACTGTAAAATATGGACTTATCATAGCCCATATCAAACTAAAGAAGAAATTTATCAAGCAATAATTGATAATAAATTGGAAAAATATGTTGTGTTAACATTACATAGTGCTGCTGAAGCACATGGATATAAGAATACTAATCTAAATACTTTTGAATTATATATTCTTAAACCTGAAGAAAGAATTAAAATTGAAAAAAAATTATCATTGGAACCTCAAGAAAAGGGATATGAGATTATACTAATAGAACCATATTATAAAACTATTCTTAATAGATTTTCTAAACCTTGTATAAAAAATAAAATTTGGTGTTCACCAGTTTTATTAACATATTTAGATCTTTGTCATTTTCCTTTAAGAGGAGATGAGCAAGCTAAATTTATTCTAGAAAGAGATAGTGTTTTTAAAACAATGAAAAAAAAAACGATAAATGAATTGTACATTAGAGAAATAAGATAAGATAATTTCAACATTTTTAAATTCAATAGGGTCTTGGAATAAATATGTAATTATTAGCGGGGGATTTGCTCCCATTATATATAAGCTTTACTTATCGGATTTTACAAAAGGAATTAATCCCATTGGGACACGCGATCTTGATTCAATAATTTCGCCTAAAGTTTCAAATAAAGAAGATAAAAAATTATTACAATATTTAGTAGATTTTGGATTTAAGACAATTTATAAAGATGTTGAAATTCCGGCTACAGAATCATATATTAAAGAAATTGAAGGAATAGAATTAGAAATAGAATTTTTAACATCTGCTAATTTTCGTAGGAATAATAATAAAAATGTTCAAATTTCAGGAATTGTTGCTCAGCCTTTAAGATATTTAGAATTAAGTTATCAAAATTCTATAGAATTTGTAACTAAGTCAAATGAAATAGGGTTAGTAGTAAGGCCGGATATTTGGATATTTCATAAAGGACTTACTTTTTCAAAAAGGTTTAATGATAATAAAAAATGCAAAGATTTATATGGAATTTGGTATGTTGCTACTCAATTAGGAGAGTTTTCTATAAATACTATTCAAGATTTTAGAAAATTAGAAAAGTCCCATTCTAAATGGTTTTGTAAATTTAAGAAAAATCTCAGAAATTGGATAGAAAATGCTTCTCCATTACATTGGTCAAAACTTGAATCTCAAGATCCATATGGTAAACTGAAAAAAACTCATTTTATTTATACGGTAGATAAATTGATTTAATTAAGTTGAATTGTAATCAGCATTAATGAAATAGTGCGAATAGGGCATAGCCGGGGCCACATCTTTTTAATTGTAAGTAATTTATATAATTTATGGATTTTTATGAAATACACCCGTTTAACTTTATTGGGTGTAGTTAGGAACTAACCTAAAAAAATTAAAAAATAAATTTGATATATTTTTCCTGGTTACATGTCTTTCAATATTGTTCTTTAAGCCTTTATTATCAAGAGGATAGGTAAAATAAAAAAATATTTTAAAACAAACCCTGAAGCAATTGACATAAAATAAGTTCTGGGTTATATTCTGGGTTTAATAATTAGTGTTGGATAGAGTATATGTTAGAAAAATTTATCAAATTAGAAGAAGGAAAAACCTTGGAATTTAAAGAAAATGCAACTTCTTTAGATCCAATTATCCGTACAGTTATTGCTTTTGCCAATACAGCCGGTGGAAGCATAATTATTGGCGTTAGAAATAAAACAAAAGAAATAGTTGGAATATCTAATGTATTGGATATTGAAGAAAGAATTACTAATAAGATATATGATAGTATACAACCAGCAATTTTTCCAGATATAACTATAACATCTTGGAGAAAAAAAGAAGTTATTATTATTCAAGTTCCTCATTCAATAGGTCCTTTTTTCTTAAAATCAAAAAAAATGGAACAGAGCACATATATAAGATTAGGTTCTACGAATAGAATTGCAGATAAAAATACAATCGACGAATTATTAAGACTAAAAGAGAATAAAACCTATGATGAACTTCCTTCAATTTATTCTAAAATAAGCGATTTGGATAGCAATGCTTTAGATGATTTTTTTTATAGGATAAATAAAAAAAATACTAAAGACAAGTGTTTGTCATTAAAATTATTTCAAAAAAAGGATTCAAAAATAGTACCTTCAAATGGAGCTTTGATTTTATTTTGTAAAGATCGTGAAAAATTTTATCCTAATAGTATAATTCGATGTGCAAGGTTTTCTGGTTTGGATAAAGTAGAAATAATTGATCAATATGATTTCAATATGGATTTAACAAAGGTAATAGAGGAAATATTAAAATTTATTAGAAGGAATACTTTTTTAAGAAGTGAGATAAAAGAAATTGAAAGAAAAGATATTCCGGAATATCCAACTGTAGTTATCAGAGAGGCTATTACGAATGCAATTTTACATTCAGATTATACTGTTAGGGGCGGGAGTATTCAAATAGCTATTTTTGATAATCGCATTGAAATAACAAATCCTGGTGCATTGCCATACGGCCTTAGTTTGTCAGATGCTTTAAACGGAATGTCATTACTTAGAAATAGAGTTATGGGGAAAATTTTTAAAGAATTAAAAATTATTGAACAATGGGGATCAGGATTTGGTAGAATTTTCAATCATTGTGCTAAAGTAGGTTATAAAAATCCTAAAATTGAAGAATTAGGTCATTTTTTTAAGATTACTATTTACAATGAAAAATCAGATGTAAAAACAGTTCATTTTAAAAAGCAATGGATGAAAACACTATTTGATCATATTAACGAAGAAGGATTTGTTTCTGTAAAACAAGCAGCAATAATATGGAAGGTTACAGAAAGAACAGCTAGAAAAAGATTAATAGAAATGATTAATGATGAAATAGTAATTGAAATTGGCAGTAGTCCTTATGATCCTAAGAAGAAATATGTTTTATCAAAACATTTTAATAATTAATTGGATTAATGAAGTAGTGCGAATTGGGCACAGCCGGGTCCGAAATTTCAAGACTTTTAGAAAAAAAACTTTTTCAATAAGCAGGATAGCGATGTGCTGTTTCAACTTGTAGAGAAGGAAATGTATCATTGTTGCAAATGGCTCATATCAAAATCTTATTGATCTAAATAACTGATTCTTGGTATTAGCGACTGCTAAAAAATCAAAAAGGAATTTGAGTTATGGCAGCCGGTGCAGGATTCTCAACAGATATACAATATGCTTTTAATCCAGAAGAGCAAATTGATCGCTCTGAGTTACAAACCTTTTCTATGGATCGATATTTTCATGCATTAGTTCTTCGCAAAAAAAGTCGCTTTTTCTGGACTAAAAAAGAAGAGCTAAATCAAAAAGCTACTCAAATCTTAAGAGAAACTCAAGTAGATGGAAGAACCAGACCTTTTGGAAAGTATGGATGGACCCCTCTTCATCTAGCTGTCATCTTGGAAAACCATCCTGCTATTAGCTATTTTATGCAAAGGTGTGTCCAAATAAAAGATCGCCTTGGGCTCATCGCTTTAGATTATGCAATCACTTTGAAAAGAGATGCTTGTTTACAAGCTTTTCCCTTAATTCCAATGGCTCCATTTGAAGAAACTCGAGTGGTGCAAGAATGTTTTTTTAGCGATACACCAAGAAGACCTATTCCTTTAAGAGATAGGCATTTTCATATGCCTGATGATTTTGAAAAAGGTGTAACAAGGCTTTTAGCAACAAAGAGAAACATCATCCATCAGGAGGGATTTAAGAAATTTAATGAAGAAGAAGTGCGTTTTTTGCATATTATCCATAATCTTCATGAGGTAGCCAAGCAAATTGGGATTGTTATAGTAGAGACCGATCGCCAATATACTCCAAGAGATCATTTCGTCCATATGCAAAATCGTGTAATGTCAACGATTGCAGATTGCAAGGGAATCACAGATGATATTGAGCCACGATCTTTATCTTTTATGCAATATTATAATAAAGTCCCAATAGCACTAGGCTATCGTAAGGTTTTTGCAGGCCATATGGGAGTAGGCTATGAAAAAAGAGACCATCCAAGAAGTGAGCAAAAAAAATTTTTTGGAAATGAGAGAAGAGATAGTATCGCTCTTTATTTAGAAAAAGGAAATGCCTTTCATTTCAGAAATAGTCGAGGGGAAGGGAGTGTGCTTCTTGGGGAAGAAGAGTTTGCCTACATGATGATTTGTGGAAGAAAAAATAAAATCTTTGAGCAAGATGAGTTTTTGAGAATCGATAGAAGAATTCAATCTGATGACGAGCTCTTTTCTTTAGCTGAAGAGATGTATGCTCTTGGCTGTTTAAAGCTCAATGAAAAAACAGGAGTCATTACAGATGAAATGAGAAGTCTATTATTTCAAGACCTTATAGACATGCCATTAAGAGAAGGAGAAACGTTTAAAGGTCGAGCAATACATCTTCTCTTGTTGCAGCCTTTCAATCCTTCTACAGCGCAGTTGGAAGCATCTAGAAAGATGATTGAAAAGTATAAGATGCAAAAGATCGCTCTTCAATATCTTCTGCAAACCATTTTTGAACTAAGGGTGGAAAATATTGTTTATGTACCTCAAATGCTTGCTCATATCGATCTGATGATGATGCCAGGGCCAAGTAGCCATATATTCGCAATGGATTTTGAAGCTAGTTTAAAAGCTCTAAAAACCATTAAAAGAAATATTGAACTATTTCATCTAACAGAAAATGACTGCACTTTACTGGAAAAATCCATTGCCAAAACAGAAGAGTTTATCAGGGTGTATAATCCCTTTATAAAAAATGTTCATTCCATTTTAAGAAGAGCTCATTTCCATGTGATTGAAACACCTGGATTTTTTTCTGATAATGATCAATTTTCGATTAACTTTTTAAATGCCGCAACAGGCATTTCTAGTCAAACATCTATGCCCTACATGATTACCTTTGGTGCAAATATGGGAGATCATTTAGGTGAAGCTCTAATGAACATTTATGGGAACTTCATTAAATGGTATATTCCACAAGTGCAGCTTTACTTCATTGGAAGAAACCCCTTAGATCCTACAGACTTTTCTGAATCCATGGGATGGCATAAAAATGGGTTAGGTGTACATTGTATGACCTTTGAGATGGATCGCCAAAGAGATCTTAGAGAAGGACTTTTAAGACTCATGCAAAGAGGTAGAGATTAATCTTTCTTCGATATAAATTCTTCTCTTGAATAATCAGCCTGCAGGTTTTTTAAAACGAAAGAAGGGCTTCTTGCTTTGGACCAAGGAGAATTTTGAAAAGATTAAATTATCAAACATTAAGGCTTTTTTCTAATTGTGTTTCTGTGAATTTTAAATTCATAAGCTATTTCATTAATTTACATCCTAAGAGTTTCTAATTCCTTAATCTTAGGTGCTAATTTTTGATATAAAGGAATTATTTGGTTAAAAGTGATTTTAATTTGAATCGGCATAAATGATAAGGTGCAAATTGGGAACAGCCGCGTCCGTTTTGTTTTCTATTATTCAAGATTTTTTAAATAATTATGTAAAAAATTAACATAATTTTCTTTTTCTTCAATCATAGCAACATGTGAGCTTTTATTAAAAATTTTTAAATGGCCTTTTTTTGATTTAGAAAGACAATACTCCATAGTTGAAGGCATTGCCTCATCATACTGTCCACAGGTAAATAAAATTGGGCAGGATATTTGTGATAAATCAGTAATTCGATCAAAATCTTTTAAATTACCACTCATAATAAAATCACTGGGACCCCACATTGTTTGATAAGCCTCTTGATTCAGATCATCTAGCAATGAAGTAAGAATTTTTGGCCATGGATTTAATCTGCAAAAATGTTTTTGATAATATACTATGATTGCTTCGTTATATTCAGATAAATTATTAATTTGGTTTTGCATTAGAACTTTTTTATATTTATCAGGTAATAGAGATCTTAATTGTGAAGCATCATTCATCCAAACTTTTGTGCTTAAATAAGGACTTGCTAAAATTAAGCTTTTTAATTTAGGAGAATTTTGTAATGCATATTCAATTACTATAGCACCTCCCCAAGAATGCCCAAGCAAGTGAAATTTCTTTAATTGTAAATGTTCAATAACACATATAAGTTCTTTTATATATCTTGGTAAATTCCAAAGAGAATTGTTTTTAGGCCTTTCTGATTTACCGCAACCTAATTGATCATAGAAAATTACTGGCCGATAAAGTGCTATTTTTTTTAGTGATAATAAATAATTATGAGTCATGCCTGGTCCACCATGAACAATTAATAAAGGAGTTTGATTGGATGATCTTTCTGCAAAGTATTTGATTGCATAAATACTTCCTCCAGGAACAGTTATGAAATATTCTTTTTTATGTATATTTTTACTTTTTTTAATTGTGAGTATTTGAGCTATAATCCCAATAAATAACAAACACAATATACTTATTATTAATACTTTCAATTCAAATACCTTTTGATAGGATAAGGTTGGTTAATGTATAACAATATTAAATTATTAACAAGGGTAACGGTTATATGGAGAACAAAGATATTCGTTATAAAGTATTAATTAGCGCTACTTCAAAAAAAGAATCTAGAAAAATATTAAAACATCTTCTTGAGAAAAAATGCGTTGCAGGAGGATTAGTATGGAAAGGTAATGCAACCTATTACTTGAATGGAAAAATTAGAAAAAGAAAATTTTTTCCTATTTTTTCTTATACTAGAGGACATAATAAAGAAAAAGTTATAGAAGTAGTAAAGAGCATTACGAAAGATGAAGCCCCTTGTATTTCTTTTTTCGAAATTAGTCATACAAATGAGGAATTTGCCAATTGGATTGATAAAAACGTAATTTGTTAGAAAAAAGATGATTTATTATATCTATCAGTGATTATTATAGTAGATTCATTGGAGGGGAATTAGCTTTTTGATATAAATATGATTTTCAATTTAATAATTGAAAAAGTGCGAATTGGTCGTAGGCGTGTCCGAAATTTTTATAGTTAATTCTTTAATCTTCTAATTGAGAGAATTATTCCTCCCGCAATGATAAGAATAACACCAATGATTACATGAAATTGTGGGATTATTCCAAGCCAAACCCAATCTATTATTCCAGAAAAAATAATAGTGGAATACATATATGGTACTAACGTAGTTGGTTTATTAACATATCTAAAAGCAGCGTTTTTAAACGTTTGATTAGCAATACTTAAAACTGAAAAAGCTAGTATAATTCCTAAAATGAATAATGACATGTTATTAACAAAATTCAAATTGCTTTTCCATGTTTCTGGACTAAAAATTAATAATATCAAAGCAAAAAGAGAACAAAACCCAAATAATACTAGATTAATATTCATATTATTTTCTGATTTTGATGTGCGGTGTTGTATGATTTGCCCAATTGCTGTTAATAAACCACTTAATAAACCAATTAAACTAATTGGTGATATAATTATCTGCCAAGTTTTTAATACAATGGCAACGCCAATAAAACTTATAATGATAGATATTATTGCTTTATTGGAAGGTCGGGTTTTAAAAAAAATATATAATAATATTGGAGAAAACAGTCCACTTGTAGAATAAAGCATCGTAGCAAATAATAAATTTTTATAAGATAATACATATAGGAAAGAATATTGTGCTGCTAGTATTGCAATAGATCTCAATAGGAGAGGTTTAATTGAATGTAAATATATTTTGTTTCTTTTTATAAACCATATTATAAACCACAAAAGAAATACTATTAAAAATGGAAAAAAGAAACGAATAAATACAATCATTTGTAAAGAACCAAGATTTGTTAGATATTTCCAAAAACTTGCAGCAAGCGACAAACATATGGAAGAGAGCAATATTAAACTTATACTGCTAAAAAAATCTTTTTGAGAAATTCTTTTCATGAATATAAATCTTTCATAGAAATGATTTTTGCTATTCGCAAAAGAAACTTAAGACTTGTTTTTTTTTCTTCATCATTAGCACATTCAGTCGCATCCTCTACAATAGTTACTTCATAATCTCTATCATGGGCTTCTCTTGCGCTAAGTTCAAGTGCATTATTAGTTGCAACTCCTGTTAATATTAATTTTTCAATATGATTGGCATGTAAAATAAGATCTAAATCAGTTCCGTAAAATGCGCTTACTCTATGTTTAATAATTATTATATCATCTTCTTTTATCTGCAATGAATCGCAAAATTGTCCTCCCCATTGATTTAAATCTAAGGCGTGCTTGTTTTTTGCGTTACTAAAAATAGGAGATTTAGTAGAACCATCTAGATAATGATGATGAAATCCAACTTTTATATGAATAATAAAATATCCTTTTTGTCTCCCCCAAGAATTAATTTTATTAATGTTTTCAATAATGTTTTTAGAAGAAATTCTATCGGAATAACGAGCTAATTTTCCTCTGGGATGACAAATATCGTTTATAATATCTAAAGTGATGATAGCTGTTTTCATTGTATTTTTTAAAAATATTTATCCTTCATTTAATTTCATATATGTCAAATTAAGATCAAAATCAAGAATTTTTCTTAAATTATTTAAGTAGTTTCGATTGAATTTCTACATTATTGGCTGCATCCTTGTATTGTCGGGTCTTTACAGGAGTCCCACATTATTCCTCCAGCTGCTGTAAGTGTTGTGCCAAAGAAACAGCATGATGCAGTAGCATAAATATACATTCTTCTTGTTAAGTGATTCAATCTATGCCTATTTCTAGACGTATATTCTGGGGCTTCACTGTCAACAGACATTACTTCTACAAAATGTCTCGGAAGTTCTACCGTTGCAGGATATTCTGGCGGTGGATCAACAGTTCTAGAATAGTCAGGCTCGTGAACAATAGGTTGGTCTCTTGCACCATCATCAAGTCCATCATAAGCAGGTGGGGTCTTCTGACGCTATTTCAATAACTATTCGATCAGGAACTGGTGCTATAGAAGCCATAATTATATCTATAATAATTTATTTGCAAATAGTCTATATTATTTTGAATTATAATACAAGTTATAGCAATTCCATTTTATGGATTAGATTTTTAATTAAATTTATTTGGTAATAATATTTAGTTTTTTAGATATAAAAGTCTTATATTTGTGTATGCTAATTTCATGATCTATTAGTTTAATTCCATTTTGTTTCAAAAGCGTTTCAGCCTTTTTATGATTAAAATCTAAATTTTTAGAAACATGATATAGTCCGTATAATGTGGGGTCGAAAAATGGTTTTTTTCTGTTAAATATGTTCGCTAGAGAAGAACTTATAAATCCTAAAATCCATCCAATAAAAAATGGTATTATAATTCTTTTTATTTTCTTTTGGGGAAAGAAGAGATCAATAATTATTTGATAATAATCATCTATTGAAGTTTTTTCCTTATCTACAACATTATAAGTTTCTCCAAGATCTATATCAGAGATTGAAGATACATATATCATATTTAATACATTTTCTATGTATGAGAGGTGCCGGATATTTCTTCCTTTGTTTTTACCAAAGTGAACTATATAAGAATTATATTTTAAGAAATTTAAAATTCGTGGAAGCAGTGTTGTATCATCTGGTCCCCATAGTGCTGCAGGACGTAATATTACATATTTGTCCTTGGAAAGATGTTTTCTAATTAGATGTTCTGTGAATATTTTATATTCAGGATATAAATTATTTTTATTATTACATAAAGGTGTTGTTTCATCTGCATTATGAAAATTTTTTACTCCGTAAACATCGGTTGATGAAATATGTATAAGACGTTTTACATTATATTTTTTTATGCAATCGATCATATTTATAAAGTTGCATTTATAAAATTCTTTTTTTCTTCCTATGTCAGTTGCTCTTGCCGCACAGTTTAATATGACATCGAATTGAGATTGTGAGAAAATCTCTTCCAATTTCTTTTTGTCATCTAAAGAGCATTGAATAATTTCAAGAAGGTTGTTTTTAGGAAGATCTTCAAGTTTGTTTTTATGTATAAGGGCTGTAACATGCCAGCCTAGTTTTAAAAACATTTTGACAGAGCTTTTCCCTAAAAATCCTGCAGCTCCAGTTATCAGTATTTTCTTTTTATCACTTAATGATTTCATGTTTTTTACCGAAATGTTCAAGTAGTTTTAAAACTTTATTCATATCTTCTAAAGTGTGCTGTGCCATCATGCCAACTCTAAGGCGTGGTTTTTTCTTAGGTACAGCAGGATATGATACAAAGCTTATAAATACGTCATTATCGAATAAATCCCTTAGAAGAGCTTTTAGTTTATCTTCATTAGGGACAATTATAGGTATAATTGCAGATTCTGTATGTCCTGTATCGAATCCAAGTTGTTTAAGATTTGTTAAAAAATAATCGATGTTTTTCCAAAGCGATTCATGTAAAGATGTGTCATTTTCCAATATGTCAAATACTTTTATCAAAGCAGCAACTATGGGAGCAGGTATTGAAGTAGAAAAGAAATATGGCCTTGCATAATATCTTAGATAATCAATAACTTCTTTTTTTCCTGTGGCATATCCTCCAATTCCTCCTGGTACTTTACTTAATGTTCCGACAGTAAGATCAATTTTTCCTTCTAAATTGAAATGTTCTGCTGTTCCTTTTCCTGTTTTACCAATGACTCCCAATGCATGGGCTTCATCTATCATAACACTGCAATTATATTCTGATGCAAGTTTTGAAATTTCATCCAATCGTGCTATATCTCCTTCCATGGAAAAAACGCCATCAGTAACTATCAAGGTGCCGTTATCAGACTTCTTGCGCATTAACAATTTTTCTAAGTGGCGCATATTATTATGTAGAAAGATGCTACAAGATGCTCCTGACAATTTACATCCGTCATATATTGATGCATGATTGAACATATCATTAATTACATGATCTTTTTTAGTTATTATGCTTGATAAAACACCTATATTTGCTGCATATCCAGTAGGGAACAGAATTGCATCTTCACATTTATAAAAAGA
>CAYPMA010000028.1:0-13590 GCA_964411685.1 uncultured bacterium
TTCTAATTTACATGCTAATTCTATGGCTACATCTAATTCTATGGTCTTAACAGGCCTTTCTATGGCTTTGGCGACAACAGTTTTGGGTCTTGTTGTAGCAATACCGGCTTTGGTGTCGTATAATTATTTAAAAAATTCAGTTAAAGATTTTTCAAAAGATCTTGAAAATTTTTCACATCGTTTGATAACAACTATTGAAATACAATATAGAAAAGTAGATTCAGAATGAGAAGAAGAAGATTTTTAAAAAACTATCATGAAATGGATGAATCATTAATTAACTTAACGCCATTAATTGATGTTGTTTTTGTTGTTTTAATTGCTTTTATTTTAGTTGCTCCCCTTCTTGAGGTAGAACAGGTTAGTTTGGCCCAGGCAGGACCAACATCAGAAAAAGAGATTTCAAATAAAAGCAAAGTAAATATTTATGTTAAAGAAGATGATACCATATGGCTTAACCATAGGATGGTAGATCAAAAGGAATTGACAGGACTTTTAAAAGACATCAAAAAAAAGTTTCCTAACCATATTCCTCAGGTTTTTCATGATAAGAATGCTCGTTTTGGCACATATCAATTGGTAAAAAATTCTATTGAAAGATCAGGATATGAGCAGATGGATGTAATTTTACAATCAAAATAAATTATGAAAGATAACAATTTTTCAAAGGTTCAAAAGAAGATTTTTTTTGTAGTAATCGCTATTCATCTTTGTTTTATATTTATATTTTCAATGAATAAGAAAGATCCTTTTTTTGATATGAAGAAAAAACAGGTGATAGTAAATGAAAAAATATTAATACAACCATCGTTTAAAGAAGAAAAAAAGAAAAGTGTAATAAGAAAAAAAAGTAAACACATCGTAAAAAAAACCGAGCCATATAAAAACAAAAAAAAGGATTATTTATTAAAAAAGTTAGAAGAGAGCATAGCACAAACTGATACATTAAAAAGTAATAAAAATAATGATATAATCATACCTACTAAGATTTCAAAATTGAATATCGATAGTAAAGTTGAGATCTTTACTAAAGATGAAAAGCCACAATATCATCAATTGCTAATAGATGAAATGCAAAATAACTTACATCTGCCTGAATATGGGGAGGTTAAGATGGAAGTTGTCATTAGTTCTCAGGGAGAGGTTAAATCCTTGAAAGCTATTGATGTAAAAAGCAATAAAAATCAAATATACTTAGAAAAAGCAATTAACAATATGACATTTCCATGGATCGAACAATTTTTCTCTGAAAAAAAAGATATTAGTTTTACAATAACATTTCGAAATGCACAATAAATGGAATTATGAAAAAATATATTAAATTTGTTTTTTTTATTTTCTTATTTTCAAGCGTCTTTTCTTCTGAACAATTAGATATTGCTCTTTCAACAAAAAACCCGTTAATTCCTATATATTTATCTAAGGTTGTTAATAATGCCAATGAATTAAACAGTGAATATTTAAAAAAGATTTATGATGTTTTGTTTTTTGATATTAACAACAATGGATATTTTTATATTTTACCTTCTGCGAACTCAAAAGACATACTGCTTTCAAAAGAAAAGGAAGTCTCTTTTGATAAAAATATTTGGAAGGATCAAAAGATATTTTATGTTGTTAAATTAAATGTGAAAAATAACAAATTATTTACATATGTATTTTCAGTAAAAAATAATGATATTAAGAAATATGAGCTTACATTAACAAATGACTTAAAATCTGATAGAATAAAAATACATAATCTTTCAGATCAGATATTATTTGATACAGTAAAAAAACAAGGTATTGCTTCTTTACATATATTGTATACTGTTAGATATAAAAACCCGGATGTTGCTGCTGGTAAAAAATTTTTATCCGAGGTCTGGATGAGTGATTATGACGGAGAAAATGCAAGACAATTGACTTATAAAAATGATTACTGTGTTCATCCAATATTTATCCCAACAAAAAAAGATGAGTGTTATAACTTCTTGTTTGTTTCTTATGAAAAAGGACAGCCCAAAATATTTGGAACAACTTTATACAGCAATAAAGATTTCCCTGTAGTTTCTCTTCGAGGAAACCAATTATTGCCTGCAATCTCTTTAAATGCAGATAAACTTGCTTTTATTAGCGATGCAGCGGGAAGACCCGATTTATTTTTACAAAAGTTTAGTTCAAAAGGTGAATCAATAGGAAAGCCAGTACAGGTTTTTTCTGCTCCACGGGCAACCCAGTCATCACCTTCTTTTTCTCCCGATGGAAAGAAATTAACATTTGTTTCAGATAAAGATGGCTCATGCCGCATATATTTTATAAATATTGACAAAAGTTTTTCTGACATGAAAAGGCCGGCAGCCTATCTTATTACAAAAAAAAATAGAGAAAATGTTACACCATCATGGTCTCCTGATGGAACTAAATTAGCATATAGTGCTAAAACAGATGGTATACGTCAGATTTGGATATATGATTTTGAAACTGACGAAGAATGGCAGTTGACAAAAGGTCCTAAAAACAAGGAGAATCCTAATTGGGCGCCCGATAGTTTGCACATAATATATAATACAGAAGATAAAATTAATTCTGAATTGTATATAGTAAATATTAATCAGTTAGAACCCGTGCAAATTACTAAAGGGATCGTGCAAAAAAGATTTCCTTCATGGGAGATGTGTAAACTGCAATAAAAAAATGAAAAGAGGTTAATATGAAAAAAAGCATAGTTTTGATGATTGTCGGCTTAGGCTTTTCAGTTTTTACAGGATGTCAAAAGACGGGTGATACCTGGGACAATGTAAAAACAGCCGGTCGTTATTTAAATCGAAGCATAGATGCATTGATAGGCAAGGATTATGATTCTCAAATGTTATCTGACTCAGGAGATTTCAGAGGTCCTGGCAATGAAGAATTTGTACCACTTATGGATGAAGATTTAAAAACTCAATTTCGTACAACTGATATGGCTATAGCACAGCCAAAGCATGCTCCTGGAGAACATGGTATTCCAGCTATGTATCAATTTAAAGAGCCTTCAGGACAATTGAACTCAATTTTTAGAAATATGAACTTTGATACTGACGATCATGTGCTAAGAAATCATGAGGACTTAGTTCTAATACAAAAGATTTCAGAATATATGAAAAAGCACCCAAATGCTTATTTAAGCGTTGAAGGACATACAGATGAAAGAGCCTCTGCAGCATACAACATGGCTTTAGGGACAAGAAGAGCAAACCATATTAGAGTACTATTAATAAAAAATGGGGTCGATTTTAACAGAATTTACACTATTTCTTATGGAAAAGAAAAACCCGCAGCACATGGTCATGCAGAAGATGCCTGGAGAGAAAACAGAAGAGTACAATATAAACTTTATCATAAGTAATTAGCATGAATAAAAAATATTTAATATCTCTGATATTTATTGGAGCAAGCTCATTTTTTTGTAGTTGTTCTCCTATTAAATCATCTCCTCAGGATCAAAAACATCAAATGGAGCTTACGCTGCATGAGGTGCAAACGAACCTTGATGATTTAAGGCATTATGTTCAAACTTTTCAGGCCGAATTGCAGATAATAGATGCAAGATTGAAAAAACAGGACGATGTGATAGCGCAGATTAAACAAAAAGATATTGAACATCAAAAATCTAAGATTGCTTCTTTAGATAAGTCTGTGAAGTCAATAGAGACTTCAATGGAAAATGAGAGGCATGTACAAAAGCAGCAGAGGGAAGACATCCGCGGGCTTTCATCTCATGCGAACCAGACAACCACAGCCCTTTCTCAATATAAGAACAGGATTAATGAGATCGAAAGAGATATAGTTGCTTATGGCAAGACATTTGATGATATTAAAAAGACAGTTCATTCTGCCGTCTCTTCTTTGAAATCTAATAAAGATTATTCAGGCACTTTATATAAAGTAAAACCGGGCGATTCATTAGAGAGGCTTGCTAAAAATTACAAAGTTTCAATTGAAGAAATTAAGAAAGAAAACAGTCTTGATAATGATTTGATAGTAATTGGGCAAGAATTAAAAATTCCTGTAAAATGATTAATGTCTAAGATTATAAATAATCAAGGTATTGGAATGTTTGATTCCGGCTTTGGCGGTCTTACAGTTATGAGGCAGATAGTAAAAGCGCTGCCTTATGAAAGCATATTATATTTTGGAGACACAGCAAATGTTCCGTATGGCAATAAAAGCAAAAATATAATTGTTAGAAGGACTGTTGAGTGCACAAAATACCTGGTGTCAAAAAAAATCAAACTTCTTGTTATTGCATGTCATTCAGCAAGCGTTAATGCTTTAGAAATTATTAAGAAAAAATACTCTATTCCAGTTGTTGGGATAACAATGTCAGGACACAAAGACTTATTAAAAAACACTAAAACAAATCATGTTGCAGTGATGGGGACGAGGACGACAATAAGATCAAATTTTTATCAGAATTTATTAAGCAAAACTAATATAAAAATACACGCTGTTGAAACTCCTCTTTTGGTTCCTCTTATTGAAGAGGGACTTATAGATCATCCTGCAATGGAATTAATATTAAATGGATATTTACATAAACTGAATAATGAAAAAATTGATACAGTATTACTGGGATGTACTCATTACCCGTTAATAAGTCATTTGATATCTAAAAAATTAAAAATAAATATTATTGATCCTTCTGTTTCATGTGCAGAAGAAGTAAGGTCCATTTTAGAGAAAAATGGAATTTTAAATAGCTCAAATGATGTTAAATACAATTACTATGTGACAGACGATTATGAAAAATTTCAGCGTTTTGGAGAGCATTTTCTTCAGCAAAAAATAAACTCCATTAAAGAAGTTATTTTATAATAAGTTGATAAAAACTAAAAATTTTTTTACCTTTTATTATTATTAATACGGAGTTTTTAATGAGCAAAAAACGAATATTGTTAATAGAAGATGAAGAAAGCATAGCTACGCAGATTAAGTTGCAGGCAGAACTGTTAGGATATAGGTTATATGTTGAAGTAGACGGCATCAATGGACTTAGGGCTATTGAAAGAGAAAAACCAGATCTTGTGATTTTAGATTTAATGTTACCCGGCCAAAATGGATATGATATATGCAGGAAAATGAAAAGCAATCAGGACCTGAAAAATATTCCTGTTATTATTATTTCTGCAAAAAATGATGAGTTTGATGTAGTTTTAGGGCTTGAACTTGGCGCAGATGATTTTATTACCAAGCCTTTTTCTTATAAGATATTGTTTTCTAGAATAAAAGCAGTATTAAGAAGAAACAAAGAAGTAGAAAAAAATCCAAAGATTATTTTCTTTGGTGATTTTACTCTTGAAGTGGACAGATATTTATTAAGACAAAATGATACGATAATCCCTCTAACATTATCTGAGTTCGGGATTTTAAGAAGACTTGTTGCAAATAGAGGAAAGATATTGACTCGCAGTCAGTTAATAGAAGATGTTCATAATGAAAATTCTTTTATTGTTGATAGAAATATTGATGTTCATATTGCTTCTTTAAGAAAAAAATTGGGAATAAATTACAAGTGGATAGAGACCGTTAGGGGTATAGGATATAGATTTTCAAAAGAAGATTTAAAAATAAAAATTTAAAAAAACTAACTGTTTATAATAGACTTTTTATTGTAGAAAAGGTATCTCAAAATTATAAACATATATTGATAAATTTGGAGTAATTATGAAGAAAGTTATAAGTTTCATAATTCTAGCTGGGGTTTTAGTAGTTGGATGTCAGACAAAAACTGGAACTGGAGCTTTAGCTGGAGGCGCATTAGGAGCTGGAACAGGAGCTCTTATCGGCGGGGGAAAAGGAGCCCTTATCGGGGGTGCTGTTGGTGCTGTGGCTGGAGGCCTTGTTGGAGCGGCTCTTGATGAGCAGGACAGACAGGTTATGGAAAGGACAAGCCCTCGCACAGTACATAGAATGGATAGAGGTGAACCTTTAACTGTTAACGATGTTATAAAGTTATCTCAGGGCGGTGTAAGCGATGAGACGATAATTCATTACATGCAGTCAACAGAAAGCTCATATGATCTATCACAAACTCAGATAGACAGGATGCGAGAATCTGGTGTGAGTCCTAGAGTAATAAATTATATGATTGATACTGGAAGATAAAAATTTCCAAAAGGTATATTTTTTTCTTTTAAATATATACCTTTTTTCGTAACTATCATATCTAACGGCGAAAAAAAATATTGATATGACTGTCGAAAACAAATCTCAGATATACGATATTTCAAATACTTCGAAACATACACAAAGAAGTTATCGTAGTATATTAAATCAATTTAAAAAAATAACATCATCATTTGCAAATTTTAAACTTTTCTTTTTAGGATTTTTAACATTAGAAATTATTTTTTTTATGATTTGCATTTCAAGCTATGTTGAGACAACAATGCTTGCAGTTATATTAGGCGGAATATTATTAACCTGTTCGACATATTTTATATTGCTTTTTTATTTTCAGGCAAAAAAACCCGAACAGCTTTTTTTATTAAAGGAAAAATTTATTGACTCATATCGAAGGAATATTTCTCTGCCGAAGGGGGAGGTAGAACATCATTTATCAGTATCTCAGGTTATTTTGAAGTTAATGTCATATTTGAATGATTACGAATATAATTATTTTCTTTCTCTTCAAAAAATAAAAATATTTTCGTCTTTTTTTAAAAAATTAAGCAGTCTTTTTCATTATGGGGACGTTGTCTATTTCAAGGAAATACTCATACATTCTTCAATTTGTGAACATATTGAACAGATTAGATATACACCAACAGATTTAGAGGTGCATGCTTCTTTGGCAAATTCTTATGTAATATTGGCGAAATTTTATTTAGAAATAATTGAAGCTAAAATCTTAAAGAAATCAGTAATTGCCAATATGAAAAAGAAGTTTGACATTGCATCTTCCAGAGCTATCGAGGAGCTTAAGATATTAAATGATTATGCGCCAAATGATCCGTGGGTTCATTCTCAACTTGCACAAAGTTATTCATATCTTCAAATGAAAGAAGACCAGATTAGAGAATATGAGACAATTCTTCAATTAAGTCCTAATGATTATGAAGTGTTGTATCAACTGGGCATTTTATATTTCGAAATGAACCAAAATTCCAAGGGATTAAGAGTATATGAAGAATTAAAAAAAGTATCCTCTAAAAAGGCTGAGAATCTATTAAAATACTACGGCACATCGCAGAGTATTGAATTACTTCAAGAGACCCTATAAAAATAATTCTTTATTAAGTTGCATTAATAATAATTGTTTTAAAAAAAAATAATAGCGATTCATTGAAAAAGATAAGTATAATATATAAAAAAGTAGCAAGACGTTGATATTGGTAAATTTATGAGATACAGAAATTTTTTTTTATTGTGCATATTAAGCACAGGCCTTCTAATAGCTGATCCTTCGATTTCATTAGACACATCAAACGAAGAAGAAGCCCTTTTTTTAAGAAGAGTTGTTGAGTTCTATCAGGAAAATGAGATCTGCGTAGTAAAAAAGGAAATTCACAAATATTTAATTAATCACAAAGAAGGCAGATTTATTGATCACCTATTAGTAATATTAGGTGATATTTATATGGAAGAAAAAGACTTTAAAAGGGCTTTGGCATCATATAGCAACATAAAAAATGATAAGTTAAAGTCCGACATAGTTATTAATGTGATACAGTGCCTTTATGAAATGGAAAGATATAAAGATGTTATTTCTCAAGCGATTTCTTATTTAAAGAATAATCAAACAATAGATGAAGACTTAAAAAATAAGATAGTGTTTATTTTAGGAGATTCATTTTATCAGATTGCAGAGAGTATAAAAGAAGATGGGGATCAACAAGAAAGATATCTAAAAAGAGCTGTGGCATCGTTTAAAAATTTGTTAACAACTTCATATAAGAATGAATCTCTTCAATATTTAGCTCAGATCTATCAATTGTTGGATAAAAGGGAATCGGCAGCAGATACTTTCTTAAAGTTGTCAGAGTTTAAAGAAGAATCAAAAGAACAATACCTATATCAGGCAGCGGTTCTTTTTTCTAAAGATAATCCAAATAAGGCCGTTGAAATTTTAGATGAAATAATAAAAATGAAACATGAAAAAACATCTTTGGCCGCTTTTTTACAGATGAAACTATTATTTTCATCAGAACGATATTTAGATTTAATTTCATCAAAAAATCATTATCTTAAACTAATCGATTCCAAAAAAGCCCATTATGTATATTTTTATGTTGGCAAAAGCTATTTTTTGACGAAAGAATATGAAAAAGCAAAAGAAGAATTAAGTGATTTTGTTCAATTAGAAAATATAGCTTCTGATGAATTACGCTGTTCTTTATTAACGCTGATAAAGATATCTTTTGATCGTTCGGACAAAGCTTTATTTGATAAATCATTTAGTAAATTTAGTTTATATTTTTCAAATGATATTGAAATGCCGCAAATATTATTTTCTAAGGCTCTTTTACATAAAAGACATAATGAGAATGAAGATGCTTATACGCAATTGGAAAAGATTGAGAAAAAATATAATTATTTTGAGAAGAAAAAAGAATTGCTTTTTGAAGCCTCACATTTATTGCTTTTAATGAATAAAGCTGAGGAAAGCAGAGAGAGTTTTAAAAGTTACATTAATTTATATCCGGAAGATATAAGATGTGAAAATGCCTGGGAATTTTTAGTTGAAGCTTCTATTTTGAGAGTTAATCAGGCTTCTGATAAAGAGGCAGCAAAAAAAGATTTGTCATTAGATATTACCTCATTTCTTCAGCATAAAAAAGAAATCTCTGATAAACAGAAAGAAGAGCTTCTTTTTATTTTAGCCTCAACTGAATATGATCTTAAAAATTATGAAAAAGCAAGCATGATTTTAAAAGACATATTAAAACAATTTCCAGAGCATCCAAATATTTGTCAGGTTTATATTGAATTGGCCTATTGCTATAGAGAAAAAGATAAAAATTATGAAGAGTTCTGTTCAAATTTAGAGAAAGCATTTAGCTATCCAATTGAAAAACAGGAGAAAAAGCAATTATATTTAGCTTTATATAATTGTTATTTAAAAATTTATAATGAGAAGAATAATGATTCAGACTTGAAAAAGGCAGCAGACAATTTATATTTAGCTCATTCATTGGGAGAAGAATTTTCAAGTGAGAATTTCTTTTGGCTTGTTGAGTATTATTATTCAAAAGTTATGGAATTTTTAAATTCAGATTTTAAAAATTCAATATTTGATAATTCTGAAATCTCAAAAATGGGAATGAAAGTTATTGATTTGATGAATGTTTATGAATATCAAAAAATTGATGAAAAAGAATTTTTGATATTGGAAAAATATATTTTATATCTTTCAGACTTATATGAGCTGTTTGAAAGATATGATAACCAGTATAGAACACTGCAAATACTTGAAGATGCATATAATACGTTAGATCTTGCGTGGTCTTTCAAAGACAGAACATATTATAATTTAGCTAACTTCTTTGAAATGAAAGGAAATAGACCTCTGGCAGAAAGCTATTACAAAATGATTAATAACCTAGAAAAAAAATCTTATTATTCGATAGCTTCAACATTAAAAATCGCCAGATTATCGATAGAAAATCTTTCTAAAGAAGAGAAAAATATTAATAATCAGAAAGCGTCAGATATATTAGGTCAGTTAAAATATATTCGCCTTCAAAAGAAATTGGAAAATGAGCCCTTGCATTTAGAGGCCGCAATGGATTATGTGGATTTTAGGACTGATTTGGAAGATAATGAAAAAGCAATAGAAAAGAAACTTTATCTTTTGGAAGGAATAAAAAAAGATTTTTTTGCAAGTGATATACAGACAAAAGAATATCATAATAAAAGAAAGCTTCTCTTAGAAAAAGATAATGTATTCCAGGCATACATTAAGATGATAGATATTGAAATCTACCTATGTAATTGCATCCTTGTTTCATATGATAAAGAGCATAATAAGCAGAAATTATTGGATCAGGTTAGATCTATGTTAAATAGTTTTGCAGAAAGTAAATTAATAGTTACACCCTATTTGCAAAAACGATGGGAAAAAAATGTAAACTTCTTAGAAGAATTGGAAAATGAAGTTATCTCAATAGGAGAATAGAGTTTAAAATGCTAAGAAAAAAGTTAGTTTTATTTAGCTGCATAATTTTCTCCTTATTTTTGCATGTAAGCTCATTGTCAATGCTAAACTCTCATCTGCAATTATTTTTTCCTCCTTTGAGCATTTTAATGCAGTTAAAAAATCAAACAAAAGAAATTGCAATTGATGAAACAGAAAGACATATTAAGCAGTCACAAGTTGTTCCTATTATTTTCGTTAATGAAGATCAAAAAGATAATATTCTTGAGGTTAAGCCAAGTACAATTGTTGGTGCTATAAATCCAAAATATATCTATTTGCCAAAAAGTTATTTGTCTTTATCTTTTAAACCAAAAGACGTTGATTCTGTTGAATCTATTGATTTTAAATCTAAATATTTAGAAGAAAAAGATGTTGATTTACGCGTTCCCAGAATCACTAATCAGAAAATAAAGCTTCAAAAAAATGACTGTTCAAATGTTATTGCAGATTTAATCGAGTATTCTAAAAAAATTAACATTACGGAGAATGATTCTTTTTGTGCTGAAAAAATTAATCCTGTAAATCAAAAAGAAAAAATCATTGGTAATAGAATAGAAAAAAACAATTTGTCTATTTCAAAAAGTGAAATGAAAATAGAGCATAAAATGGATCTATATGAGGTATTTCTAATTTCAGATCCTATTCAGTTTTATAAGGAATTGTTCCCATTGTCACTTAAGGAAAAACTTATGTTGCCTCCTCTTTTGCAAAGGTTCCCCTCTTTAAAGGACTTGTCAACTATAAGCTGTGAAAGAGATTTTGATTTAGAGGTTTCATATGCCAAAAGAGATGATGCGGAAGGTTATATTTTTGCTATAACTCTTATCCCCAACCCTAAAAGGACATTTAAAAAGATTAAGCAGAATTTTCATTTTATTATGGACAGATCTAACTCAATACAAAAGACAAGGCTTACCGCAACAAGGCATGCAATAGCCGCAGCATTATTACAATTATCAGAGGATGATAAATTTAATATAGTGGCATTTGATAAATCAGTTGAATTTTTATCAAAGCATAATTGTGAAAAATCAGCTGCTGAATTTTCTTTGGCACGAAAGTTTTTGTTAAAACAAAACTTAGGGAGTTTTTTTTCTACTACAGATGTTGCAAGACCTTTTTATTGGGTCTTTTCATTTCCGCAGAAAGACGAAGAACTAAATTCCATTATCTTTCTTACCAATGGAGCTGAATTTAATCATCATAATTATCATATTATCGAAAGTATTTCCAATGCAAATTCAGGCACATTTTCTATAAACACAATTGCTATGACAGAGGATGAAAATTTAGGGGTTTTAGATTTTTTAAGCTTTAGAAATAAAGGAAAATTGTATTCATCGTCATCCTTAAAGGGGATAAAAAGACAGATACAAAAAATGATGCAGAATATAAATTATCCTATTGCAAAAAATATTTCTTCTCATGTGATTAATTATAATATTTCCAATAGGATTGAGCTGTTTTTTTCTAAGAACCTGCCTAATTTATATTTGAATCAGCCATATGTAATAATGGGAACATCTAAGACATTGGATGATTTTGTTATTTTTTTTCAGGGAAGACATGCCGATCAATGGTTTAATATTAAGAAGGACATATCATTTTCCAATGCAAAAGAATCAGAAACATTAAAAGAGCAGCTCGCAACACAAATAGCGTATTTTCATTATGATAAGTTTTTAAAAGAAAATAATGTGCATGAATTGGAAAAAGCAAAAAAAATATTAAATAATTATAACATTAAAGCAGTATTTTAATGAGTTTGAGAATTATTGGCGGAAAATTTAAAGGTCGCCTTTTAAAATCAGTTTCATCTTCTTCTCTTAGGCCAACATCATCAATGTTAAGAAAAGCTGTTTTTGATATTTGTAAAAATAATATTGAAGAAGCCACTTTTTTAGATCTTTTTTCAGGTACTGGAGCTATGGGTTTTGAAGCCTTAAGCAGAGGAGCAAAAAATGTAACGTTTGTGGACCATCATTTTTCTTCGGTTGCATGCATAAAAGAAAATGTAAATTTATTAAGGGTTTTTAATAAAACATTTATTTTCCACGGACAGGTTTTCTTAGGGCTTAAATGGTTAAAGCAGAAAAATAAAACATTTGATGTTGTATATATTGACCCTCCTTATAATTTTCCGGAAGATAAGCTTTTAAAAATCCTTTCTTTTATTGAAGGGGGACTACTTGAAAAAGATGCTATTGTTTTTGTTGAAGAAAGATACTTAAAGCAAAAAGAGGATAGAGAATATTCTTTTTTAAAATTACAATTTGTTGAATCAAGGAAATACGGAAGTTCTTTGTTGAGTATTTTTTGTTTAAAAGACTAATCATGAAATTCTTATATTTATAATAAAAAAAAATTTAAAAAACCGTTGTAGAAATATTTGTGAATTAGTATTGTATTTTGCAATTAAAAAATTACCTCTGCTGTTGAGGTGAACCTAGTTGCAGATGCACTTCAACGACTTTAATCATTGGGGGAGCACGACGCTGAAGCTAAGAGAAGAAGGACCTGGTGTTTTTCTAATCTTCCTTTAGGAAGCGTTCCCACTTATAAAAATGGTTGAAAGTGTTAGTGACAGGTCCTCAGCAGCGGAGTTTTTTTATTAATACAGATATTTTTAATAATAATTTTTTTTAATTAGTTATATATATTTTATGCAATCTAACTTAATTCTTATAACGAAATAATAGTTTGTTTTTAATTAAAGAAGCATTAAACTTTATGTCCAATAAATATAAAATATTTAAAGGAAAATCTTTATGGCTACAAAAGTTGAAACGGCTACAAATACAGTACAGAAAGTTGAAAATTTAAATTTTGATAAAAAGATAAAGAAATATGATTCAATAGTGTTTGCTATTGAACTTGTTTCTAGCGTTGCTTTATTGGCTTTACTACTCTATTCTGAGTCTTCAGCAGTTGTCGCTTCATATTCAATAGGATTTCTCTCAGTTACATTCTTGACAGGCATTTATTTAACAAGAGGAAATATATACTCAAAGGAAATCTATAATCAATACTTAAAATTAAGTAAGGTTTTAAAAAATTATAATGATAGCTTAAAAGAGAGTAGAGAGATAGCGTTAATAACAGAAGATAGCCTCAAAACAAAGGAAAGAACTATACAATTATTAGAAGGACGATGCCGGATTTATGTACAACAGATTGAAACATTAACGGAAGAAAATGAAAGACTGCAAGCAGAAATGGCTAGGTTTGGAGGCTCTTTAGTAGCTGGGGCATAATTATTTAAAATAAGATAGAAGTATTTTTCCTATGATTAATTTTTAATAATTGACCTAAATCATTAACATTTTTTTTCTCTACAATAAATAGATTTTCTAGATTTTTAAATAGCCTGTTGATAAAGACTTCTTTTGAAGAAAAACATGAATTTATTGTTGTTAAGAAATCATTGT
>CAYPMA010000029.1:0-2781 GCA_964411685.1 uncultured bacterium
ACGCGGTGAATAAAGGTGTGGCGGAAGCATATAAAGAAGGATTTTTCAGAAAATAAGTTGGATCATAAAAACTTTGTGGATTGTATTTTTGAAAATTGTAATTTTTCAAATGCTGATCTGTCCAATTCAAAATTTGAAAACTGCACGTTTAAATTTTGTAATTTCAGTTTAACAAAATTAAATAAATGCAGAATGCAGAATGTGTCTTTTAGTGAATGCAAGTTTATGGGAATACAATTTTTTATATGTGATAAATTCCTTTTATCTTTTTCTTTTAAGAAATGTTTGATTGATACAAGCAATTTTTCATCTATGGTATTAAAAAACACATCTTTTTATGAGTCAGTTATAAAAAGATGTGATTTCAATAATACTGATTTGTCAAAGGCAGATTTTAGAAAGACAGATCTTAATTCTTCTGTATTTCATCATTCTGATTTATCCGGAGCGGATTTTATTGATGCTGTTAACTATTCTATTAATCCTTTTAATAACAAGGTATCAAAGGCTAAATTTTCAAAGCCTGATGTTTATGAATTTCTTAATTTTTTAGATATTATTATTAAGTAGCTATTGTTTTTCAGCAAATACTAGAATGTAGCCATTTAGATCTTCAATGGCAAATTCTTTCATGTTGTAAGGTGTTATGTTAGGATCTTTTAATATTTTTACCTTATCCTTTATTTTTTTATAAAAAGTATCTAAATCTGCAATCTTGATAAATAAGGTAAAAGATCCTCCTAATTCTTTATTTTTTAGGGTATTGTATTCGTTTTCAAGGCTTTCTTTTTTCTGAAACATTATTGTAACGTTATTATTTTGAAGAAGAGCCCATATTATTTCGTCTTTTTCAGGAACTGTAACAAGTATTTCAAAGTTTAATATGTTTTTATAATAATCTAGTGACTCTTTCATGTTTTTAACTATGAGGTTAGGCGACAAGCCCTGCATTAAGTTATTTGGCATAAAAGTCTCCTGGTTGCATGTTTGTTTTTTTAGGAAGGCCTTTGGTTAAAGGCCTTCCTGTTATCCAAATATTATTTTTTATTAATTTCACCTGTTAATTCTATTAATGGTATGTCTTTTGAAGATTTTACAGTAAAATTTATATTCCCGCCAAAAAACTTTGGAATTTCTTCCCAATTTTTTAAATTTTCACTGACCATGTAATTATTATTCTTTATAGTAATGTATAAATCCTTTTTTACAAGTATTTCTGATTCAACTTTTTCATCAGTGATTAGATGAAAATATTCACCATTTAGAAACATTTTTATGGGAAGAGTATTTCCTTTTTTTAATAATAAAATTATTTTTGAATCAATACTGTCTATTAAATCCTTTTCAGGCATATTTTGCATTTTTTGTAATAATTCAGATGATATAAGCTCATCTATTGTCATAATTTGACAATCATTGCTAAATACAAGTCCAGCTATTGAGATAAAAGCTATAAGAATGGTTTTTCGCATATTGTTCTCCTTTTTTTTGCTACTACATATGTAGTATTTATTGTTAAAAAAATTAAAAAATCCAGACTTTACCAAAAAGTATGGACGTTAAAGCTGCTATTAAAAAAACTGTCTTTATGTTTCTTAGAAGTTTTGATTTATTATCATTTATTAATAAGGCATTAAGTCTTTTTACAATAGTAGTTTTATTTATAAAAGCTATAGTCATATAAGAATTAATATCTTTTCTTTTATGAAATTTTTGTATAGCAGTTGCTAAATGCATTTTGTTGCCTTTTTGATCGCACGCGCATTCTCTAGTTAATTTCATTAAACTATTCCAATAATTCAGTAGTGGATTGAAGTAAATTAATGATTTTAAGAAAGAAAAAAACATATGTAAATTATTGTCATACCATATTATATGTTGTAGTTCATGGTGTAAAATGGCTTCAATTTCCTCATCTGTAAGCACATTGTAAAAATCTTTTGGAAATACAATTATACATTTAGAATTTTCTTTTAAAACACATGGGGAATAAATTTTATCAGAAGTTTTGAAAGAAACTTTTTTCTTTTTTATTATCATTTGCAAATATTCATTTGATGTAGATATTTTTGTATTAGCCAAATTGCGCAGCATTTTTTTTAAGATTAATTTTTTTTCCTTATATGAAATTATAAATCTAGTTAATCCATATGTGCTTACCAACATAAAAATGATTATTATAGTAATCATTTTAGCATTTCCGATGGAAATGCCTATTATGTCAGTTAATGAGAAGGTAATATTTTCAGGAAGATGAAAAGATATGAAAATGTTTGGAATAAAATTATTTGCACCTAATCCTATAGATAAAGTTCTTGATCCTGCTTTGCATAAGATGGGGTTAATGTTATGTAATACTGCCCATTTAGAAAAGTTATAAAGACTTAAATCTACAAATATTTTTATAATTGGAATGCATCTTGCAAAGTACTTTATTCTAAAGTTTTTTATTCTAAAAATGAATAAAAGTGCCTCAACTAATAGCCACGATGTAAAAAAAACAAATATGCTATTTAAAAAAAAGTTAAATAAAAATAAGGTTATTGGATTCATATATTATTTTTTATTTTTTTTATTTTTTTAATTACATTATCAATTTGATTTAGTTCTTCATCTGTTATCTCTGTATTGTTTTCCAGAAGATAAGAAATCATTTCAATAGAGTTTCCTGAAAATATTTTTCTTTTTATTCTGTCTAAAAATTTTAAAAAATATTTTGAATCGCTTATACAATATATGTAACTTCTATTTGCTTTTTCTCTTTTTAGAATATTTTTTTTA
>CAYPMA010000029.1:2791-4118 GCA_964411685.1 uncultured bacterium
ACATGGACCTGCCGGCCAGGTCAATGACGACGATTTTTTTATACAACCTGTCCATTACTGTCATTACAGTTGTGTAAGCTGTTGAATCTTTTATAAAAAAGTGAATATCTGAAACACTTGCTTTTTTCATTATTCTTATTTTTTGAATAATGAAGGATTCCAATTCTCCAAATTGCCTTTTTTTGCTCATAATTTTTCCTGAATAATAATTTTGCATAACATTACTACGATTGTAGTATTTATTGCAAGCATGAAATTTTACCAGGCCAAATGATGAATGTAGGAATACAATTTTTTATGTAAAAATAAAAATTGTTTTCATATTTAATTTTTTTTTTATAATCGTTATAAAACTTAAAAGGGTGGTTTATGAAGAAAATTTTATTATCATTAGTATTTATGAGCTTGGTTGCTTTCAATGGCTTTGCTCAAACAAAAAAAACTCCGGACTTTATTCAGGAATCAAAGTCTTCAAAAGCATTAGATCAGGAAGTGTTAGACAGATATAGTGAAGAAAACCCGTGGGGAATGAATGTATCAATTGACTTATATGAGTGCGATCCAAAATTAATTAAGGATCCTAAATATGTTAAGCAATTTATGACAGAGCTTGTTAAGTTCATTGACATGAAAGCTTATGGGGCTCCGATAGTTGTCGATTTTGGTGATACTGAAAGAGTGGCAGGCATTTCTGCTTTGCAGTTGATAGAAACGTCAAGTATCACAGCCCATTTTGCCAATTTTACCGATACAGCTCATATAGATATTTTTAGCTGTAAGGCTTTTGCTCCACATAGAGCAGCGCTATTTTGTAAAAAGTATTTCAAAGCTGTTGAAGAAAAAGTTTCTCCTGTAGTTTTTAGATTTTAGTTAATTTTTTTTCTTATGTCCCTAGTTATGGGACATAAGAAAATTATAAGGAAAGGTTCTTATGGGTATATCAGCTTTATGTTCATCTTTAAGAAGAAGGTTATTAGAAGATCGACATGATAATTTAGTGCCGGCTGTTAATACTTGCTTATGTGCAGCTTCCTCAGCTTTATCTTTTGTAGGAGGCACTTATTTGATAGTAAATAGGGATTCTTATGAATATAATTTATATTCAGGAGTTGCATGTTTAGCTTTAGGTAGCGGCTGTTTTTTAGGGACATCTTATTATTTAATTACCCGATGTATGGAAGTTGTGAGAAGAAGAGGATATGTTAATATTGAAGAAGGAGGTAGCATCAATTGATATCTAATTCTTCTATTATTATTTTATAGACAGATATTTTTTCTCATCCTGCATAAGTGCAATAATATCCTTTTCCTGATTTCCCAAAACCTG
>CAYPMA010000029.1:4128-13381 GCA_964411685.1 uncultured bacterium
TCCTTTTGTTATTCCTATTTTTTTTGCTGATTCAAGTATCCATTCATATAAAGGAACATGATTATGTTTTTGATTTTTACTTGTATAAAATTTTAGTTCGATTTTTTTCCTCCAAATTCCAATGATTAAAGATCCAAGCCAGTTGGATGTTATAGTTCCCATCGGAATCAAGGGAAAAAGAGAGTTTAGTCTTACGAAAAAGTTATATCTTAAAAGAGCACCTAGAGATGCGCCTGAAATAAGAGATATAAATATTCTATAGTTCATATTATTTTGTTATATAACATACCTTTGAATTTCTTGACTTAATTTTCATTATTTTTAATTATGTTTCGATTTAAAAAATTCGGGTAATAATGAGATATATTTTAATTTTTTTCATACTAATATCAAAAATCCTATTTTCTACTTCAGATATAAATGAAAATACAATAAGAGTTTATTTGAGTGCAAGAATATCAAAAGATGCTCACGAATGGAATAATACTGTAGCTAGTGCTTTAGACGATAGGTTCTTAGTTTTCAAACCTCAAGAAGTGGACATAAGCAATGTAAATAAAAATGAACTGGACAAATATATTTATCTTGCAGATCTTCAAGCTATGATAGATTCAGATATAGGAATACTTCTTCCTCCTTATGGAAGGGACTGCTCATGGGAGACAGGTTGGTATAAAGGAGCTGCCAAGCCTATTTTTGTATATATTGAAAATGAAACTAATTGGTTAAATGACTGGATGGTAAAGGGTGGAATAAGTGCTGTCATAACTTCTAATATTAATACTTATGAAATTTTAATGAATGATCCTATTGTAAAAGATAAGTCTGTATATATTCCTTCAATTAATGATCTTTCTTCAGCAATTATTAAAGAATTAAATAGATTTTTTTTAAATAAAGAGATATCTAAACAATTAGAATAACAATTGTTTAAATATGTCTGGTGATAGTAAAGACAAATATAAAGAGATGTCTTTTGAAGATGTCTTGAAAGAATTTTCAGTAGATCCTGCAAAAGGACTTTCTTCTTCTGAGGTAAATACAAGGCTTCAGAAATATGGGGTAAATTCGTTTGAAGCAAAAGAAACCCCCTTTTGGAGAAAATTTGCAGCTTCCTGCTGGGGTCCAATTTCATGGATGATAATTGCTGCTGCTGCTTTATCAGCATTTCTAAAAGACTGGATGGATTTTTCTATTATTGTTTTGATGATGTTTATAAATGCTACTTTAAGATTTTTTCAGGAATTTAAAGCTGGAAATGCTATGGCTGCATTAAAAAAGAATCTTGCTCCAAAATCTAAAGCATTAAGAGATGGCAAATGGAGTGAAATAGAAGCAAAAGATTTAGTTCCAGGTGATATCATATCAGTTAAAATAGGAAATATTGTTCCTGCAGATATTAAATTATTCTCAGGAGATTATCTTACTGTTGATCAGTCTTCATTAACTGGAGAGTCTTTGCCTGTAAGTAAGAAAATAGGTGATAGGGCATTTTCAGGCACAGTTGTAAAAACAGGGGAAATGCTGGGTTTAGTTACCGAAACTGGAATGAATACAAGTTTTGGTAAAACTGCAAAATTAATTGATATTGCATCTGTACAGTCACATTTTCAAAAAGCAATATTAAAAGTTGGTAACTTTTTAATTTATGCTACTATTGCAATAGTTGCAGTAATAGCAATCATATCTCTTTATAGGATTAAAGTTCATGCTTTGGACGAGTCTCTTGCAAGTCTTGCAATTTTTACCTTAGTACTTATAGTAGCGGGGATTCCAATAGCATTACCTGCTGTATTATCCGCTACAATGGCCATAGGTGCTTCGAGACTTGCTGAATTAAAAGCAATAGTAACTAAACTTACAACCATTGAAGAATTAGCAAGCATGAACGTTCTATGCTCAGATAAAACAGGCACTCTTACTCAGAATAAATTATCAATTGGCGAATGCGATGTTTTTGCAAATATAGAAAAAAATGAATTAATGCTATATGCCGCTTTAGCTTCTAAAATTGATCAGAAAGATCCAATTGATGATGCAATATATGAAAAATTAGATGATAAAGAAAAAATCAAAGCATTTAATTTGGAAAAATATATACCATTTGATCCTGTTATTAAAAGAAGTGAGGCTACTTTAAAAGATAAAAACGGTTCAATGATTAAAGCTACAAAAGGAGCTCCACAAGTTATACTTGAAATGACAAACCCTTCTAACGAGTTAAAAGAAAAAGTAATTAAAAGCATTAATAAATACGCAGAGAAAGGATTCAGAACATTAGGTATCGCAAAATCAATAGAAGAAGGGAAATGGGAATTTTTAGGTCTTATGTCTTTATATGATCCTCCTAGGGAAGATACAAAAGAAACAATTGAAAAGATAAAGTCTTTAGGTGTTGATATAAAAATGGTTACAGGAGATAACGAAGCTATAGCTAAAGAAGTATCTTCAGTGCTTGGATTAGGTTCTAATATATTATCTGTAAAAAAGGTAAAAGAGATAGCTGATACCGAAGAGAAAAGAAAACAACTATTAGATGAAGCAGATGGATTTGCTGAAGTACTACCGGAACATAAATTTGAGATTGTTAAAGCTCTTCAAAGCAAGATGAATTATACAGGGATGACAGGAGATGGTGTGAACGATGCTCCAGCATTAAAGCAGGCAGATATTGGTATAGCTGTAAGCGGTGCTGCTGAAGCAGCTCAGAGTGCAGCTGATTTAGTTCTTACTGAAAAAGGATTATTGGTAATTTCAAAAGCTATAGAAGAGGCAAGAAGAATTTTTGGTAGAATGAAAAGCTTTACTATGTACAGAATTTCTGAGACATGTCGTATCTTATTATTTTTACTGTTTGCATCTGTTGTATTCAATCAGCATCCACTAACAGCTATTATGCTTATTTTAATTGCTCTTTTGAATGATATTCCTATTATGATGATTGCATATGATAAAATGAGTGTAAGCAAAAAGCCTGTAAGATGGGATATGAATGAAATACTAACTATTTCCATAGGTCTTTCAGTTGTGGGAGTAATATCTACTTTTATTTTGTTTTGGATAGGAGATAAAATATGGTTTTCTAATTATTCTAATCCTTCTGAAAAATTTCAAATGTTAAGAACTTTGGCCTTTATGGGAATATTATGTGGGGGGAATTTAACTATTTATCTTACTAGGAATATGGGGCCAGTATGGCAAAAGCCGCTTCCTGAGCTTAAATTTTTCTTATCTACATTTTCCTCATTAATAATTGGAACATTAGTATCCGTATATGGTGTTGGAACATCAAATTTTGTTGGTATAGGTTTGAAATATGTAGGTTATTCATGGGTATACATAATGATATGGTTTTTTATATGCATGCTAGTAAAAGAAGGCCTTTACCGTTTGATAAACAGAAAGGCCGAATATTTCGATGAGCCAATTTAATTAATCATTTTTTCAAATTTGAAGTCTGACCATTCATTTTGTTTTCTTGAAAAAACTTTTAATTTATTGTCTTCTATAATGCATACCAAATAGTTGTTAGAAAATAGATTGCCTGATGAAAATACATCAATGCCGTTCCATACTAAGTGAAACATATCATGTTGATGTCCTTGAAAAATTGCTATTACATTAAAATCCTTTATTAAAGTGTAATAATCATATCTTTCTTCAGATGTCCACCAGTCATCGGAATAACCGTCAAATCCATAATGGTGAAATAATATAATAGGTGTGTCTTTTTTTATAAGGTTATTTTCTAAATCATATTTTAAAAATGCTAAGCTTTTTTCGGCTTCTTCAGAATTTCCTGGATATACGTTTAATTGTACAAAATGAATTCCATCCCAGTCCCATGAATAATGAAGTTCATTTTCAGATATGAATATTTTTTCATTTCTTTCTTTATTTCGTTTTTTAATGCTCCATTTTACCCAATTTCCCCAAGATAAGTTATCGTGATTGCCAAACCCTTCAAGCACAGGGAAGTTTAATAGATTTTCACCGTTAAGGCCATAATCAGAAATAAATCCATCCCAATTAAAAATGCTCAACAATGAAAACCCATATAAATTGGTATAAGAACCAAGGTCAGTTAAATCTCCTGTTACAATAACAGCTTTTGGTTTTTCAATTTTTGGCATATCAGGATAATCATCATATGGAAGCTTATTCATGTCATATATAGCTTGTTTATTAGATTCTTCATTATTAGACCATTGGTTTTTACCATAGTGAGAATCTGTTCCTACAAAAAAAGTGGTCGATGCATATATATGGCTAAATAATAAAATAAAAAAAATAAGTTTTTTCATAAAAGCTCCGAAAAAATTTTGAATAAAAAAAGTAAACCATTTAAAAATTGGCTGACAAGGAATTTTTTTAAATTTTCTTATTTATTATGATTTAATTTTTCTTGTTTTAATGTTATTATTTTCGGATCTGGAAGAGTGGCAGAGCGGCTGAATGCATCAGTTTCGAAAACTGACAACCTTAATAAGGTTCGGGGGTTCAAATCCCTCCTCTTCCGATTTTGATGCTTTTTTATCTGGATATTCTATATTCCATGGATGTCTTTCGTTAATTTGTTCTTCAATATCCAAGTTCATGGTATAAACAGCTGAAACTCTATAATATCCTGGTACAGTGTAATAATTTACTAAGTCAACCACATTTTCATAAGGATTACAATAAACAATAAAATCATAATAATCATCATAGTCAAATGTATCCCAGACTATCAACATATGTGTTGTGCCAGTGTTAAGTCCTTTGTAATAACTATTAATTATATCTTGTTTTGTTAGTAAACGAGTTGTATTTTGTGTTGTTTCTAAGCTCTGGATTTTTTTATTTCCTTTCTGCACAAAAATATCTCTAGTTGAATTTATGTAAGTAAAAGAATAAGACATTACAAACGATAAAGTGCAAAATGCTAAATAAAATGTTTTTTTCATAATTAACCTATGTTTAAATGGGTATAATAGTTTGCTGAAAACAATTATAAAAATAAACGATGTAAGGAATTAAATTAATGCATTTAGACTAATTATGTCTGAAATAAACGAAATAGTAGGAATTGGTTCCTGAAAGGTACTATTAATTTCTATTTTTTTATGAAAAAAATATAATTCATAAAAATCTTTTAGTGATATTCTGTTTAATATTTTTGTTGTCCTATGAAAAAAAATATTTGTAAAAAATGTTTTTTTTCATAGAATAACTCATTTAAAAATCAAATGACTAATAAATATTTATGGCTGTAAAACAAGTTGACGCAAGTGATAATGTTAAAAAATTAGATGGATTTACACGATTGGGAATTGTTACAGAAACAATTGTTTTTTCTGCTATAGTTGGAATAGCTGTAGGTGTGATTTTTAACAGCCCTATTAATGGAATGTTTGCCGCCTCCTTAACTGTTGGTTCTTTTGTTGGATTGTGGCATGAACATGTTCTTAAAAAGACATATAATGCATCAATAATTACAACTAATAAGGAGCTTATTATCCTTAAAAGAGTTTATCATGCTATATCTACTAAAGAGGATATGGAAGAAGGCATTGTAAAAGATAGGAAAATTATTATACTTACTCAAGAATAAGAGAAATTATAAGGAGAATGTTATGGCATTTAATTCAGGACCAACAGGATCAATCGGAGCAGCTGTTGCTAATTTAGTATGTAGTTTGGCAGCCGCTTTTGCAGGTCGTTTAGCTTCTGCGGGGTTATCAAGATTTAGTTCTTCTCCTGCAGTTGAAATATTTTTTGGTTGTTGCGAATCTCCGTATGCTGTAACTACTCAAGGGACAGTACAACTTTCATTTAAAGACTGTGAATTAGATAAAAGAAATATTGAATTATTAAGCGCCGATAAAAATTTTAAAGCTGCAGTAAGAACCACATTAGCAGCATCTTCTGTTTTAAAAGACCCTGTATTAGAACTGTCTAAGAATCCTCAACCACAGTTAGTTTCATCAGAAGGAGGAAAAAAAGAAGTGATGCCAGCTTTCAAAATTGTACTCAGAGCTGCAACTGTAGCATCAGCTGCTTTACAAAAGACATCAACACAAGTAGCATCCCACACTCATGCTCAGTCAACTACTGCCCCTGATCCATCTGGAGATGAAGGAAGAAAAGAATTAATTGATGAGAACATTTGGGGAATTCTTTTTGGTGGGGACGATTTAGTTAAAGCTAATAGTGATGGCTTAATTAGAGCAATTGATGAAGCCGGTAAATTATTTCATATTAGGCCTGATGCTTTTAAAAGTGCTGCAAAAGGAGTAGCAAAAGCTTTTGATGCTTGTGGAAAACCAGTTGATGTTAATATAACCCAGTTAACTATTGTTTCTAATCCTTTGGTTCAGGCAGCTAGTGCTCCATTTGTTCCAACTGCTGATCTGTCACCATTTGCAATTAGAGGCACTACTGGTTTGGTATAGTTTTGAAATTTGTTAATTTTATAGCTCTTCATTTTTACTATATTTTAAAAATGAAGAGTGTTTTTTTTCTTATTATTTTTTGTTTTTTTTCTTCTGCTATGTTTAGTAATACAAACAATAAAATTTTAATAGACAGGCATCTTTCTCCATATTCATCTTCTGAAGATTTATTTACATTACATAGGACTTTTGAATGCTTTGAAGATATTATTATTAAGGAAAAATACAAAACAAAAAACACTTTGCCTTTAGGTCTTTTTAGATTTATTGAGCTTGGTATCTTTTGGGATCCCTTTAATATGTTCCTTTCAATTGCTCAGCATGAGGTTTTTGGGCATGGTTACAGGATAAGATCTTTAACAGATAAATATGCATATGTTATTGAGTATTCTATAAACATTTCATGGCCTATAGCTACATTTGACAGTTCAGGATATACAGGATATGTATATAATCAGAATTTAAGTTCTATGCCTTTTTCATCTATTGCATCAGCGGGTGTAGAATCATCAGCTGTTTTATCTAATAGATTGGCAATAAGATGGATGGAGAATGAAAGAAGAATAGATCCATTGTCAGCAAGTCTTTATATTTTTTCTCAGCAGGATCTTTTAGTTTATACTTTGATGACAAACAGAAAACAGCAGTACAATAATTCTAATGATATTTCATCATATATTAAGCTTGTAAATTACACTTATCCAAATCAGAAACCACTTACTCATAGGTCATTAAAAAATAAAGCACTTATAAATCTAATAGATCCAATGACATTTTACAGTGTATATTCATGGTTTAAATATATTTTTGTTGGTAAAAAATTTAAAATTCCAATGATTAAAATTTCAAATGTAAGATTTTTGCCGTCCATGAGGTTAGGGCTTACTCCTTTTGGCCCTGAATATTATTTAGATATGTTCATATTGAAAGATAGCGCAGTATATTCATATATAAGGTATTTAGATCATGCCAAAAATAAGGCTTTTGGTATTGGTGTAGAAGCATTGAGCTTAATACATTTAAAAAATACTTATTTTGGCTTTAGATTTGATTTATTCAGACAGCCAAAGATATATTTTTCAAGAGGTTATTTTCCATATAGCAATGAATATATTAATTATGATGAAAACAAGTTTCATAATAAGAGATACGGAGCTTCAGGATCTTTTGTTATTACACATAATGTGAAAAATTCAGATGCTAAAGTATATGCTCAGCTGGGTTATAAAACTCAAGGATATGTGGCTGGAGAGAATTTGAAATCAAAACCGATTGCCAGGATAGGATTTATAAACAAGTGGTAAGAACAGACACTTTATTGTGTCTGTTCTATAGAATTAGCAGATGCTGCAGGTCTTTTTGAAAGTTCACTGTCAATGAAGAATAATCCTGCTTTATCATTTTTTATTTCTTTTAATTTATCAACAATTTCAAGGGCTGAAGCTTCTTCTTCTATTTGTTCTGTTACATACCATTGTAAGAAAGATGATGAGGCATAATCTTTTTCCTTTTCTGCCATATGTACTAAATCATGTATTAAAGATGATACTTTGCATTCATGGTTATATGCTTCTTCAAATACTTCTAGTGCCGAGGACCAATTGTTTGGAGGTGCTTTAATAGCTTTTAAAGTAACTTTTCCTCCTCTGTCATAAATATAATTAAAAAATTTCATTGTATGAGCTATTTCTTCCTGTGCCTGAATATTCATCCAGTGTGACATCCCTTTTAAGTTGATTTCTTCAAAATAGGATGACATAGCAAGGTATAAATATGAAGAATATAGCTCTGCATTAATTTGTTCATTAATTGCATTTTGCATTTTTTGTGTGATTCTCATAAATTTCTCCTTATATTTTTTATTAGTATTTAAAAATATAACAAAATATTTTGTTGAGGGCTATAGATAAATAATTACGCTAAAAGGGCTATAGTAGATAAAGGGTTTATTGCTGAAGGTATTGCTATTATTGACATAATAATCAAAGCGAAAATTATTGATGAAACGATAAGTGCGTTCCAGCCTTTGTTGTTTTTTAAGAAACTTGGTATTAAATTATCTATTTTACATTTCCAACCTTCATTGTCATTATCAAGTGCTGTTTTAATGAAAAGACCTTTAATTATTTCCAAAGATATACCAATTGATGTCATGGCTGCTGATACAGGTATAAATGAAGCTGTTCCAAGTAAAAATAAAAAGCTTCCCATAATAATTGCTGAAATAGCTGCAATTCCTATTATGTGCGTTACTATCATTTTTTTAGTTTGAATATCAATATTTTTTAATATCTTTTCAGCTTCATTAACTTCTTTTGTTTTTTCATCATTTGAAAGAGTTGGATCAATTAGCTTTTCTAATAAAATATTAAGTTTAGAGTTAGCCATAATATCTGCAACAGCTGAAGGTCTAATAATTCTTTTTAGTTCACATATCTTTTTATTCTTTTCATCTTCAGTACCTTCAGGGAAGTATTTTTCTTTTAATTTGTTATTCAATATTAAATATAATGAATTAGCTTTTGTTTGAAGTTCTTCGGAACTAACAATTTTATTTATAGTAAATTTATATGATGAAAGAGTATTCCTTCTAAAATCTATTATTTTTTTTAATGATAATGATTCAATAATTATTGCTGGGATACCGCCAAGTATTGCAAATGTATTGTAAAGGTATCTAAATGTTGTAAGAACAAGGCTTGGAATATTTTCAATAAAGCGTAAGGAATTTTTAATATATGGGTGGATAGCTCTTATATTTGAATTTAAATAAGACAACAATTCAGGTATCCAAAATATTAAGTATAACTGCATGAAAA
>CAYPMA010000030.1:0-13081 GCA_964411685.1 uncultured bacterium
ATAAAGGAGATGGGAAAAGATATAGATCATTGGGATGTGAGATTTGTTCTTCTAAAATATCATCAACATCAAAATGTCCAAATGATATTGTTCAGGAATTAAAGGTTGGGAAATTATCTAATATTGCAGAAAGGTCAGGAAGAGCACAGGATAAAGAAGATAGGGGAGGACTGGAAACATTGAGAAAAGAAGGATATATGTAAAATTAATATGAGTACATTAAATGTTGCAATAGTAGGTCATGTTGATCATGGGAAAAGTACAATCTTAGGAAAACTGTTAGTAGAAACAAATTCTTTGCCCAAAGGAAAACTAAAACAAGTCAAAGATGAATGTAAAAGAAATTCAAAAAGATTCGAATATGCATTTTTACTTGATGCATTAAAAGACGAACAATCTCAGGGAATAACTATAGATTTTGCAAGGTGCTTTTTTAAATATAATGATAGAAGGTTTATGTTTTTAGATGCTCCGGGACATGTGGAGTTTATTAAAAATATGATCACTGGATCTTCAAATGCCGATGTTGCCATTTTAGTGATAGATGCTAATGAGGGAATAAAAGAGAATACAAAAAGACATGGATATCTATTATCTTTTTTGAATGTTAAAGATGTAATGATTTTAGTTAATAAGATGGACCTTGTTGAATATGATGAAGCTGTTTTTGATAATATAAAAAGTGAATATAGTAAATTTTTGGATTCAATTCATATTTATCCGATAGCTTTTGTGCCTGTTAGCGGCCATGAAGGTGATAATCTTTCCATTATGTCAAACAATATGAATTGGTATAAAGGATTAACATTTTTAGATATTTTAATGAAGTTTGAAAAAAAACTTCCCAAGGAAAATCTTCCTCTTAGATTTCCTGTTCAGGATATATATAAATTTACTGATAACAATGATCAGAGAAGAATTATTGCGGGAACGGTCCTTAGCGGTAAAATAACAAATAACGATAAGTTAATTTTTTATCCTTCAAAAAGTAAAGCTTCAGTAAAAACAATTGAATCATTTAATTCATCAAAAGAAAGTGTTTCTGCTGATGAAGCAACAGGCGTTACTTTAGATAAGCCAATATTTTTAAAACGAGGAGAAATTGCTGTTAAAGAAAACGATGTTCCTTTAAAGATAGCAAAAAAAATTAAGGCAAAAGTGTTTTGGCTTGCAAAATTTCCTTTTCAAAAAGGTAAAAAATATAAATTAAAACACTGCACATCGTCTGTAAATTTTTCAATATCTGATATTATAAGTATTGTAGATACGAGCACATATAAACAAAAAGACTCAGAATTAATCGAACAAAACGATGTTGCTGAAGTAATAATTAACCTTGATAATGAAATGGCATTTGATATTTCCGACAATATTATTGAAACTTCAAGATTTGTCATTTCACATAATTATATTCAATGTGGTGGCGGATTAATTGAAAAAGCATTTGATGGGGCAACAACTGAAAAACAAATAAGTATTTTCAAATCCAATGATGATCTTCATGAAAAAAATCAAAAATGCATAATTTTTCAGGAGTCTGAAAAGATAAATAATAATGAACTTGAGAAGTCTTTATTGAAACAAGGGTTCAGAGTATTTTCTATTTATCAGAATGAGCAAATAGTATCTCATTTACAAATTGAAAGGCTTTTAGAATCAGTACAATGGCTTTTAAAATCGGGAGTAAATGTATTACTGTTTTTTAGATCACCTATAAAAGAACATTTAAATTTATTTTCTGAATACATAAGCAATAATAAGCTTGTATTTATAGACTTTGACAAAAACAATGGTATTGATGGAAGCGTAACATTAAGTGAATGTGGTACCGAGTACGTACAGAATTATTTAATAAAAAATGCAATTATTAAACACTAATAGATTTTCATATATACATTTTGTATTTCTTTGCATAATTTACTTTTTTAATGTCTTAGTAAGAAATATCTTTGGCCCCTTGGCCCCTATTATTGCAGAGAATTTAAATCTATCATCATTAGAAATAGGTAATATATTTTTAATAATATCTTTTGGTTTTGGGGTTTCATTATTTTTAACTCAGTTCATTAGTATGTATTTAACCTATTCTCAGATGATTGCTCTGTCATCATTTTTTTCCGGACTTGCTTTAGTGGGAATTAATTTTTGCACAAGCTGGGTATATGCTAAATTTTTCTTAAGTTTTATAGGCGTTGGGTGCGGATTGTTTTTGCCATGTGCAATGGGATTGATAGTTAATACTATAGAGTCAAAAAATCTTGGAAAGGCTTTTGGGGTTTTTACAATATTTCAAGGTCTTGGCTTTATTATTGCTCCAATAATTTTGCAGATATTGTTGAAATTCTTCACTTGGAAAGAATTGTTATTCTTTTTGGGAAACATTTCTATTGTTATTGGAACCTTTTATTTTTCAATATCTGAAGTTTATAAAAACAAAACAGAAAAGTTAAATGTATCATATTTTTTAAAAACATATTCAAATCCATCATTTTGGATTTTCTTGTTATTGTTTGCTTCAGTAACGGGATTGAATGTAGGAATATATAATTTAGTTCCTCATTATTTTTCATCTTATGGAGTTCAACGAACTGTAATACATTCATATCTGGTTGTAGGAAGAATATTGAGTTTGTTTTTTGCCTTTGGAGGAGGATGGCTTGCAGATAGATACGGTATTAAAAAAGCTCTTTCATTGGGATTTATATTAAGCGGCTTTTTAACGTTTTTAATGGGGGCCGTTTTTGTTATTGATGTTGGCCTTTTATTATGGTGTTTGCAAACGCCTGTTACTGTTTGTATTACTCCAATAATACAGTCTGCACTATCAAAGGTTTTCCCTAAAAAAAACAATGCTTCTGTTGTTGGAATGATTTCATCTTTAAGCTTCTTTTTTGGTTCGGGAATAATCCCACAGTTTTTAACTGTTTTTAGTGCTTTAAATATATATTTTGTAGGCTTTATGATATTTGGACTTATTGGTGTAAGTGTTGGATTATTTATTAGAAGAGAAGTTGTATATAAGTATCTAGAAAGTTAAAAGTTTTTATAGGATTGTTATGAAAAAGCTCTTGTATTTGTTTATTTTTGTTATTTTATTTAACTCAAGTTTTTCTCAGGAAAATGATTTGTCTTTACCTTTTTATAAATTAAATTCATCGCAGTTAAATGAACTTGAAATGATTTTAATAGGAGCTTTTTCTCCGGTAGATAAATATATGTCTAAAAATGAATATGAGTCTGTTTTAGAAAACTTAACACTTGAAGATGATCAATTTTGGCCCATTCCTGTAAACTTAAAAATAGAGAAAAAAGATTTAGGATTTTTTGAGACAAATCAAAGGATATTATTAAGGGATGAACAATTAAATCCTGTTGCAGAATTAGACGTAGAAGATATCTATTATCCTAATGTCGAAAAAGAAGAAAAATATTTAAATTCAAAAATTAATGAAGATAGAGTCTATATTGGTGGAAAAATTGAGAAAATAAAAAATCCAATACATTTTAATTTCTTAGATTATCGGGTTTCTACAAGCGCATATAAAGAGAATAATAAAGAATCACAAAAGCAATATGGTATAATTGCAGATAAGCCTTATCTTTCATCAGAAATTAAAAGCCTTATCAAAAAGGCACCTGAAAAAAATATTACACTTTTTTCAGTAGATACTAATGATAGCTTAAAAAATCATTTAAGGATTAAAAATTATGAAAAATTAAAATCATTATGCGTTAATGAAAAAATTAATGTTGTTCATCTTCCTTACGATTTTAATTCAGAAAATGAAAGAGAAGTTTTGCTTCAAGCAAAAGTTATGTCAAACTATGGTGTAAATACATTTTTTATAGATAGAAATGTCTATAGAAATATTAAAAGTTCTTTAGAGCATTATAATGAATTATTAAAAGTTAATTTTATTCCTGTAAACATTAAAACTAGTAGAAAAGTTTCATCTCAATATCCTGAAGTAAAAAAGTTTTATGAAAAACCAAAAGGATTATGTATATATTTTGTCGGATTATCGGGGGCAGGAAAATCAACTTTGGCTAATGCACTAAAAGAAAGACTTTTGGAAAATAATGAAGAAAGAAATATTGAAATTATCGATGCGGATGTTATTAGGAAATACTTGTCAAATGAGCTTGGTTTTTCAGATAAGGATAGATCAATTAATGTAAGACGTATTGGATATGTTGCTTCATTAATTGTTAAGCAGGGTGGTATTTGTATCATTGCAAACATAGCCCCTTTTGAGAATGACAGGCTTGCTAATAGAGAGCTAATCTCAAAACATGGAAAATATTTTGAGGTGTTTGTAGATACTTCATTAGATGTATGTGAAAGAAGAGATGTTAAAGGCCTTTATAAAGCTGCAAGAGAAAATAAGATAAAACAATTCACTGGAATAAATTCTCCATTTGAAAGGCCACAATTTTCTGAAATAAAAATAAATGGAGAGGGAAGGGTAGATGCTATTATTGAAGAAATCTTAGAAAAATTAAGAAATTATGATTTATAGCATTCAATCTTTTTTTCTATGGAAAAGCTTTTTCCACCATTTTTTTTCTTCTTCGGTTTGCAGAGCTTCAGATATGGATTTAGCTCTTTTTCTAAGGATATATGTAAAGCTTCCTCCAATTATTATAAAAAGGCTTCCCACTATTGATAATATGCCGGGTATTTGATTAAAAATTAGCCAGCTGAACATTCCTACAAAAAAGATCATAGAATAACTGATTGGAGATAAAAATGAGGCAGTGCCATGACGGTATGCAATAGTTAATAATATCTGTGCGAAAAAAGAGGATATTCCTATGGCAATTATGAAATACCATTCAATTGGTGTGGGCATTTGCCATTCTATTAAAGCAAAAGGCAATAATATTATTGATCCAACGGTAAATAGATATTGAAGGGTTAAAAAAAGAGATTCTGACTTTTGATTTATTCTTCTTAAAGCAGATAAGGCAACAGCAGAAAATATACCTGCTAATAATCCTAATATTGAACCTGTTTTAATTATTTCAGAACTTGGATGAAGTATTAAAACTATACCAATAAAGCCAAGTATTATTGCCCACCACACATCTTTTTCAATTTTTGATCTGCTCCACATTTTCCAGACAAACGGAGTAAAAAACGGAGCTGTATAAGCAAGTGTTGTAGCGTCAACCAAATGTATTTTTTTTATAGCTAAATAGTAAAAAAGAATGCTTATTAATCCGAACACATCTCTAATCAAATGATTTTTTATAGTTTTAGTTCTAAATGAAATTTTTTTATTCCTGAAAAATCTATAAATAATCGTTAAAAATAAACAAATAATATTTTGAAAAAACACAATTTGAATAATAGGGAACTCATTTGGAAAAGCTTTTATTAATGTGCTGCTTGTTGCAAAGAATACATATGCTATTAAGGTTAATATAACACCTATTATTAAATTGTTCTTTTTACTAAAGGACATCTTCTCCTCTTTTTTTATATTAATAATTTTTTCTTTTAGATTTGATAAATCTTTAGAAAAGTATTAAAATCCAGTACCAACATTATTATACAAAAAAAGGGTTTTTTATGGAGTTTGAAAAAAAGAAAATAGCTTTATTGGAATATGATCTATTGTCGTCTTTTACACATATCTTCCAGGGAACGTTTTTAAGACATGGCGGAACAAGTGAAAAAAATTTCTTATCATTAAATGTTAGTGATCAGGTAGGGGACAACATTGATTGTGTTAAGAGAAATAGAGAAATTATTAAAAATGAAATCGGTTCTTCAAAACTGGTAATTGCAAAACAGGTTCATGGTAAAAAGGTTTTTAAAGTTACAAATGACAATTATTTAAAAATTCCTGAAGCTGATGCTTTGTATACAAAGGAAAAAGATTTAGCTTTGGTTGCAACACATGCTGATTGCCAGGTGGCAATATTTTATGATCCAAAGAATGACATTGTTGCAGTAGCTCATGCGGGATGGAAAGGCCTTGTTCAAAATATTTATAAAGAAGTAATGGAAACTCTTGTTAAAAATGAAAAAGCCAATGCTTCAGATATTTGTGTATGCATATCTCCAAGTATTGGGCCTTGTCATGCTGAATTTGTGAACTATAAAACTGAACTTCCAAAAGAGTTCTGGGGTTATAAAACTGATAATGATCATTTCAATTTATTTGAAATTGCCAAAAGTCAATTAATGGATTGCGGCATTAAGGATAAAAATATTGAGATTTCTAAAACATGTACGTTTTGCGATGCTGAAAATTATTTTTCATATAGAAGAGATAAAATTACAGGAAGACATGCAACAGTAGTATGTATAAAAAAGTAGTATTATGAAAATAAAAGAATATCCAATAAAGGGCCTTAAATTAATAACTCCTGATATTAAAATGGATAGCAGGGGATTTTTTGTTGAGTCATATAGAAAATCTTTATATGAATCTCTTAATATGCCTGAATTTGTTCAGGATAATCATTCATTTTCAAAAAAAGGTGTTTTAAGAGGACTTCATTTTCAAAGAGGTGTTGGGCAGGATAAGCTTGTAACTGTTGTTCATGGAAAAATTTTTGATGTTGCAGTAGATATAAGGAAAGATTCAAAAACCTTTGGCAAGTGGATATCATGTATATTGGATGATGAAAATCATCATCAATTTTTTATTCCTAAAGGATTTGCTCATGGTTTTTGTGTTTTATCTGATGAGGCTCATGTAACATACAAGGTCAGTACGTATTATGATCCAGAATTAGATGCTTCAATATTATGGAATGATCCTGAAATAAATATTGATTGGTCAATAAAAGACCCTATCCTATCTGATAAGGATAAAGACAACCCTCTTTTAAAAGAAATCGATCTTAACAATACATGCGTTTTATGAAAATTTGGGTTATTGGAAAAAATTCAATGCTTGCAAAAAGTCTGTTATTATTATTGCAGGATAATAATATTGATTTTATTGCTACATCAAGAGATATGGTAGATATTACATCTACCGATTCCATACAAAAATTTCTTTCCAAAAATGATTGTTCTCACATTATAAACTGCTCTGCATATACAAATGTTGAAATGGCAGAAAAAGAAAAAGATTTGGCATATGCAATAAATTCCTATGGTGTTGAAAACATTGCAAAAGAAGCAAAAAAACAAGGCATAAAAGTTTTACATATTTCAACGGATTATGTATTTGACGGCAAAAAAAATGAGCCTTATAAAGAGCAAGATATTTGCATGCCCTGCAATGTATATGGACAATCGAAATTAGAAGGGGAAAAAAAATTATTAGATATCTGTAGTGATTCAACTTTAATTAGGACATCGTGGCTTTTTGGCAATAATGACAATAATTTTATTTCAAAGATTTTAAAGAAAATGAAAACTGAAAAAGAAATATCTGTTGTCTCCGATCAAATAGGAAGGCTTACCTTTGGCAAAGATTTATCTGAAGCTATTCTTTTTCTTATAGAATATGAAGGTATTTATCATTTTGCCAATGCAAAAGTTGTTTCATGGTATGATATTGCTATGTATGTATATAATTTAGCAGTAAAAAATGATAATTCTATTGAATGTAGAACAATTAATTCAGTATCAACAAAAGAATTTAATGCTTTAGCAAAAAGACCTTTATATTCAGTATTGGATACTGAAAAATTTGAGAATATTTTTCCTAAAAAAATTAGGTCGTATAAAGAAGTGATAAATGATTATTTTGAGGAGAATTTAGTAGGATGCAAAAAATATTAAGGAACATAAAAAATATCCTCGTAACCGGTGGAGCAGGATTTATGGGATCTTCTTTTATTAGGCTTGTGCTTAATAAAAAAGATTTTAATGGATCAATAATAAATTTAGATAACTTGACGTATGCAGGTAATTTAAAAAATTTATCTTCTATAGAAAATTATGAAAATTATTTTTTCTATAAGGGTGATATATTAGATACAGAACTTGTTGAAAAGATATGTAAAGATCATAACATCGACACAATAGTCAATTTTGCAGCGGAGACACATGTTGATAGAAGTATAGACGGGCCAAAAACCTTTTTATATACTAATATTTTAGGAACATATTCCTTATTAGAAGCGGTTAGGAAAAGTAAACATATTCATTTCCATCATATTTCGACAGATGAGGTATATGGAGAATTAAAAGACGAGGGTTATTTCACAGAAGACTCATTATATCTTCCTAATTCACCATATGCGGCCTGAAAGGCATCTTCTGATCATATAGTACGCTCTTATGCTAAAACATATGATTTATCTGCAACATTATCTCATAGCACAAACAATTATGGGCCATATCAAAATCCTGAAAAGTTAATTCCATTGATGATACTAAATTGTCTAAATGAAAAACCTTTGCCTGTTTACGGTGATGGGAAAAATGTTCGCGACTGGGTTTATGTTGATGATCATGCAGAGGCAATATGGAAGATAATAAATTATGGTAAAAAATCAGAAGTTTACAATATTAGCGCTGAATGCGAAAAAACAAATGTTCAAATAGTAAATTCAATTATTGATATTCTTTCCGAAAAAACAAATAAAGATAAAAATAATTATCTTTCACTTATTAAATATGTAAAAGATAGACCGGGCCATGATTTTCGATATGCCATATGCTCAAAAAAAATTAAAAATGATATAAATTGGCATCCCACAAAAACATTTGTTGAAGCTTTAGATGAGACTATAAACTGGTATATAAATAATTTGGACTATTGTAAGAATGAAGATTCATTTGTGCCTTCATTTATTTAATAATTGTTTGATTTATAGTATCCCGAATTGTGTTTAGCCATGCCAGGGATTCTTTCCCCAATTGATTCATAATGAAATACCATGCAGCTGCTAATAGGGCAAGGCCTACCCAGGATTTTAAGGATATCCCTAAAAATACTATTTGAACCTGCGGGGCCAATCTATTCGCTATACCTAAAAACATTTCAGCCATTAAAACTCCAATAAATGATGGAGCTCCCAATTGTATTGCAAAGCTTAGAACATAATTGATTATTGATATAATAAGCTGCCAAAAGGGGAGTTTTAAAGTGAAAAATAAAGGATTAATTAATCCGTTTATTGGTATTACCTGAAAAGATTGGTTTACAACATCAAAGAATATAAAAGGGCCGCCAATTATAAAAAAAATTGCTATTAGCACATAATTATAAAGCTGTCCTATCGGCCCTGTTTGAGAGCTTGTTGTTGGATCTGTAACCTGTAACGAAGAGGAGCCTCTGATATGGTCTATCAAGCTTCCCGTTGATTGAGCTACATAAAATGGGATAGTGGCCAATAAACCTATTATAAAGCCAACAGTAAGCTCTTTTATTATATATCCGGCATATGCAAGATCAAATGGAATATCAGTTTTTAAAGACACAACAATTTGAGGTAAGAAAATAGCGCAAATACTTACAGAGAACATAACCTTTATAGTCCCCGGCAAAATTTTTCCTCCAAAAAAAGGAACTATAAGCATTATTGGAAGGAGTCTTGCAATTATTAAGAAAAAGGAAGTTAACATTGTAATAGGTGTAATATTTGTGTTTCCCAATAATGTAGAAAGGTAACTATCTGTTGAAGTTACAAAGCTGTCCATTTGATTTTTACAAGCCCCATTTGGTGAAGTTGGTAAAAATTGTATATGCAAAATTTACAATTTGAGATCCTAACCATGGGCCTAATAACATTAAAGTTAATATGACTGCAAAAAGTTTTACTGTAAAAGAAAGTGTTTGTTCCTGTATTTGTGTTGCTGCCTGAAAAATAGCAACTAATAATCCTAATATCATACTGATAATTATTGGAGGCCCGGAAAGCAATAGTATTAATAGTAATGCTTGATATGTAAATTGATATATCTCAGTTTGAAACATAATAATTCCATTATTTAAATGTTAAAACAAGGCCCTGCATGAGTATTGTCCAGCCGTCAATTATTACCAGTAAAAGCAGCTTTATAGGCAATGAAATAGTCAATGGAGAGAGCATCATCATACCCATAGCAAGTAAGATATTGGATGTGACAAGATCGATAACAAAAAATGGTAAATATATTAATACTCCAATTTCAAAGGCCATTTTCAGCTGACTTGTGATAAAGGAAGGTATCAAAATAATAAAGTCTTTAACTGATAGAGATCCTTTATATGGTTCAGGAAAGATTTTATAGGCTATTTGGTAAAAACTTTTAGCATGCTTTGGAATAACATTTTTTTGTAAGAAAGTTCTAAAGGGTTCTTTAGCCTGATCAACAACGTTAATTATATACAAAGCTGATTGTCCGGAAAAAATTTCAGGTGGGGAATCTTTTATTGCTTTTTCAGAAGCATTGTACATGGCAATTCCAGTCGGGAACATGACGTAAATGGTGAGAATAAGCGAAATTCCTGTCAGGACCTGATTCGGAGGTGTCTGCTGCACCCCTAAGGCATTTCTCATTAGCTGAAGAACTACGATAAATTTTATAAAAGAAGTTAATAACAATACTAAAAATGGTAATAGGGCAACGCCTGTCAACACTGCCAGTTTAGTAATTACATTTGGTTGGTTTAATTCATCTGAAGGTATTTGCAATGCTGTTTTTTGTAACACAGATTGAATAGGATTATTAGCAGGTGCTTGAGCATATGCAGCAGAAGATAAAAAAAACAATCCGAATGTAATAAGTAGAAGAATTTTTATTTTTTTCATAATACTTTATTTTTTCATAATTTTTTTGAATGCAGCTTCAAGAGCATTCCATTGATTTTCTAGTTGGGCATTGATAATACCTGATTCAGTTTGGATTATACATCCTCCCTTTTTTATATCTGGTCTTTCCTGTAAGGAAAAAGATTCAACTTGTGCCAGCTTCTGTAATATTTCGTCTTTTTTCTCTTCTAAATATTGAAGGTCTTCTTTATTTACATAAATAATAATTTTCTTATGCTGCATAACAGGCTTTATAGACTGCTTTACAATATCTACTATTCTTTCTGGATTGGTTTTTAATTCATCGCCGAGTATTTTCTTTGCTGCCTGCAAAGTAAGGGGTAATATTTTCTTTTCCATATCTTCTTTAAAGATATTAAATTGCTTGTCCAGTTCTAATATTTTTTCATTAAATTGTGACAATCCTTCATTAAAACCTTTTTCTTTTTCATCATTTTTTAATTGTTCGCATTCTTTGTTTATTTTTTCTTTATATTTTTCTATTTCTTTTTTTGTCTCATCTAGTAATTGTTTTGCTTCAATAATAGAAGAAAAATCCTCTGCAGGTATTATTTTCTGATCATCTGCAAGATGTACTTCTTTGTTTGATATAAGAGAAAAAAACTTCATAAACTCTCTTTTGTTTTATTGAGTTTTAAAAAAGATACAATATCAATGATATTTTGTGTCAGTATAGAAGAGGCTTTATGTGATGTTTTTTTACTGCTTTGTTCTAACATGATTGATCCTCGTCCTATGTCCAGCTTATGACTAATATACCAAATTAAATCATTGTGCTGAAAAGAAAAAGCTTTTGAAAACCTTAATAACCCTCTTTTATGCAGTAAAATCATTAATGTTTTAGTGTTTTTATCCCAATTTATTCTAGGGATAGATAACTGTTCTTTTTTTGATAAAATAATTTTTAGAAATTCTTTTTTTCTATTATCTAAAAGCTTTTGAATTTTTAATAATAAATTTTTATCAACAATATGAGGTATTTCTTTTGCCAAATCATATAATCCCAAGAAATCAATTATTAATACCAGGTCCTCTTTTGAAAAATTAATTAAAAAATTTAAATCTGAATCAGGTAAAAAAGTTGGCGGCAATAATAAGTTTTTTTCTCCTACGAGCCCTGCTTTTAAAATATCAATAAAAAAGCATTTAGCAATGTTGGAAATATTGTGATTATTATTTTTTATGTTAATCATTTTAGAGAGTTTTTTTGATTTTTCAGAGCCTATAGATTCTAAAAAAAAAGGCATGTCTGTTTTTGAATAGGCTTTTAAAGAGGGAATAAGCCATGAATAATGAACATGGTCAAGAAGATTATCATCTAAAAAGTCTTTAATTGTCTTATCTTTTGAAACTTTAGTAATATTTAACTGTTTTTTTTCGTTTTCAGATAAGTATTTAATTAAGTCATTTTTGTTGTTTTCTTCTAGGATCTTTTTCAAAACATTATAAGAGGAAGATTTCATTTTAATAACCTATTATTCTTCTTTTTGTTCTTTAGTCTTTTCTTCTTTTTTTGTAGGTTTAAGCATAGGATAAAATTTATATATGAAAAATCCTGAAACAGCACCAAATATTAAAATAAGAACAATCATTATGAAGAATATTATTCGAAAACGTGTTGCTGAATTTTTAGTCATTACCATTGACCAAATATTGACATAATGCTGGTCTTTTATTTTAGGAGAAATAAGTTCTTTTTCCTGTGGTATCCTTAAATCTGAAAAATAAGATTTGTCAGAAATAACAGATACAGACTCAAAATCTAAGCCTTCAACAGCACCTGATAGCAATCTTTTTATTTTTGTTTCTAAATGATTATTAGGATCGTCGAGGATTCCCTGATGTTTAACATATACAGAAGCTTTCATTTTTGGCTGTTCTTCACCAGGCATTAGAGATTCTTTTGCTGGGAATGAAATCTGTACAGCGGCGTCGAGTACTCCATCTATTTTCCTTATTATGTTTCTTAATTCTTCTTCTAATCCTGCCTGATACCTTATAGTTTCCTCTTTTTCTGAGGTCATTAGACCTTCTTTTTTAAATAGCTCTAATAATGTTTGACCTTTTCTTCTAGGAAGGCCCATGCGGTTCAATATTGCCATTGATTCAATTTCTCTATCTTTATCCACTGCTATATTCCAAAATATTTCAGCGGAAGCAGCGCCTCCAACTCCTGTGCTTATCCCTCCTAATGAACTTATTGCAGTGGATGCAAAAAATCCTAAGATTATCCCTCCTATTCCCCCGATTAATCCAATTAATCCAGAATTTAACAAAAAGATAATCATTATGTCCTTGTCTTGAGCACCTATGGCTTTCATGATTCCTATTTCTTTTGTTTTTTCCAGGA
>CAYPMA010000031.1:0-209 GCA_964411685.1 uncultured bacterium
GATAAAAATGTCTGATCGAGTTTCATTGCCCCCGGATATATCAAGGGTGGAAAAGGTACATGTATTTTTAAAAGATGTGTGTTCAAAAAAGAATATTTCAATAGCTTTAATATCATTAGGACTTGTTGCAACAGCATTTGGAGGTGTAGCCTTATCTGGATATGGCTTATCATTTATAGCTAATGCATTTGCATATTCTTCTTTTGCTG
>CAYPMA010000031.1:219-12899 GCA_964411685.1 uncultured bacterium
GCATAAAACTGAAAAAACAAGTGATAATAAAGCTATTAGCAAGGATGAGATTGTATATGCTTGTTATAATGGTAATGTACGAGTTGTTAAGGAATATATAGAGTCAGGAGGAAATGTTAATGCATGTAATGATAAAGGTAATTCACTTTTATATTGTGCATTTGCATGCAAACAAGAAGAAGCGCTAGAGATAATTAAACTATTATTAGATGCAGGAGCAGATCCAAATTCTCAAGACGAAAAAGGAAATACAGCTTTACACCTTGCAGCGGAAAGAGCCGATTGTGAAATTATACAAATAATAATATCGAAAATGCCAAACCCAAATATTGAAAACAAAAAGCGACTTACAGCAGTACAAATAGCTCATTATTCGTACAGAGCAAGTAATTATGCTCTAGAACAATATAAGCCATATGCAATGATTTATGAGTATTGTGTAAAATATCGTAATAAAGATTTTAAAAAAAATTGTTCTAGTATATTAAATGCATAAAAGGTCTGCATTAAATCCCACAATATCTAGAGTTGAAAGTGCTAATACTAAAGACAGTCGAGTATTTTTCTAAAATATAATTGTGGTTAATAATAATTATTTTAAAGCGATTGTGCAGTGCTTTTATTAAAATATTGATATGGATTGTAAGATAATAATTTGTTATAATTCATTTCAAAAATTTTTTAATCAGTTTATATGAACACAGCTTATTTTTTAATACATATTGTTTTAGTCCTTTCATTTTTGTTTGTTGCTTTAAAAATAGGTAAAAAGGCACTTATTGTTTTTATTTCATTGATGGCAATATTTGCTAATTTATTTGTAATAAAACAGATGGATATTTTTTATCTTACTGTTACCTGCTCTGATGTTTATGCTGTAGGTGCATTATTAGGCATGAACATGCTTCAGGAGTTTTACGGTAAAAAGCAGGCAAAGAAAGCCATGTACATATCTTTTTTTAGCATGGTCATATATTGTGTCATGACAAAAATGCATCTACTGTATGTTCCAAGTGTTTATGATAATACTCATGTTCATTATGAAAATATTTTTTCATCTGCTCCGAGAATTATTATAGCTTCATTTGTGGTATTTTTTATTGTTCAGCAGATTGATATTGTTCTTTATGGTAAAATGAAGAATTTTCTAAAAAATAGGTTTTTAGGAAGCAGGATATCTGTTTCTTTATTATTTTCTCAGCTTTTGGATACTGTTCTTTTTACATTTTTAGGTCTTTATGGGATGATAAAATCTCCTTTTAACGTGATATTGATGAGCTATTGCATTAAGGTGTTAATAATTATTTTTAGCTCATTTTTTGTTTCGGTGTTTAGTAATATTATAATTAGAAAAGATGAATATGAAAAAGCTTAAGTTTGAAGTTCTTTACAAATCAAAGAAATCTAATGCAAGAATAGGAAGGATACATACTTCTCATGGAGTTATAGACACACCAAATTTTGTTGGCGTCGGAACTAATGGTACTATAAAGGCATTAGATAATGAAATGGTAAGCTCTATTGGACTTCAGCTTATGTTCTGCAATACTTATCATCTTTTATTGCAGCCGGGGCCTGACATTATTTTTAATGCCGGGGGACTACATAAATTTATAAATAGAAATATGCCGATTATTACGGATTCAGGGGGATTTCAGGTATTTTCTTTAGCATATGGTTCTGTTGCAAATGAACTAAAGTCAAAAGGTACAAAAAGATCAGATAAATCTGTTTTAAAGATAAATGAAGAAGGGGTAATTTTCAGATCCTATAGAGATGGAAGCAAAGTGACTCTAACTCCTGAGTCGTCAATACAGGCCCAGAAGAAAATGAAGTCTGATATTATAATACCATTAGATGAGCTTCCTCCTTATCATATGGATAAAAAAACTCTTAAATATTCTTTGGAAAGAACTCATCGCTGGGAAAAAAGATCTTTAGATGAACATCTAAAAAACAGAAATGATCAATTAATGTATTCTGTAATACATGGCGGAGTTGATAAGGATTTTAGAAAACAGAGCTGTAAATATTTAAGCTCTTTGGAATTTGATGGTCATGCAATAGGCGGAAGTTTGGGTAAAAATAAAGATGAATTAGTAGAAGTTTTAAAATATACCATGCCTTTTCTTCCATATGATAATCCTAATCATCTTCTTGGAATAGGCGATTTGGAATCTTTACAGTTATGCATTCCATATGGAATAGATACATTTGATAGTTCTTATCCAACAAAGGCCGCAAGACACGGTCTTTTATTACATAAAAATAAACATATAAAAATAACAAGAAGAGAAAATGCCAATAATCATTATCCAATAGATAGAGATTGTACTTGTTATACATGTCAAAAATTTACACGTTCTTATTTACATCACTTATTTAAAGCAAAAGAATTAACAGCATATTCACTTGCTACCATTCATAACTTGCATTTTATGGTAGAAATGATGAAAGATTATCAGAATAGAATTGTTAATGATTTAATTTAAAAATAAGGATGGTTTATATGTCTAAACCTGAAGTTAAAGTGGCTATAACAGGCGCTTGCGGACAAATTGCATATAATTTGATATTTCGTATTGCAAATGGAGATATGTTCGGAAAAGATCAGAAAGTGTCTTTACATCTATTGGATCTTCCTATGTCTTTTGATACTATTATGAAAGGCCTTTTAATGGAATTAGAGGATTGCTGTTTTCCTCTATTAAAAGATATTAAGATAGGAACTTATCCCGAAGAAGTTTTTGAAGGAGTGAATTATGCTTTATTGATTGGAGCAAAGCCAAGAACTATGGGAATGGAAAGAAGCGATTTGCTTTTGCAGAATGCAAAAATTTTTGCACATCAGGGAAAGGCATTGAATGATCATGCTGATAGGGATGTTAAAGTATTTGTTGTCGGCAATCCATGTAATACAAATTGTTTGATAGCCATGCATAATGCTAAAGATCTTAAAAGAGAAAATTTTCATGCTATGACACGTCTTGATGAAAATAGAGCAAAATATCAGCTTGCAAAAAGAGCAAATGTTAAAGTTGAAGATGTTTCTAATGTTGCCATATGGGGAAATCATTCTGCAACGCAGGTTGCAGATTTCTATAATGCAAAGATAAATAACTCAAAAGTTACTGATGTTATAAGTGATATCGATTGGCTAAAAGATGACTTTTTTACCAAAATTCAAAATAGAGGATCAGAAATTATAAAGGCAAGAGGCAAGTCATCAGCTGCTTCTGCTGCGCAAGCTCTAATAGATGATGTAAAATCAATTTTAACAAAAACAGACAATAATGATTGGTTTTCATCTGCAGTATGTACGGATAAAAATCCCTATGGTATAAAGAATAATTTAGTATTTTCTTTTCCATGTGTTAGTGATGGTGATGGAAACTATAGAATTGTTTCAGGCTTAAAGTGGGATGATTTTATTGAGAATAAGATAAAAATAACTGAAGATGAGTTAATAAAAGAAAGAGATCAAGTTGCTGATGTTTTACAATCAAAAATAGGAGCGTCATCATGAGAGATGAAGTAATATTTGAAATAACAAAAGAACATTTGGAGACAGGTCTAAGGGGTATCCCCACAGGATATTGCTCTACATCTTATGTAGATGAGAAGAAGGGCATTTTTTATGCTGGAAGGACGCTTTATGAAATAATGACATGGGAACCGGAAAGAGTTATTTATTTATTACTTACAGGTCTTGATGGAATAAAAGCTGAGATTGATTCTTTTAAAGAAGAATTGAAAAAACGCGGATCTTTAACAGATGAGACAATTGCTGCCATACAAAATCTTCCAAAAGATTTGAATCCATTATCCTTATTTTCAATAGCATTAACTATTGCTTCTAATTATGAAAAGACATCACAAAATCCATCGGAAGATACTTTGAATGCAATTGCAAAAATTACATCTATTGCTTCAATTGTAATTAATTATCATTCAAATTTAAAGGATCCTATAGCATTTGATTCTTCTTTAGGATACATTGAAAATTTTTCACAGATGTTAAAACAAAAAGATTTAGTAGAAGAAAAACTTCTTCCGTTATTGAAATTGATAGCAATATTGTATTTTGATCATGGAGGAGGGTCTTTAGAAACCTTTGTTGCAAAGGCTACATCTTCTGCTGAGGTTAATATCTATACATGTTTAGCAACGGCAATAGGAGCTTTTTCGGGTAAAATAAGTGGAAGGGCCTCACAAATAGCATATGAATGGGTAAAAAGAACTTATGGAAAAACTGAAGGTAAAATATCTACTAATGAGATAGAAAATATAATTAGAGAGAAAATTGAAAAAAAAGGAAAAATATTTGGTTTCGGTCATCCAACCCTTAAAATTGAAGATCCAAGGGCAACTATTTTGTATAATTATGTTAGAAAGCATTTTTCAAACCATCCTTTTGTGCAATTAGCCCTTCAGATAAGGATAAGTGCAACAAAAATCTTGTCTGAGAAAAAAAATATTAATGCTAATGCAGATGCTATAGTTGGCGTGGCATTAAGTGCTGCAGGATATGACTGTCCTCAGTATTATCCTGTAATTTTAGCAATGATAAGATGTGTTGGAATGGCTATTCAGATAGAACATGATAGGACAAAAGAGAAAAAGTCACCTGTTTTGCATCCTCATTATTTTTATAAGGCAAAGTAAATATGGAAATATCTCAAGCATTTAATAAGGCAATTAAATCTATTTTCTGTAAAAAAAGGTGGATTCTGACCTTTCCAGCATTGGGATTTTGTGGTCTTATTTTATCTTTTTTTTATATTTTTTCAAATAGTTGGGTAAAGATAGGGACGTCCTTTCTTTCTGTTTTTATTATTTTAGCTATATTGTTTTCTTTAAGCATAATATTAACCAAGGCAAGTGATTATGATGATAAAAACACAAAATGGCTTGTTTTCCCGATTATTAAACAGTCTATACACCAAATTATAAGTACGCTTTTTTTATCCATACCTATGATAATTAGCTTTTTTTTGATGTGGACAATATTGGGAATATATCTTCTTTTAAAAATGATTCCCGGAATAGGTCAGTTAATAGGCCTTGTGTTATCTTTTTTCCCTTTTGTTATTATTTTGGTTACTATTTTACTTATAATTATGGGAATAATTTTTTTATTTTTTGCGATTCCATTTTTTACAGTTGTTGAAGTTAAGAATTTAAAAGTAATGAGAAAAATATTTCTTTTGATGAAGAAAAATATTTATTCAAATTTCTTATTATTTTTTATGTCTTTATTAGTATTTTTAGTTGGTTTTATACCATTGATAATTTCTTTTCTATTAGCTAAAGATCTTTGTTTTTCATATGGATATACAATTATTAATATTTTCTCCAGCTTTTTTATGATGCTCTTTGCTTCAGCAATTTTAACGCCTTTTATTATTTTCTTTTTTGAAATGGCATTCATTGCTTTTGAAAAAGTTAAATCACAATTCTCTAATGAGGAAAATCAATCATGAAAGCAAAATTTCTATTTTTAGGGACGGGTTCTTCTATGGGCGTCCCATTGATAGGATGTGAGTGCAGTGTTTGCAAGTCAAAATCTCATTATAATAAGAGATTAAGGCCATCTGGCCTTATTACTATTAATGATAAAAATTTTTTATTAGATGTAGGCCCTGACTTTAGATATCAGGCATTGAAATACAATATAAAAAAAATTGACGGCCTTTTGCTTACGCATACACATTATGATCATGTCGGAGGAATTGACGACTTGAGGATATATAATTTTTTGCAGAAAAAAGCTATACCATGTCTTTTGTCAAAAGAATCTGAAGAAGATTTAAAAACAAGATATCTACATCTTTTCCCTATAGACGATGAGGTTTTGAACCTTGGAACACAATTTGATTTTCATGTCTTAGAAAAAAAAGAAGGATCAATAAATTTTGAGGGAATAGATGTAAATTATTTTTCATATGTACAAGGCGGCTGTAATGTTACAGGATATAAAATTGGTGATTTAGCATATATTTCCGATATTAAACAGTTTGATGATTCAATTTTCAAAAACTTAATAGATGTGAATACTCTTATTATCAGTGCTGTAAGACATCACAATTCGCCCGTTCATTTTTCTGTTGAAGAGGCTGTTAAATTTTCAAATAAAGTAAAACCAAGGAACACATATTTTACTCATATTGCTCATGAAATAGACCATGAAAGGGAAAATGAAAAGCTAAATAAAAATATGAAGTTTGCATTTGACGGAATGGAAATACACTTTAATTATGAAGGTTAATAATGGCTAAAATAAATGAAAGATCTACTGTTATAGAAGGAAGATTGTGTGAATTAAAAGAAGATAACAAGAAAGCTCTTTTAGTTGGAATATACCTGTCATCACCTGAAAAGAATAAATGCCTTGAGCATTTAGATGAATTACAGTCATTAGGAGATACTTTTGGCCTTGAAACAATAAAACAAATATCTGTTCATGTAAGGAAATTTGATACAGCAACGTTCATAGGGAAAGGAAAAGTTGAGGAAATACAGTCTTTTTGTGAGGAAAATAACGTCAATATTGTTGTTTTTGATGATGAGATATCTCCTCATCAGCAGAGAAATTTGGAGAAAATTTTTAAAATTCCAGTAATTGACAGGACGGAATTAATTTTAGGGGTATTTGCTCAGAGAGCAAGGACAAAAGAAGCAAAAATACAGGTTGAACTTGCTCTTTTTCAGTATCAGCTTCCAAGATTAAAGCGTATGTGGACGCACCTCTCAAGGCAGAAGACAGGCGGTGGAGGTAAAGGCGGATACTTAAAAGGAGAGGGTGAAACACAGATAGAGATAGACAGAAGGATTCTAAAGAAAAAAATTTCACAGTTGAATAAAGAATTAAAAGAAATAATACAGCAACGAGAAGTACAAAGAAAAGCAAGACTTAGAAGCAATATCCCTACATTTGCTATTATAGGTTATACAAATGCAGGGAAATCAACTCTTTTTAATGCTTTGACAGACGCCAATATTTTTGTTGAAGACAAATTATTTGCAACCTTGGACACTACAACCAGGAAATACATTCTTCCAAACAATCAGGAAATACTATTAATAGACACAGTGGGCTTAATAAGAAAGATACCTCATAATCTTGTTGCCGCATTTAGAAGCACTTTAGAAGAGGCTACACAGGCAGATATTTTGATACATCTTATTGATGTTTCAGATCATCAGGCTGTTGATCATGCAAAAGCTACTTTTGCAGTATTAAAAGAGTTAAATGCAGAAAAAAGACCTATGATAACCTGCTTGAACAAAATTGATGCTCTTACGGATAAAAATGTTATTTTAGAACTGAAAATGAAATATCCAAAAACTATAGAGATATCAGCTTTAGAAAAGAAAGGTTTTTTAGATCTTTTAGATGCGATGATAAAAGAGATTTCTCTATTAAGAAAAATAGTTCACTTGCGCATTCCTCAAAGCAGATATGATCTTGTCAGTGAGTTAATGAAAGAAGGCAGGGTAATATCGTGCGATTATGAAGAAAATGATATTTTACTTGTCGTTGAGATACCTTCTATCCTTGAGAAAAAAGTATTGGAATTCTCCGAGACATAAAATAAGATGTTTTTATAAAAACAAACTCCTCAACTGTAAAAGTTAAGGAGTTTTTATAATAGATTATTGACCTATAACAAAGTTTTCTTTAACAGCCATAATTATGCCTTTAGTCAACATGTCAAGACCGATTAAGCAAATTATCATTCCGCCTAATCTTTCTACTGCCTGAAGACCTTTTTCTCCTAAAAACTTTTTAACGATAGAAGATGATAGTATTAATAATAAAGAAGGTATCCATGCGCAGACTAGTGCTGATAAGGTTATTATCAGCCCATAATTTTCAGAAAAAACCATCATTGCAGCAATTGATCCTGGCCCTGCAAGACCTGGTATAGCAAGAGGGACAATCATAGGCTCATGTTTTGGCAGTCCTTCAGTTTCACCGCCTTTAGGGAATATCAAGCTAATAGCTATTAAAAACAACAATATGCCACCTACAATTCCTATTGTTGATTGAGTTATTCGTAGGGCATCTAATATTTTTGATCCAAAAAATATGAATAAGGATAGAGTGATAAGTGCTATTACTAGCTCTCTAAAAATAATTTTAATTTGTCTTTTTCTTTCATATCTTCCTAGCACGGTAACAAAGACAGGAACCATTCCTATAGAATTAAATACCATAAAAGTAGTAACTACTAGAGCAATAAAGGATGAGAAACTATTAACGGGTTGCATAAAATTACCTAAAATATATTTTTAATAATGTTTTGAATAATAAATATATAAATTTTTGTGTTTTTTTGAAACACTCTTTTATCAATATTACAAAAATGATAAAATTTTATAAATTTTGTAATATAAAATATTTATGAATAAAAAATTTAATATTATTACTTTAGGTTGTAAGACAAATCAGTATGAGTCAGAGGCTTTTTCAAAACAGTTTAAGGATATGGGATTTGAAAAAGTCAAAAAAAATGGCATTGCTGATTTATATTTGATAAATACTTGTGCAGTTACAAATAAAGCATCTATTTCTTCTAAGAAAATAATAAAAAAAATTTTAAAGGATAATCCTAATTCAAAGATTTATGTGACAGGGTGTATATTAGAATATGAAAAAGATGAGATACTTTCTTATTCTGATAATATAGAAATAATAAAAAATGAAGAAAAAGAAGATTTTTTCAAAGATAAATCAAAATTTATTATTAATGAATTTGAAGGGCATACAAGGGCTTTTGTAAAAATACAGGATGGATGTGATAATTTTTGTTCATATTGTATTGTTCCTTTTACAAGGAAAAGATCAAGATCAAGAGATGCTTTTTGCATTATAGAGGAAATAAGGGCCTTAGTTCAAAACGGCTACAAAGAAATAGTTCTTACAGGGATAGATATCGGGGATTATAAGTTTAATGACTATGATTTGTCATCTCTTATAGAAGACATTAATAAGATAGAAGGTTTAAACAAAATTAGAATTTCATCTATTGATCCTGATGATATTACAGATAATTTAATAAATGCTTTAAAATATTCAGATAAAATAGCTAGACATATGCATCTTTCATTACAATCCGGCTCAGATGAAATATTAAAAAAGATGAGAAGAAAGTACACTATTGACGGGTTTTACAAGGCAGTAGACAGATTGAAGGGTATTTCAGATGGTTTTGCTATTTCAACCGACATTATTGTAGGATTTCCATATGAGACAGACAAAGAGTTTAATGAGACAAAAAAAGTAGTTGAAAATGTTCAATTTTCAAAGGTTCATGTTTTTCCTTATAGTTCAAGGCCAAATACTTTAGCAGCTACATGGAAAGATAATTTTGTAAAAAAAGAAGTTATTTTAAAAAGAAAAAAAGAGATTGAAGAAATTGCGGTTAATGAAGCTTTTAAATTTAGGCAAAAATTTATTAAAAATAAAATGAAAGTATTACTTGAGAATAATTATGATTTATCTGGAAAGTATATCTATGGGCATGCAGATAATTTTCTATTAGTGAAAGTATTAAATGAAGGTTTTACTTCTAATAATGAATTGTTGGTTAATATTGAAGCTAATACACAAGAATGTTTGGTTGGTAAAAAATGTTTAAATTAAATATTGAACAAAAGTTAATTTTATTTTCTCATGTTCTTGGCAAAAAATGTATTTTGCCAAAATCTTGTTATTGTGTTCAGGCTTATGTATCAAGGCTTGTTATAAAAAATTGTGAAAATGAAAATTCTAATGAAGAGATTGATATTTCACTGGATATAAAAGGTCCTGTTAAAAATTTCACTATTTCACAAAATTTAGAAAAGAGTTTTGTTGAGATTAGCGGAATTTCTTCTGAAGGTTATTTCAGATATAAAATCATGGTAGATGATAATAAGATTAACCTTACATTATTTAGCATTCCTAAAAAAAGTATTAATATTTCAATTAATGGTAAAAACGAAAAGGCTTATAAGAAATTAGATGTTTTGACATTTCCTATTAAAATATTTAAAGAAAATGTTTTTTTTGAAAAATTATTCCTTGGAATGAATAAAAACCTAAATATGGAAAAAATTTCATATCGAGAAGATTTAAAAGAGATTTTGCCTATATGGTTTAAGCTTTCACAAGAAGTTCCTGAAGTGGGAAAAAAAATTATTGGTACTGCTAATTTATTAAAAGATTGTAAGGAAGCTGTTGAAAATAAAAAAGATATTAAAATGCCCTTTATAAAGGCTTATAAAGCCTGTTTTTATGATATTTTTGTGCCCAGATTAATTGATGATCAGTATCAGGGTATTTATGATAAGGAAGAAAAAATACCTTCAGATAGCTCATCTTTAGTAATATTAACTTATGCAAAACATATCATAAGATCTATGTTTTTTGAAAAAACTGATAATACTTTAAAAATATTACCTTTTTTGTTTAAAGAATTTCATTCAGGAAGATTTTTAAATATTGACTGCGAAGATATTGGATCTTTAGATATTGAGTGGTCAAAAAAGTTAATACGAAGAATGGTATTAAGGGCCAAAAAAGATACCAGTATTAAATTATTGCTGCAGCCTTCTGTTAAAAACTTCAGAGTAAGAAAAAATAATGGCGATAGAGGAAAATTATTCTTAAAAAATGAAGAAATTTTCATCAAAGAAAATAATGTCTATTATTTCGATAGATTTAAAAAATAATTAATTGCTTGTATAACTGATTAATTATGAGGAAAAAGTTTGAAAACAAAAAAAATACAATCCCAACAAGATTACATTCAGCTTGTAGAAGAGTTATTAGAGCATGACAGGCATTATTATGAGGAATGCAAGCCTGTAATATCCGATTACGAATATGACATGTTATTAAAGGAATTGGAAAGCTTTGAAAAAGAACATCCTGATCTTGCCCTTGCCTATTCACCTACAAAAAGAGTTGGAGAATCCCTAACAAAAGGATTTCAGCAGAAAGAACATGTAAAACCGATGCTTTCATTGGCAAATACTTATTCAGAAGAGGAAATTGAAGATTTTATCAAGAGAGTTTACAAATTAACAGAAAGAGAAGATATAAAATTTTGCCTTGAGTTAAAGATAGATGGAACTGCGCTTTCTTTGAGATATGAAAATGGTAATTTTGTAAGAGCTGTAACTAGGGGAAATGGTAAAATAGGTGATGATGTAACTGCGAATGTGAAAACGATTAAAACACTTCCTTTAAGATTAAAAGGTGATAATATTCCGCCTCTTTTAGAAGTAAGAGGAGAAGTTTTCATGCATAAGAAAGTCTTTATCGAATTAAATATTCAAAGAGAAGAAAAAGGATTGGAGCCATGGGCCAATCCACGTAATGCAGCTGCAGGATCATTAAAACTTTTAGATCCCAGGGAAGTTTATTTAAGAAAGCTTGATTTGTTATGTTATGGAGTAGCAGAGGGAGAGATTGATATTTCTTCTCAATATGAGACACATAAATACTTAAAAAAATTAGGACTTCCTGTTTCTAAAGAAAGTCATTTTCAGAGATGTTCTTCCATAGATGAGATTTTAAAATTTTCAAATAAAACACAAAAGGAAAGAGAAGATATTTCATTTGAGATAGATGGAATAGTTCTTAAAGTCGATGATTTAAAATATCATCCAAAACTGGGGTTTACAGGGAAATCTCCAAGATATGCTGTTGCTTATAAATTTGCTCCAGAACAGGCATTTACTAAAATAAACGATATAACAGTGCAGGTTGGAAGAACGGGAGTTTTAACGCCTGTTGCTGAATTGGAGCCCATACAATTGGCCGGCAGCACAATATCAAGGGCTACTCTTCATAATGAAGACGAGATAAAAAGAAAAGACATACGCATTGGAGACTGGGTAGTTATTGAAAAGGGAGGGGATGTAATTCCCAAAGTTGTTAAGGTGGATTTTGAAAAAAGGAAAAAAGACTCTTTAGCATGGCATATGCCTAAAAAATGTCCTATATGTGGTTCTGAGGTAATACAAAAAGAAAACGAAGTCGCTCATAGATGTGTTAATGATAATTGTGTCGGAAGACAGCTTCGTCATATTATATTTTTTGCAGGCAAAGCAGCTATGGATATTGAGCATATGGGAGAAAAAGTAGTTGCTCAGCTATTTGAGAAAAAACTTATCTTAAGGCCGTCTGACATATATCTTTTAGATGAAAATATTTTATCTCAGCTGGAAGGCTTTAAAGAGAAATCCATAAAAAATCTTTTAGACAGCATTGAAAAATCAAAGAACTGTTTTTTAGATAGATTTATAATGGGATTAGAGATCCCATATGTTGGGAAAGAAACAGCAGAGCTTTTAGCTGATTATGCAGAAGATTTAGACCATCTTATGAAATTAAAAAAAGATGAGCTGATAACAATTGAAGGCATAGGGGAAAAAGTTGCTTCAGCTATTGAAGATTTTTTCAATGACCCGAAAAATATCGAAGAAATTGAGCTTCTATTGAAAAACGGAATCGTTCCAAAGAAAATAAAATCAAAGAAGATAAAAAATCATATTTTTGAAAATAAAACATTCGTACTAACTGGATCTTTAGAAAAGTTTACAAGATCAGAGGCATCTTCTTTAATAAAAGAACGTAATGGAAAAGTATCTGGATCGGTTTCTAAAAACACAGATTATGTTTTAGC
>CAYPMA010000032.1:0-12345 GCA_964411685.1 uncultured bacterium
CAAACCCTGTATTGCAAAATGACAAAACTATATTAGACCCCGTTAAAAAAATTTATAATGTTTTAGACAACATAAAAAATATTTCATACCAGGATTTTGAGATAAGCGGAGCTTTAATGAAGCTCACTATGAAAAGGGATAATCCGATATCTTTTTCAACATTTGAAGATCAGACAACCACGCATATTTCTCAAATGATATATTTATCATCATACGCTGAAAATAACCCTAACTTAAAATCATTGTTAATAAATCCTAATGAAAAAGAAATTGAGAAATTAAATGCTGACAATACCTCATATAAAGTATTTATACCAAAATCCATGCAGTCTTCCGGACTTCAAATTGGTGATAAGGGATATTTGATATTTCAAGCTCAGGCAATAACATCTCAGCAGGAACAACAGCTTCCAATAATTGTATCAGGATTTTATGACTCAGGAGTTCTTCCAGTAGGAAATAGATGTATAATTGTTCCAAAAGAAGTAACCAGAATAATAAACTCAACATCAACATCATCAATTCTAGATACAACAGCTACAAATGGTATAAATGTTTGGACAGGCGACATAAAACAAGCTGAAAACATAAAAAAACACATTCAATCTCAAATGCAAAAAGAAGGAATATCATCATTCTGGAAAGTATCTACATATCATGATTATGAATTCTCAAAAGATCTAATGCAGCAGTTTCAAAGTGATAAAACACTTTTTACATTGATAGCAATCATAATTCTAATAGTTGCATGCTCAAACATAATTTCATTATTGATACTTTTAGTTAATGATAAAAAACATGAAATTGCAGTTTTAAGAGCTATGGGTTCATCTTCCAGAAGCATAAGTCTTATTTTTGGAGGATGCGGAGTAATCATGGGAATGCTAAGCAGTTTAATAGGTATTTTTGGAGCTATTATTACATTAAAAAATTTAAATGTTTTAGTAAGCTTTTTAAATACCCTTCAAGGCCATGCTGCATTTAATACAGCTTTCTTTGGAGATAAACTACCAAATACATTAAGTTATGAGTCACTTATTTTTGTATTGATTACAACTCCAATAATTTCATTAATAGCTGGAATAATTCCTGCGATAAAAGCCAGCAGAATTAATCCTTCAACGATATTGAGGGCTGAATAATGGATATTCCTATACTGTCAGCTAAAAACTTGTATAAGTCATATAAATCAGTAGAAGATACAAAAATACTAAATGGTGTATCACTTGATTTAATGAAAAATTCATCTATAGCAATAATGGGAGCATCCGGTGTTGGTAAAACAACTCTTTTGCATATATTGGGAACACTAGAAGATAAGGACTCAGGAGAAATAAGGATAAATAACGAGTTAATCAACTCCTCATCCTACCACCAGATAAGAAACCAGTTTATTGGCTTTATTTTTCAGTCTTTTAACCTTTTAGAAGATTTCACACCTTTAGAAAACGTACTAATGCCAGCAAGAATTGCAAGAAAAAAAATAAATATTGAAAGTGAAGCTTTTAAACATGCTAATTATCTTTTAGATATGGTTGGGCTTAAAGGAAGGAAAAATTTCCCTGCTAAAGTTCTTTCAGGAGGAGAAAAACAAAGAGTTTCTATAGCAAGAGCTTTATGTAACAACCCTGAAATAATACTTGCAGATGAACCCTCTGGAAATTTAGATAATAGTAATTCAAAAATTATTCATGATCTTCTTTTTCAGTGTGTCAATGATTTAAACAAATCAATAATAATAGCGACACATGATGAAGAATTAGCAAAAAAATGTGACCATATTTATATTTTAAAAGACGGGATTTTAATTAAAAGATAAAAATTTATTTGTCTTCAATTACTCTTATAAATTCTTCATCATCAAAAAAAGTTTCGTCAATTTTTCTTTCTAAGTAATCAACTACACGTTTAAACCCCTCAGGAATTTCGATAGGATTTAATTTTTCTAACATATCTCCACAATAAGTTATTAATACTCGAGAAATTTTATGATTTTCGTGAAAAATAATTTTTTTAGCAGGAATACCTAAATTAGCTAAATTAATTACTGAGTTCATAGTATCTCTTGATGATAAAAATTTATTTAAACAATTCCTGTTTGCTTCAAGTAAATCATCAAAAGTAACCTCATCAAATTGCAATAATTTAATTATTTCATAGGAATTATCTAAAATATCAAGCCTCAAATTTCTTTGCTGTATTAACGCAAATTGATTAAAAGTCATGCCGGCATTTAATAATTTAATCATGATAGGTGTATGATCAAAAATTGTATCCAATACATCACAATTTTCATCAAAAATATTTATTATCTCTTCAAATTTTACGCCTTGTTCTAAAAATGGAATAGATCTATCCAGTAATTCAATAATACTTTCAAATGGATATTGTCTTTGTTTTAATGCTTTAATATGATCAACATTTAACACAAACCATTCCATAAAATTATCATCACAAGTTGACAGATAATAAATTTCCTCTATCGAAAATTCATTGAGAAATAAATTAGCAATATTAGAAAATTCCTCTCCTTTTTTAATTAACTCACTAATATTATTAATATTATTTAAAATCTTTACAATCGTCTCCAAGTCTAAGCGAACGATCTCACGGCAAGGTATTCCTATCTGCAATAACAATTTAAAATCATTCAATCTAAATCCTAATAAATAAACTAAACATTCTCCGTTGGCTAAAAAAACATCATTTTTTGCTTTGGCATATAATAGATCCGTAATAGAAGGAATTAAATCCTGCTCGATCAATTCCATAATATCATCCATATAAGGAAAAATGCATGCTGCTTCACTATAGCAAACACCGTTTTCTGTTAAATACCTTTCAAACTTTTTTTCCTTTTTCTCTATTTTACATTTAATAGATTCAATTTGTTTAAATTTTTCTTTAACTTCCTCTATTAGAATACCTCTAAATCTTTCGTTAGAAATAGGAAAGTTCTTAACAACATGTTCTTCAGGACAATCCTTCATAGTTTGAAGCTGCATTACTGTTCTTTCTAACAAACTTGAATGTCCATTAGTATGGATATACTGATTTTTCAAAAAAGCCTGTAATAAAGTAGAAACATAATCAATTTCACCTGTAGAATGAACAGATATCTTGTTCAACATTAAAAAAAATTTCAATCTATAAGAAGCTTCAGTTCTCTGAACAGTTGACAATTAGAATCTCCTATTTAAAAACAATAGATTCTAAATTAATAGTAATTTACCATCAAGAATTGTCATATTTTTCTAGAGAACAATTATTTTTTTTGATATCAAATGATGACATAATTATTTCAGTTTGGAGTTTTTAAATGGATATTTTAATCATTGGCACTGGATATGTAGGCCTAGTTACAGGAGCATGTTTTGCAGAGATGGGACATAATGTAATGTGCTTAGATATTGATGAAGAAAAAATTAATAATTTAAATGACGGGATCATACCTATATATGAACCAGGTCTTCAGGAAATGGTAATAAGAAATAAAAAAGCAAATAGGCTCTCTTTTACTACCAGTTATAAAGAAGGTCTTAAACACGGGGCAATATGCTTCATTGCAGTTCCAACCCCCTCAAATGAGGATGGCTCCTGTAATTTAAATTATGTTAAGTTATGCGCTGAAGAAATAGCCAAAAACTTAACCGAATACAAAGCTATCGTAAATAAATCTACAGTTCCTATGGGAACAGCTTTTATGGTAAGAGAAATAATTCAAAAAACATTAAAGGAAAATAATAAAGAGATAGAATTTGATGTAATTTCAAATCCAGAGTTTTTAAAAGAAGGAAGCGCAATTTCGGATTGCATGAAACCAGATAGAATAATAATTGGCTATTCAAGCGAAAAAGCAAGAAAGATAATAAGACAGGTATATGAGCCTTACATGCTAAAAAATGACAGGATAATTGAAATGGACCTCCTTTCAGCTGAAATGACAAAATATGCAGCAAATGCCATGCTAGCGACAAGAATATCTTTTATGAACGAACTATCAGAGATATGTCAAAGAATTGGTGCAAATATAAATGAAGTAAGAAAAGGCATTGGATCAGACTCAAGAATTGGTTATAGCTTTTTATATGCCGGAATAGGCTACGGAGGCTCCTGCTTTCCAAAAGACATCAGAGCCCTTATATCCGTATCTAAAGAACTCGGTTATACTCCGGAATTGTTAGAGTCAGTAGAAAGCATTAATATCCATCAGAAGAAAAAGCTTTTACATAGCATGTCTAATTACTATTCTGAAAAAGGCGGCATTAAAGGCAAAACAATAGCTATATGGGGATTATCATTTAAACCTGATACAGACGATATGAGAGAAGCTCCATCTCTAACAATGATTGAACACCTTTTAGAAGAAGGTGCAGTATTAAGGCTTTATGATCCCGTCTGCATGGAAAATGCAAAGAAAATGATAAAAGACCATCCAAATATTGTTTGGTGCACTGATGAGTTTCATGCTGCCGAAAAAGCTGATGCTATTGCTCTATTAACTGAATGGAAGCAATTTAGATTGGTGTCTTTTGAAAATATTTTAAAAAACATGAACGGAATAGCTTTTTTTGATGGACGCAATCAATACAAGCATAATGAAATGAAAAAAAACGGATTTGAGTATTTCTGTATAGGAGTTAAAAATATTGATAACATCTAAAGAAATTAATTCTTATATTAAAGAAAAAATACATTTACTTGAAAATAGGCTTAAAGAGCTATTTATTATGCCTAATAATGAGCTTCACGAATTTTTTGAAGCAGCTCATTACAGCTTATTTTCAAAAGGGAAAAGATTGCGCCCCTTACTTATTATATCATTAGTTGACAGCATATCAAAATCATATGATAAGGCAATTGATCCCGCATGTGCTGTTGAACTTGTTCATACCTATAGTCTTATTCATGATGACATGCCATGTATGGACAATGATGACATGAGAAGAGGAAAGCCGTCCCTTCACAAAAAATATAATGAATGGACAGCTTTATTATGCGGTGATTTTTTTCTAGCAAAAGCATTTGAAGTTCTATCTAATTCAAAAAACCTACCTGACAATAAAAAAATTGATTTAATAAAATCCTTATCAAAAGGATCTAATGAAAATGGAATAATAAAAGGTCAGATAATGGACCTTTCATTATCTGATGAAAACAACAGCCTGGAAACTATATATTCCATTCATAAGTATAAGACAGGATCTCTTTTTTTAACCTGTGCTGAATTTGCTTATATCATCACTGAGCCTTCAAATATTTCTATTGATGAGCTGTCAAATTTTGCAAAACAGCTTGGTACAGCATTTCAAATGTTCGACGACATACAAGACTATGATGAAAATAAACTTAAGGAAGAAAAAATTTCATGTGTTGGAATTTTAGGGAAAGAACAGGCTTATAATAAAGCTTATAAACTGTATGAAAGCGCTTTTAAAAATTTATCTTTTTCTAATGAACTAGTAAAATCTATTTGCGACAATCTTATTTTAAAAAAGATTTCCCTATAAACTAGAAAGAAATTCTTTTTATTAATAAACTACGATTTTATGGTTAGATAGATGAAAATGATAAAATATCTAAAAAGAATAAATAAAAAGGATGTAATAAAAAGAGTCTTTGATATTCTTTTTAGTTTACTTGTCATATTAGCCGGATCTCCATTCTTCATATTGATATCAATTATTGTATTAATAACTTCAGGAAGACCAATTTTTTACAAAAGCATAAGAATGGGAAAAAACGAAAAAATAATAACTTGTTATAAGTTCAGGACAATGAGAAAAGATGCTGATAAATATTTACGTCTTTTACTAAAAACTCCCGAAATTAAAAAAGAATGGCTAAACTTTAGAAAAATTAAAAATGATCCAAGAATAACTGCTTTTGGCTCTTTTTTAAGAAAAACTTCTTTAGATGAGCTTCCACAATTTATAAACGTTTTAAAAGGAGAACTTAGCACTGTAGGTCCTCGCCCTGTTAAAAAAAATGAAGTTCAGCAATACTTTAAAAATAAAAAAAATAAAATTTTATCAGTTCGCCCAGGAATTACAGGATTATGGCAAATATCAGCACGAAATAGTGTTTCAATGGAAGAGAGAATAAAAATAGAAGAGAAATATGTTGATAACAGATCTTTTGCAAGTGATTTAATAATAATTTTAAAAACAATACCAAAAATTTTCATACCAACAGGAGCGTAAAGAAAGTGTTTTTCCCTCTAAAAGAAAATTCCGACCTGCCAACAGTATTAGTAACAGGAGGAGCTGGATACATAGGAAGCCATGCATGTAAGGCTCTTTCAAAGGCTGGTTTTATTCCCATAACTCTTGATAATTTATGTGCAGGACATAAATATGCCATACAATGGGGGCCACTAGTTGAAGGAGATATTGCTGATAAAAAAGCTCTAGAATTTGCTTTCACAAAATATAAACCCTTAGCTGTAATGCATTTTGCTGCACATGCAATAGTAACTGAATCAATTGAGCAGCCAGGAAAATATTATTCTAACAATGTTGCTGGAACAATTCACCTTTTGGAAGCAATGCGAGATTTCGGAATAAAGTATTTTATATTTTCTTCCAGCTGCACAACATATGGAAACTCACCTGACATCCCGATAAAAGAAGATTGCGAACAAATCCCTCTTTCCCCATATGGATGGTCAAAGCTTATTATTGAGCAAATGCTTCATGATTTTGCTGTTGCGCATGATATGCATTGGGCCTCATTAAGATATTTTAATGCTGCAGGCGCAGACTTTAAAGCACGCATAGGAGAAAATCATGAAAATGAAACACATCTTATTCCTTTAGTTCTTCAGACTGCATTAGGATTAAAAGAGTATTTGCCGATTTATGGAACAGATTTTGAAACTCCAGACGGAAGCGCAATAAGAGATTATGTCCATGTTGAAGACCTTGCCGATGCACATGTTAAATCCTTACGATGGTTAATGGCAGAAAAGCAAAACCTTGTTCTTAATTTAGGTACAGGAAAAGGCAGATCAGTGTTTGAGATAATAAAAAAAGCAGAAGAAATATGCAAAAGACCTATTCCTATTAAATACGCAAACAGAAGAATAGGCGATCCTGCAATGCTCATAGCAGATAATTCAAAGGCAAAAAAAATATTAAAATGGGAACCAAGGTATTCCGAATTAGATACAATTATTATGTCGGCATGGAATTGGCACCAACAGATTGAGCATAAAAAAACTAATGACATTATAGAGGAACATTTAATTTAAGATAATTATGAAGAATCCAAAAAGAGTTATATATTCATTTTTACTTGCAACATTTTCTTCAGTATTCTTCACTGCATTATTTCCACAAACTCATTTATTCTATTATGCTCCTTTTCTAGCAATATTATTTATAGACTCATCATTAATAATATCTTTATGGATATCATGTTTGTGCGGATTTATTATTGATGCATTATCAACAACACCTATGGGCATGCATACACTTGGATATACGCTTCTTTGCTTTTCATTATTTAGATTAAAAAGATTTTTTAATGACAAACCAATGAACATTCCAATTTTTACAATAGTTCTTTCCATGGGATTTTCAATAATTGAAATTATTATTCTTTCAATTTTCCAAAAGAATTTATCACCTGGCAGCTCATGGATAATATCTGATTTATTAGTTATGCCAATATTTGATGGGATATACTCAATAATATTATTTGTAGTTCCTATGAAATTGATCTATTTGTTTAAAAATCAATTTCTTATAAAATTATCAAGAAGAAGGTAGTATAATGAATTTTTCTGAGATAACACAAATTGCTGTAGATTCTGCCCAAGAAAGCGCTAAAATTTTAAAAAAAGGATTTACTTCAAAAAAGGAGGTAAAAACAAAATCTCAACGGCATGATTTTGTTACTCAATATGATATAGAATCAGAAAAATGTATTATTTCATTGATTAAAAAAAAGTATCCTTCACATACCTTCTTGTCTGAAGAAGCAGGAAATATTGGATCATCCGACGATGAAATAAAATGGATAATTGATCCATTGGATGGAACTGTAAATTTCGTTCATAATGTCCCCGTATTCTCAGTAAGCATTGCAGCTTATAAAGGAAATGAGGCTCTTTGCGGAGTGGTTTTACAGCCAATAACAAATGAATTGTTTATTGCTGAAAAAGAAAAAGGCGCATACTTAAATGGTAAAAGGATTTATACTACAGACATAAAACAGCTAGAAGATGCTTTTTTAGCTACAGGCTTTCCATATGCTATAAAGGATAATCCAAGCAACTATATTAATCATCTTGAAAAATTCTTATATAAAGGCCTTCCAATAAGAAGATTAGGATCAGCGGCAATCGATTTGGCATATGTTGCAGCAGGAATATTCGATGGATTTTTTGAACCTAACCTTGGACCATGGGATTTTGCTGCAGGAAAACTATTAATAGAAGAAGCAAACGGAACCTTCACTAATTGGAAAGGAAAAGAATTTGATGTTTTAAAAGACAAGGAAGTGTTGGCAACAAATGGAAAAATACATAAGCAAATGATAGAAGCGTTAAAGGATTAACAATGAAAATTATCGATGGGAAAAAAATTGCATTAGATATAAAAAATGAAATTAAATCCTCTTTAAAAAATTATAAAAATAAACCGGGTCTTGTTTTCATTCTCGTTGGAAAACATATGCCTTCACATACATATGTAAAAATGAAAAAAAAGGCATGTGAGCTTGTAGGAATAAATTCATATATTGAAGAACTTAGTGAATCAATAAAAGAAGAAGATCTTATATCCAAAATCAAATCTTTTAATAATGATAAAAAAATTGACGGGATTCTGGTTCAGCTTCCTCTTCCTGATCATATTAATCCAATAAATGTTATAATGTCTATAGACCCCGAGAAAGATGTGGACGGCCTTCATCCAATAAACGTAGGGAAAATGCTTATAGGTGACAAGTCTGGGTTTTTCCCATGTACTCCCTTAGGCATAAAAACAATGCTTGTAAAATCAGGTATAAATGTATCGGGCAAACATGTAGTAGTTGTAGTAAGAAGCAATTTAGTTGGAAAACCGATAGCTGCAATACTTATACAAAAAGAAAAAGACTGTAATGCAACTGTTACTATAGCTCATAGCAGATCTGAAAATCTAAAATCAATAACAACCTCCGCTGATATTCTTATTGTTGCCATAGGAAAAGCTCATTTTATAAAAAAAGATATGGTAAAGAAAGGAGTTGTTGTAATAGATGTAGGTATAAACAAGATAACAACAGAAAATAATAAATCTATAATTGTTGGAGATGTAGACTATGAAAATGTTGCTCCATTATGTTCATCCATATCCCCTGTTCCCGGAGGCGTGGGACCAATGACAATAGCTACTCTTTTACAAAATACCGTAAAATCATTTATGAAAAAGAATAAATAATAATGAAAAAAAATAAAATCATCGGCACTTTAAGAACACATCCAAAAGGCTTTGGTTTCGTAAAAATAAAAGGCAAAAAGCAGGACATTTTCATTCCTCCTTCTGAAATTAATAATGCGATGGACCAAGATATTGTTGAAATAGAAGTAGAAAAAATTGAACCGGAGAAAGGACCTGCAGGAAGAATAATTGGAATAGTAGAAAGAACTAAAGAATTCTTAGCAGGAGTTATTCTTAAAAAAGAAAATAATATGTATTTCGCATATGTGCCTTCTTTTGGAAAAGATAAAAAAGTATTTGTCAAATCAAAACAATCATTAAAAAAAGGTGATCGTATATTGATGCAGATACTTAGTTATAATGATGAGATAATCTGTCAAATGACAAAATTCATTGGATCAATCAATAACCCGCATTACGACACACCATATGCAATTGAATCTTATCAAATAAATGATGAATTTTCAAAAGGGGCCCTTAATGAAGCTAAGAAATTAAAAAAACTTCAAAATAAAAAAAACAGAGAGGACCTAACTAACCTTGAATGCATAACTATAGATCCGACTACTGCAAAGGATTTTGATGATGCTTTATCATTATCTGTAATTGATAATAAATTTCATTTAGGAGTTCATATTGCTGATGTGGCTCACTATATTAAAGCAAACTCAAAATTGGATAAAGAAGCATACAAAAGAGGCAATTCAACATATTTCCCTGATAGAACAATACCTATGCTACCTTTTGAATTATCTAATGAATTATGCAGTTTAAAACCTGGTGTTATAAAGCTTTGCATTTCTGTTTTTATGACTTTTGACAATGACGGCAACTTATTAGATTACAAGATATTAAGGTCAACAATAAAAAGCAGGATGAGATTTACTTACGAAGAAGCTTATAAGGTTCTAAAAGATTCAAAAGAATCTGAATTTTCGCAAACACTTAAAAACATGGAAAAACTGGCTCTTCTTTTAAAAAAGAAAAGATTTTTAAGAGGAAGCATAGATTTTGCAATAGATGAGGCGAAAATAATAGTTGATAAAAACGGGATCCCAAAAGAAATAAGAATAATACCATATGATATATCCCATCAATTAGTTGAAGAGTTTATGTTAAAAGCCAATGAAACTGTAGCCCTTTACTTACAGGAAAATAAGAAAAAAACACTTATTTACCGCACACACGAACATCCTATGGAAAAGAATTTTGAAGATTTTTTTATGGCAGCAAGAGCTTTGGGCTTTCATGTGCCTGACAATCCATCACATTTAGACATACAGGATATTTTTTCCAAAGCAAAAGACACGGACTTAAATTATTATCTATCAATAATGTTCATAAAAAATATGAAACTTGCCTTATATACTCCTGATAATATAGGTCATTATGGTCTAGCGCTCGAGCATTACTGTCATTTTACCAGCCCTATAAGAAGATATAATGACTTAATAATTCAAAGGCTTCTTTTCGATGAAGAAGATTCAAAACAAAAATTAAACGAGATAGCAGACAATTTATCCGGATTGGAAAGAAATAGCTTTCAGGCTGAAAATTTTGTCATTTTAATAAAAAAATTGAGGCTTCTGAAAAAGACCTTCAAGAAGGACAGAAGACAAAAATTTACTGCAACGATTACTAATATAAAACAATATGGAATAGTTTTTGAAATAAATGATTATTATATTGAAGGATTTTTACATTTATCTTCATTATTTGATGATTATTATATATTTGAACCACATAGGGCAAGATTAGTAGGACAAAAAACTAAAAATGTATATTCTTTTGGTGATAAAATTGAACTTTTATTAAGTAAAATAGATTTAATTTTCCTTAAAACAGAATGGAGATTAATTGGAAAAATTAATAGATAATTCATTATTGCCTTCTTCCTTTTACCTAGATCATGATGTAGTAAAAATTTCAAAGCAGTTATTGGGAAAATATATTTTTACTAATCATAATAATCAGCTTACAGGAGGAATGATAGTAGAAACTGAAGCATATGCAGGAACAAAAGATAAGGCATGCCATGCATATAATGGGAAACCTACAAAAAGAACTGCGCCAATGTTTGAGAAAGGTGGAATAGCTTATGTATATCTTTGTTATGGAATGCATTTTTTATTAAATGTGGTTACTAATATAAAAAATATTCCTCACGCCGTTCTCATTAGAGCAATTGAGCCCAAAATCGGAGTAGATATAATGTTAATAAGAAGAAATAAAAAAAGAATTGATAGAACTTTAACAGCTGGCCCAGGATCTTTATCTCAGGCATTAAATATAACAAAAAAAGATAATTTCAAATCTTTTTTTAGCCCTTCTATCTGGATAGAAGACAAAAAAATAATTATCAATGAAGATGATATAATATCTTCAAAAAGAATTGGCGTTTCCTATGCAAAAGAAGATGCTCTTTTGCCATGGAGATTTAGAATAAAAAATAACAATTGGACCAGTTTTCCTAAATAACTACCAAAAAATTAATCTTTTGTTATGATCATATATAATGACTTCGACGGAGGATTTAGATGAAAAAGTATTTCATCACCGGATTAGTGATATTACTTCCACTAACAGTGACAATAGCTGTAGTAATATTTATATTAAATTTTTTAACTAAGCCTTTTATGGGATTAGTTACAGACATTCTATCAAAAACTGAAATATCAAGATTAAAATTCGGCATATTATCATCTGAACAATTAATTAAATACGGAAGCCAGGTAATAATATTAATATGTATGTTTTTGCTTCTTATTGCTGTTGGATTCATCACAAGATGGTTTTTATTTAACACTCTTATTAAATTAAGCGATAAAATATTACACAAAATACCTATAATTAATAAGGTATACAAGACTTCCCAGGAAATAATAAAAACACTTTTTATATCAGACAAAAACTCTTT
>CAYPMA010000033.1:0-12118 GCA_964411685.1 uncultured bacterium
TAGAAAAGGTAATTAATATCCCCCATACAGTTCCAAGAAGTCCCAAAAAGGGAGCTAATGTAGCAACAGTAGACAGCACAAATAAATTTTTTTCTAAAAACTTTGTATGATCAGAAATCTCTGTATGCATGTGTGATTCAACAAGGGCAATATCTGCCTGTGATAGATATATCTGTTTATTAATATCATCATCATTTTTTAAGAAATATTTGTTCTTATTTAAAACTTCAAGTGTAGTATCTTTTAAAACCTTATAAATTTGAAAATAAGGAAAAACAAACTGGTTAGATGCTTCCAGATTTGAATATAACAAAGAGTCTTTTCTCTGATCGATAAATTTTTCAAACTGCCTGCAGCTAACTTTTACTTTTTTTGTTATCCATACCTTATATACCAATAAAACCCAGGAAATGGCAGAGAGCAAAAACAAGCCCCAAAATATCATTTTACCAAATACATCTGATTGCGAATAAGCACTAAAAAAAGGCGATGATAATAATAAAGTATGCATTGTAATACCTCTTTTTTTATTCTATTTTACACTTTCTTTTTTTGAATAAAAGAAATGCTTTTTGTTATTTTTATATTTATAATCAAATTAAAAGGAAAAATAAATATGTTTCACTATACAGACACTCATGCCCACATAACTTATAAAAATCCACCTGAAGAAAGGATAGACGAAATTATAAAAAATGCAAAAGAGAATAATGTTCAGACCATAATAAATGTTTCAACAAACATTAAAGAACTTCAGCAAGCGTTTATAATTTCAAAAAAATATCCGTTTATTTATAACGCTGCTGCAACAACACCTCATGATGTTAAGGATGAAACAAAAGAAACTTTTTTATTTTTCGAAAAATGTGCTCAAGAAAAAAAACTAGTTGCAATAGGAGAAATAGGGCTCGATTATCATTATCATAAAAATACTAAAGATCTTCAAAAAGAGGTGTTTAAAAAATACCTTAAATTAGCAGAAACGTTTTCTCTTCCAATAATAATACATTGTAGAGAAGCTTTTTCAGATTTTTTTAAGATCATTAGCAATTTCAATGTTAAGGGTGTCATGCATTGCTTTACAGGAAATATTAGTGAAGCAAAACAGTCTTTAGATTTAGGGTTTTATATTTCATTTTCAGGAATTATTACATACAAAAACAGTAATGAACTAAGAAATATAGCTAAAGAAATACCTATTGAAAAAATACTAATAGAAACAGATTCTCCTTATCTTGCCCCTCAAAGCAAAAGAGGAAAAACAAATGAGCCTGCTTACATTATAGAAACTGCCAAAACATTATCAGAAGTAAAAAACATCCCAATAGATCAAATAGCATCTATTACAACAAACAATGCAAAAACATTATTTAATTTAATTGAATATTAGTCTTATAAATTAAAGCTAATACTACCTCTACCGGACTTTAATCCTTCAAGTGTCTCTTGATCTGATTTTTTTAAATAAAAGTCATTAAAAATAAACCCAACCCTCATAGGTAGATTTTCACGATGAGCTCTTTTGCCCAACTCTTTTAACTCGTCAGCCATTATTTCTTTGCCACACACTGGACATTTTGGCTCTTTTATTCTTTCAAAATAATTAGCTAAGCATTGCAAATGAAATCTATGTACTTCCCCAACTAAATCAGCCCTTTCTGGATCTTCTGCTTGATGCGGCGTAATGGTTTACTTGGATCTGATTCCATACATTGGTCATTACACTTACCTACTGCTGACATAAAAATATCGCCTTATATTATTAATTTAAAACGCATACATCTCTTATTATACATCAATTGGCCCACAACCTATTTCTGATGGTTTTGACCGACAATCTCTTCCCTTTGCATCTATTATAAATGTATTAGCACCATGTTCTTGTAATAAATCCATAAGTTCTGGATGAAACCTATTTGCGTAATGTAATGGAGTTTTTCTTTCCTCAATAGTTTGAGCATTTACATCGACATCGCTTCTTAATAGTAAGGTTACTGCATCAGAGCTCCCAGTCCGTACAGCTAAATGCAACGCTGTTTCCCCAACATTATTTGTACTTCTAGGATCAGCGCCCGCTTCTAATAAAACATTCATTATATTAGTTCTATTGAAAGTTGCAGCTAATAGCAAAGGAGTTTTTAAATAAACATCTCTATCTTCTACAAAAGCACCCTCTTTTAACATAATTACTAAGGCATTAATATCATTATATCTTACAGCATCATGTAAAGGTCCTTCTTCAAGCTTTATACCTTTTAAGTCACAATATTGAATTATTGCTGAAGCTGTTCTGTTTTTTTTCTTTTGTATTGCTAACTCCAAAGCTGTCTTGCCACTTGCATCTTTACTTAAGAGATTAACGCTCTCTTCAAATAATTCTAATAATCTAGCAATATTATTATTCTTAACAGCTTCTGGCAATCGAGAGTCTCTTTTGTTAAATTTTTCATATGCTCCCAATAAGGATTTCACAGCAACTCTTCTAGAAAATAAAGCAGCTTCACGTATAGGTGTAAACTCTCTGCAATTTTTAATGTAAGGATTTGCGCCTGCTTCAACTAATGCAGCTATTGCTTCAACATTATTATGTCTTGCAACCCAATGCAAAGGAGTATATCCTGCACCATCTTGTTCATTTGGATCATACCCCATTCTCAATAATCTTAATAATTTATTAGTATCATTGTTTGTCGCTGCATCAATTATGCTTTCTTCTTCTAAATTCTCTTCTCTTTGAGTAGCGAATACATAGCGACATCTTTCTACACTCAATGAACCAGACATAGTTAATCCCCTATTAAATTGTGATGATCATAAAAAATTTAAAAATTCTTTTTAGAAAAGAAAGACTATCAAACTAATTAATATTTGCATAACGATTAAGAAAAAATGTATCAATCTGTTTGAATTTTTTTCATTTTAAGCAATAATATTTAATATTAAAATTCATCAATTTTCATTAATGAAGAAAGGGACAAAATTTCTTTTTTATCATTTTTATAAATCGAAATATCTCCTTTAGGGAAAAAATTTCCTGTAGATGAAAATACTATTCTTACTTTTTTTAATTCTTTGTCATCAAACGAAAAGTTTATTTTTTTAAGTCTTTTTTCTATTACATTCTCATTTAAAAAAATTCCCCTGTCTTTGTCTGTCCCTATTTTTAGTGTAAGACCTTTATTAGTGTTTGTTAGCCATAAAAAAATATCTGTCTGATGAGTTTGAGACATATTATGACAAAACAAGATGTTTGACCTGACAAGAGATACATTCTTTTTAAAATTATAATCATCCAGATAAGAATAAAACCTGTGAGATAAATAAATGCTTATAACACCTAGAAGAAAAATAGAAACCATTATCTCTAATAGAGTAAACGGTCTTCTATTCTTCTGTTTCTTCTTCAATGTCTTCTTTATGCTTATTTTTCTTGTCATGTAATTTTTGATATTTTGAAGAGTATATTTTGATATCATTTTTAGAATATGTAATTTCAAAAGTCTCTCCCCAACCATCTTTTAATATTTCTTTTGATGATTTGATCAGTTCAGAATCTTTTACAATTTGAGAAACTTTTCCTGTCTCTATAACTTCTTTTAAAGACCAATTATTTTTTGCAACTTCAAGCAATACGACATCTCTTATCTGTTCCATTGCCTGTTCTGTCTTAAAATATTTTCCTTCCTCTAAACTTCCCTTCATGTTTACGCCAACAACGCTGGCTATCATTCCAATTAAAAAGATCACTATCATTATCTCAAGTAAAGTAACAGGTCTTTTTTTCTTTAAATAATACATATCATCCTTCCTTTATTTAAGCTGATAAAAATGAACTCACATCCGTTAAAGGTAATAAAACAGAAAGAACAACAAATCCTACTATAGCGCCAATAATCAACAAAAGTATCGGCTGAGCTAAAACAGCAATCCTTCCTAAAACCTTTTGCACTTCATCTTCATATACTTCTGTAATGTGCTGAAGCATTACTGAAGATCCGCCGCCCTCTTCTGCTATCGCCAGCATGCGCGATACCAACACAGGAAAATGTTTTCTATTTGCAAGCTCTGAGCTTAATGATTTTCCTTCTAATACTTTTTCCTCGCACATTATTATTTCTTCTTTTAAATAAACGTGTTTGATTACTCCGCCTGCCAAATTAAGAGCCTTGGTATAATCAACCCCTCCTTTTAACAAAGTAGAAAAAGATCTACAAAATCTTACTATATCCAGCTTTATTAGTATATTATCTAAAAAAGAAATGTGCGAAATAATCTTATATAATAACTTTTTCCCAGATTTAAATTTAAAAAGCCAAATAAAAAATATTAAAATAGTAATTAAAAATATTAAAATTGATATTTTGTAATTATTAACAAATAAACTTAAATTAAGAGTTAATTGAGTAATAGGATGAAGACTTTTTCCTTCAAACAGCTCAAATAACGAAGGTATAATAAAAAATAACAAGCCTCCCATTATAATAATTGCAAAACCAAGTAAAATGGAGGGATACATTATTGCTGTAATAATTTGTTTTTTTACATCCAGCTGACGCGATAATAAAACCTCAATCTCTTCTAATGTAAAAACCAAAGATCCGCTTTTTTCAGCATTTTTTATCATTGACCTATAAAGAAAATCAAAAGTCTTTTCATGTTTTTGTAAAGCCTCTGAAAAAGAAGAGCCTCTTTTAACCTCATCAGACAGGTCCATCAATATATAATGAATGTTTTTATCAGTATATTTTTCAGATAGAGCTAATAAAGCTTCATATAATGGAAGCCCTGCTGAGATTAACCTTCTTAATTCTTTTGTTAAATATAATAAATCTTGTGTCTTTATTTTTTTTGTTGATGATTTATTTATTTCTTTTACTTCCAGAGCAGTTAGATTTTTTTGTTCTAATAAATACCTAACCTCGTCTTCGTAATTTGCTAAAAGCTCTCCTTTGACTTTTTTTTCTTCTTGAGAAATGGCTGTATATGAATAAATCGGCATTAAAAACCCCTAATCATTATTAACAACAATATCTGTTACAAGCATCACTTCAGAAATAGTAGTTATGCCATCTCTAATTAACTCCGCTCCGCTAATATGAAGCTCATCCATATGCTCTTCTGTCGCAACCTCTTTTATTGTATTACAATCCACCGTCTGCATTACTGTTTTCTTAACGGCGGGAGACATTATCATTAATTCAAAGATGCCATGACGCCCGCTATAACCAGTATTAAAGCACTTATCGCACCCCTTACCATAAAATAGTTTTCCGTCTATCAATTCGTCTTTTTCAAATGGGAGCATTTCAAGTTCTTTTTCTGTAGGTTCATAAGGTGTTTTGCAATTATCACATATCTTTCTTACCAAGCGCTGAGCTAAAACACCTAAAATGGAGGAAGCAAGCAAATATGGTTCGATACCCATGTCTGCTAATCTTGTTATGGCTGAAGGAGCATCATTTGTATGCAAAGTGCTCAACACAAGATGTCCTGTTAGAGCCGACTGAATAGCTATTTCAGCTGTTTCGGAATCCCTTATTTCACCTATCATAATTGAATCGGGATCCTGTCTTAAGATATGTCTAAGTCCAGCACTAAACGTTAAATTAATTTTAGGATTAACATGAATTTGGGCAATTGACGGCAGTTTATATTCTACGGGATCTTCAATAGTCATAATATTTTTTTCAGAAGAGTTAATCTCGCTTATCGCACTATATAGCGTTGTTGTTTTACCGCTTCCCGTTGGTCCGGTAACAAGAACTATCCCTTCAGAAATGTTTATAAGGTACCTAAAAGCTGCTAATATATCTTTTTACATCCCCAGTTTATTAAGGCCCAATAAAACATTTGTCTTATCAAGGATACGAAGAACTATTCTTTCTCCGAAAACAGCAGGAACTGTGCTTACCCTAAAATCAATTTCTCTTTCACCAATATTTAACTTGATCCTTCCATCTTGCGGCAGTCTTTGTTCTGCAATATCAAGCTTTGCCATTACTTTAATTCGTGTAAGTATTTGAGATTGATATTTTACAGATGGAGAATGCCGCTCTAATAAAACACCGTCTATTCTAAACCTGATTTTTAGCCCATCTTCCTGAGGGTCAAAATGAACATCCGATGCACCCTGCTGTATTGCTTCCAGCAATATGGCGTTTAAGAGTTGAATAACAGGATTTTTATCTGTTCTTTCAAGTAAATCAAAACCTTCTTTTCTTGTCCTTATTTGCTTTTTTTCTTTGTGAAGCAAATCTATAAGCTGTTTTGTGTCCTCAAATTTCTGCTCATAACATTTCTCTATTGCTTCCTGTATTTTTTCCGCTCTGCAAAAAACTAAAACAACTTTTTTCTGAAAAAACATTTCAAGCTCAGTTAAAATATCAATATTTAATGGATCACTAATTGCAACAGTTACTTGAAAAGAATCTTCATCTATTGGAAGGACAAAATGCTTCTTGGCAAAAGAATATGGAATAATTTGTTTTTTCTCTTTAACAAATTTATAATTCAACAGATTGGAAACTATCTGCATATTAAAATTTTTAGCCAGCACCTGAGAATCACTTGTTTTTTTTCTTGCCATCATAATTAAAACCGGTCCAATACCATTTGAATGCTTTTTTCAAAAAGCTTTATTTTTTCCTGTTTTTTTGCTTCTTCCAATCTTGTCATAAATTCAGGGATGTCTCCCGGTCTTTTCATCAAAACATCAGTTCTAAGCTCTTTTAAATCTTCTATGGGATCTTTAATGATATGAGGAGTAATAAACATAAACATTTCAGAAGAATCATCACTTAATTTAGTGGTTCCAAATAATTTTCCGATCCCCGGAAGATCACCAAGGAAAGGTATTTTTTCTCTCCTGTCTTCTTCTGACTGCTTTCTTAGCCCCCCTAATATTATTGTTTCCCCATCTGCTATACGTATTTCATTCTCAATATGCCTTCTGGCTATTAAAGGTTTGTCCTCATTTGCTTTTGACTTGTTTGTATCAAAAGTAATGTTTGTCTGAAGCGTTACAAATCCCTTGCTGTTTGCATCTGAAGAGTCGGGCAAATGAATGGTTGGAGTCATTACTATTGTTATACCAAACTGTGCCCTAGAATAAGACTTGTCAATAGCTGTTGAGTCATTATCAACAACTTTTACAGCCCCATTATTAATCGATCTTTCTTCAACTATAGATATTGTTGCCGGCGTTTGATTTATTGCTAAAATAGATGGAGCGGCGCTGATTTTAATATCTTCCTGGGCCATCAAAAAACTTGCCGTAAAATCAAAGGCAGGAAATGACCTGCTTTTTGCTTTGCTTACAATAAAATCTAAAATTCCTTTATTAGGAGCATTTTCATTTGTATCAAACCGAAGAGAAGTTTCCCTGTTTGAGGAAGAGCCAATTTTTAACAGATTAATTCCTGTCTGTTTATTATCCTGCATTCTTTTTTCAACTAGTAAAACTTCAATCTGTACCATCTTTTTAGGAACATCTAATTTTTTTAATAAATGCTTTATCTTTTCTAATTCATACCGTTTTACAACTATCAATATTGACCCGGATTTTGGATCGACAATAAAGTTCTGCATTGATTTGTGTTCTTCATTTCTGTTTATTGTGCCGGGCATAACCATATTAGGTGAAATTGGCATCGATGGATGATAAGTATTATTAGTTCTTGAAGAACTTTTCTGATTTAATGGTTTAGAATTCTTTGGTTGTGCGACTTGTTTTGTTTCAATTTTAGCATTGCTGAGAGATGAATAAACCTGTTCCAAAATAGTTGCCAGGTCCTGAGGATCTGAATGCTTGCATGTATACCAAAAAACTGTCATTTCACTTGGGTCTTCCAGTTGATTCTCCAAATCATTGATCATTTGTTTTGCTCTTTCAACAAGTTGAATGTTTCCCATAACAACTAGAGATGAATTTGAAGATAAAGACATAACCAAAAGCTCATCTGCCCCGGAATGAAAAAATGAAGGCCTGTTTTTTGTTGCAGGCTCCTGAAAATAAGTTTTTAAAACCTTTTCTGCCTCATTTGCAGGAATCTTGTTCAAATGAAAAACATGAACTACTTTTCCTTGGTCTTTTCCCCACACTGCGTCGTATAATTTAATAAGTTTTTCAACATTCTCCTTATATGAGATAATAACAATTTTACTTCCCACAATCTGAATTGTTGTTTTTTTTGGATCAGAGAATCTGTCAAAAAAACTTTGAATTGACTTAATTTGCTCCGGCATAGGAGAAAACACATAAAACACCCATGCTGTATCAGGAAGAATTTTTAAGTCCTGCAATGAATGGGCAATACCCGAAACATTTGTTGGATCATGTTTAAAAATGTACAATTGCCTTAAATAAGGATTTAACTGCTTTATACCAATACCGTTATGAGAAAGTATCAGCTCAATCATGTCATTCCAGGCCTCATGAGGAAGAGGAATGGAAGAATAGACATTGAGTTTTAAAGAACCAAGTTCATATGGAATTACATATAGATAATCTGTTGAGCCATATTCTAAAAGCAGCTGAGATAATGTAGTTTCTCCCTGATCCCAAAAAGCATAACTTCCTTCAGATTTTATAGAACCGTCAACACAAGATTCCCTGTATTTCTCCTGAAGAGTTTTTATTTCTGTTTTTAAATCATTTATTTCATTAAGAAGTTTTATGTATTCAGGTTCTTCAGCCTGATTTTCATATAAAAAACTGGCTTCCTGAAATTTATGATTTAGCTTTTTTTTAAGGACTTCCAATTCGTTGTTTGTTTTTGCTATTTTATCTTCAAAATTTTCTTTTTCAGCATTCGAAAAGACCAAACTTGTCAAAAGCAATAGAAGTGTTAATAACTTATTTTTATTCATAAAACTCTCTTATTTATTAATAAATTGCAGCAGCCTTTTATGTTGTCTGCTTAATCTATTAGAATTTATTAAGGTATTAATATTAATATATTGTGTTCTTGTGGAATTATATAATTTCCCAACAATGTACTTCTCATTTCCCTTTTCGATAATTTTCTCCAAATAAAAAATATCGCTTATATCTTCCTGATCAATAGAGGGTAAAAATAAAAAGTGACGCCATCTTCCATTTTTACAAACAATAAAAGTATTTGTTTTCATTACAATATTTTGTTTGTCAATTATGAAGCTAATCTGATCTAAGGTCCTTAACCTTATGTTTTTTATAAAATCACTATTGTGTTTTATAGGGGTTGACAAGTCTTTATTATATGAAAACTCATATAAGTCCTTACCTGAAATGTCCCATGCTGTTAATACTAATTTCTGCTCATCGAAACATGAAATATTCGCTATAGGAAAATCTTTTGTGCTATCATGTTCTTTTGCTTTTTGCCATCTATTATCCTTAAATATCAAAAATTCATTTTTATTAATTTTTAAGTGCTCATCATCAATTTTTATCCGTTGAAAATCACTTGTATTATTATTAATGCCTTCAATTCCATACCATTTTGCCAACTGCAGTTTTTCAAATTCACTAGCATTTGCCGATATTTTAACATTATTAATTAATGGTATGTCGGCAGAAAAAATCAAATTATCTGCAAACTCTTTTTCTAATGAATTTTTATCGATCTCAAACAGTATTCTTATTTTATTTTTTTGGTTCAAAGGCTGAAGCTTAATCCAAAATGAAGAAAATGAATCAGAAAAATCATATTTCCCTTCCTCTGATGATAAATATATTTTCTGACCCAAGCTATATAGCCTTTCTCCATTCGTTTGTTTTATTTTTACTACGTAAAAATTAATATTATTTCCTGAATCAGGCCTGGAAGGACATATTATAACATCAAACATCTCTTCCAAATTAATATTTATTAAAAAATCATTTTTTTGATTTAAAAATGAAATATTTTCTGCTTTTTCATAATTATTGATTACTTCTTTACAATTCTTTTCGTAATAATTTCTAATATTTGAAAAAACCAAATTAGTCGGCAAAAAAGCATATACAAATATCAATCCTATAACAAATGCAGAAAAAGAAACTATCAATAACAAAATATTAAAAATAGCTTTGTAAATACGCCTTAAGTAAAAAAAATTAGTAATATTGCTCATTATTTTCTTATGTTTTTATTACAAGCTAAGCATTTTAATACATTCTTTAAAAAAACTCAATTGTTAGAGATATTGACTGTTATTATTGCAAAAAAATTGATTAAATATTTAAATTTACATAATAACTATGGATCATTTGGCCTTTATACTTTATAATGTGATTAAGGCCAATGTATAAAGAGAGGAAAACCCATGGATGAAAATAAAGATAAAGAGCCTTTAAAAAATAAGTTAAAAGAAGGTCTATCTGTAGAAGAAATAGAATCTTTTGCAAGGAAGCATTTAACGGAAGTATTTATTATTTTAGCAATAATAGTTGCTGCTGTATCAAGCGTTTTTGATTTCTTCACCGGTTCAGGACTAAGCTTAACCCTAGCTGGATTAACAGCAATTATTGGATTGGCTTTCCCAGAACACACAATAAAATTTCAAAAAAAGGCAATGAGCTTTCTAATTAAACAAGAAAAAACAACACAAATTGTTATTGGGGTAATACGATTAGCAATAGCTATTTTCCTGCCTTTTATTATTTTCTTGGAATTAGGAATCTTAGCAGGTATAGGCTTTCACTTACTTGGAAAAGGATGCGTTTTCTCAAATAAAGAGAAAAAAGAATCACAAGAAGATAATGAGGAAGAGCACCTTTAATTTTTTGTGCTCAATCTAGAAGATATATACTTATGTATATCTTCATTATCCTTATGAAAGTTATTTATAAATGAATTAATTTCCTGGGCAGCTTGAGATGCTTTCAAGTTGCCTTTGTATTTATCCAGGTGGTTCTTTAACTCTGTACATGCAAGTTTTTCATCGTGCTTATTATCTAGTATTTTATTTAAAACTGCCAAGCGCAGCAAATTATATGAATATAAAGATAGATGATTGTCTTTTTGACTGCTTAGCTTCTCATCTAATTGTTTAGCACTAATAAGTGCATTTTCATAGTTTTTATTATTAATTAAAATACTTGTCTTTGAATATGACGAATATAATTGCAGCTCATTATCAGTTCTTTTTATTGCGTTCTCAGCAAAAATTGATGCCTGATCAACATGCCCTATATTATATAAGTGCTGTCCTAATATGCCCTGATAATTAGGCTGAAGATATTCTATTTTTGATAACAGGGATTTAATCTCTGAAATATTTTGATCTAATTTTTCTTTCTTTAAAATGCCATTAAAGGATTTTTCAATGTTAACATAAAAATTCATCTTGTCTTTTCCAAAATATATAAAAGCCTTACCGGCCATTAAGACAATTAAAACCAATGAAAAAAATGAAATAAATATGAAATATCTTTTTTGATAAACCTTATATATCAATTTATAAAGATCATTATTTCTATTTTCATTTTTTGTTTTTTCCATATCCACTTTCCTTACATTTTTTGAAGAAATCCTAAAACATTTTTATTTTGAAAACAAGCTTCTATCTATTCACTAACCTGAAATAAATTCTTTCCATATCATATAACATTTTTTCATAAAGAAAATTCTCCATGACATGAGATTTTGCTGCTTTGGCTAAACTATCTCTATATTTTTTATCATTATATAGCCTTGTAACAGCTTCTTCAACTCTATCTGGAGAAAAAACCGGGACCTGCAGGCCGGTTATACCATCAAGGCATACTTCACAAAGTCCTCCTGTAGGAGTAGTGATCAATGGCTTTTCTAAATATGCTGCCTGCAAACTTGCCTGCGACACGCCTTCATGGGCTGTGCTTAAAAGTATAAAAATATCTAAAGAAGCAATAGCAGGATATGGGTTGTCAATATGATCAGTAAAAATCAGATTATCCAGCTTATATTCTTTTGCCATATTTTTGTATTTCTCACTATGACCTCCGCCAATTATAAGCCATTTAATAGCCTTATTATTTCTCAAAAGATCTGCTGTCTTTATAAAATCATCTATTCCTTTCCATGATCTCATAAAACATGCTGTGCCAATAAGAAAATCATCCTCTTTCAGCTTGAACTTATCTTTAAAATTTTTTATTTCTTCTAAAGAAGCATTT